>JAKISM010000007.1 GCA_021648585.1 Devosiaceae bacterium | reverse complement strand
CAATTTCCTTACTTTTTATATATGGTGGGTTAGAGATAATAATATCAAATTTTTCATTGTTTTTCAGTGGCTCAAACCAAGAGCCTTGAATAAAGTTAACTTGGTTTTCAACTCCATTTAAAACAGCATTTTTTTTAGCTATTGATAAAGCTTGTTCGCTTAAATCTATTCCAATTGCTTTTGCTTTTAATGCGTTTTTTAAAATTGAAATGATGATACAGCCCGAGCCAACCCCAAGTTCTAATATTTGAAGAACAGGATTTTTTTTAAGATGCTCTAGCGCTAAATCAGTCAATAATTCGCTTTCAGGGCGTGGCACTAGGGTTGCTTCATTTAAGATAAAATCAAGCGAATAAAATTCTTTTTTTCCAATTATTTTTGCTACAGGCTCACCATTTATTCGACGTGAAATGTATTGATTTAATTTTTCAGTTTGTTTTTTATTTGCTTTTTCTTTTTCTTTTAAAACTAAATCTAACCCAGAAAAATCAAATGCAAATTCTGTCAAAATTTTTGCATCAAGTGATGCAGTTTTTATATCAGCTTTTTCAAGTTGTTTTTTTGCTTCTCGCCAAATTTGCCCAACATTAAATTGCAATTATTCTTCGTCCATGGCTGCTAATTGTGCGGCTTGATTTTCAGTTATTAGTGACGAAATAATTTCATCAAGTGCTTCACCCTCTAAAACTTTATCAAGTTTATAAAGTGTAAGATTTATTCGATGATCTGTTACTCGCCCTTGGGGGAAATTATAGGTACGAATACGCCCACTTCTATCGCCAGAGCCAACTTGATCGCGCCGTGTATCTGCGCGCTCTGTGTCGCGTTTTTCTCGCTCTGCTTCATAAAGCCTAGCGCGTAGAACTTTCATCACTGTTGCACGGTTTTGATGTTGGCTTTTTTCAGATGCTACAACAACAATGCCACTTGGAATGTGGGTTATGCGCACTGCACTATCTGTTGTGTTAACATGCTGCCCACCAGCTCCAGATGCACGCATTGTATCAATGCGAATATCTTCGGTTTTTATTTCAATGTCTATATCTTCAACTTCAGGAAGCACCGCAACTGTTGCAGCAGAGGTATGAATGCGCCCTTGAGTTTCTGTATCTGGCACACGTTGCACTCTATGCACTCCGCTTTCAAATTTAAACTTAGAATAAACCCCCGAGCCAGAAATATTTAATGTGGCTTCTTTAAAACCCCCCATATCACCTTCATTTTGAGTTAAGACGCTAACTTTCCAGCGGTTTAATTCAGCATAACGAGAATACATACGAAATAAATCTCCAACAAAAAGTGCAGCTTCATCACCGCCAGTGCCAGCGCGTAATTCTAAAATAACCGAGCGATTATCTGCTGCATCTTTTGGTAATAAAACCAACCTGATTTCATGGGTGAGTTTCTCAATTTTTTCACCTAATTCTGAAACTTCCTGATATGCCATTTCAGCCATTTCTTTATCTTCAGAATTAAGCAATTCTTTGGCACCTGCTAAATCGCTTTCAACTTGGCGAAACTCGCGAATTTTTTCTACAATCGGGCTAAGGTCTGAATGTTCTTTTGCTAATGCTACATATTCTTCAGGGTTTGGACTTGCTGCCATTTGTTCTTCAACTGATACAAACCTATTATCAAGGGCTGTTAGTTTTTCATTTGGTAATTTTGCCATTTTTTTAAGCAGCTTTCAAAATAGATTTTAATAAGATAGTTTATTCTTTAACCATTAAATTTTGGCTTTGCACGTAATTTGTTAAAAGCTCACGAATTGGCATGGAAATTGTATTTTCTTTAAGCGCTTGCTCAATAAGCTCTTTTACTGGTTCTAATTCAAGCGATAAAATCATTTCTTTTATTGGCCCAATTGAAGCCGCCCCCATAGAAAGTGAAGTCATGCCAATTGCCATTAGTGCTAATGCTTCAAGTGGGTCTGATGCTAATTCACCACACATAGTAACGGGCATATTATACTTTTTTGCTGCTTTTACAATAAGTTCAAACGCCCTTAAGCGCGGCAGGGCAATTGCGTCATAATTGGTTGCAACCCTTGGGTTTGCCCTATCAGTTGCGGTTAAAAACTGCACCAAATCGTTTGAGCCAATTGAAATAAAATCAACTTGCGGCAATAAAATATCAAGTTCAAACAATAATGATGGCACTTCAATCATTGCGCCAAGTTCAATTTTTGATGGAACCCTACCACCCATTCGCCCTAAGCGTAAAAGCTCTTTTTTTACAACTTCACGTGTTTTGCAAAATTCAGATGTTTCAGTAACCATCGGCACTAATATTTTAAGTTCTCGCCCGTTTGCCGCTTTTAAAAGCGCCCTAATTTGAGTGCGTAACAAACCCGGTCTATCAAGCGCAAGGCGAAGCGAGCGCCAACCCATTGCTGGATTTTCTTCAAGCGCTGAACGCATATAAGGCACAACTTTATCGCCCCCAATATCAAGAAGACGAAATACAACAGGTTTATCGCCTGCATTATCCATTGCCTTTTTATAAAGCTCAACTTGTTCAGATAATCTTGGTAATTTAGAAGCAATCATAAATTGTAATTCGGTGCGAAATAGTCCAATTCCTTCAGCTCCTGTTTCCTCTAACGATTTCATATCGCTTAAAAGCCCCGAATTATGAAGCAGGGTTATTTTAATGCCATCTTTTGTAATTGAGGGTTTGTCACGCAATGAGGCATAATGAGCTAAACGTTCGCTTGATAGTTTTTGTTTGTCGATATAAACCGATTTAACTTCAGCATTGGGGCGCAAATGCACTACCCCAACCTTGCCATCAACAATAATTTCATCGCCATTTTCACATATAGAAACCGCAGGGTCTGCCCCCCCAATTGCAACTAAACCAAGCGAGCGCGCAACAATTGCAACATGAGAGGTTGCAGCTCCTTCTTCTAAAACAACGCCTACTAATTTACTTTTGTCATATTCAAGCAACTCAGCAGGGCCCATAGAACGTGAAATAATAATTGCATTTTTCGGCAACTCAACTAAGCCCAAAGAAGCAGAATTATCCGTAAGCGTGCGCAATAAGCGATTAGCCAAATCATCTAAATCATGTAGGCGCTCACGAATATAAAGATCTGATTGGCGTAACATTCTTGCTCGAGTATCATTTTGCACCCTCTCAACACCAGCTTCTGCCGTTAATCCGCCTTTAATCGCTTCTTGAATTCGCTTTTCCCAACCACGATCATGAGCAAACATGCGATAGCTTTCCAAAATATCTCTATGGGTTGAAGAAATCTGCATGTCTGAGCGATTTAAGATATCATCTATCGACATGCGCATAGAGCGTAATGCCCTATTTAAGCGCTCTAATTCAAAATCAATATTATCAGCAACAAAGTTTGTTACGACAACTCTAGGGTCGTGCAAAACAACTTGCCCAATGGCAATGCCTTGAGAAAATCCAACCCCCTCAATAGTACGAGCACGGCGTAAATCAATATCAGATCCGGGTTTTATTAGGCTTTCAAATTCAGAAGTAGATAACATTTCCGCTAAAATAGTAGCGCTAGTTAGCATAGCTTCAGTTTCGTCTTCACTATAAATGCGTTTTTCACTATTTTGCACCACCAAAACACCAAGCATTTGCCCAGCCCGTAAAACAGGCACACCAAGAAAAGCATTAAACCTATCTTCTCCAGTTTCAGGACGATAAGCAAAGGAAGGGTGCTTTGTTACATCATCTAAATTGCGCATTTTTGCATCAGCACCAATTATACCAACCAAGCCCTCACCAAGCCGAAGCGTGGTAACGTGTATCGCTTCACGCTTTAAGCCATGCGTTGCAAACAATTCTAATTCACTATCATCACGCAATACATAAAATGAGCAAACATTAGCGCCCATATTTAATGCAATAACATCAACAATTTTATCCAAGCGCTCTTGTGAACCTAAAGGCTCAGCCAATGTTTCGCGTAATTGCCTTAGTAAAATTCGTGGACTACCAGATGTTAGTGGCATTGCTCCCCCTCTTAGGAAATATTATAGATGACCTTTATAAGGTTTAATTTTGCTCAAATTATATTGTCAAATGGATTTGCGCTAATTATTTTTATCTAGGCCATAATGAGTATGTAGCGCACGCACTGCTAACTCGCCATATTCTTCTTCAATTAAAACAGAGGTTTTAATCTCAGAAGTAGTGATAAGTTGAATATTGATTTTTTTATCAGCCAAAGCATTAAACATTGAAGAAGCAACACCTGCGTGCGAACGCATACCAACACCTATTACTGAAATTTTTGCACTGCCTTTTGAACCTGAAATATCATCATATTCAAAACGGTTACTAGTAGATTCTAACGCCTGCATCGCTTTGTCATATTCACTATTTGGCACAGTAAAAGTTATATCGGTTGAGCGACCATCATCAGAAACATTTTGCACAATCATATCAACAATAATGCGCTCATCAGCAAGTGCGCCAAAAACCGCAGCAGCAACACCGGGGTGATCTTTAACACCACGCAAAGTGATTTTTGCCTCCCCTTTAACCATTGTAACACCCGAAACTACTTGCTTTTCCATTATTTCATCCTCATCACATACCAAAGTTCCAAAAACCTGATCATTCGAATTATCTTGCTCATAATCATGGCCATCAAATGTTGAACGCACGCAAAGGCGAACCTTATGCGCCATTGCCAATTCAACCGAGCGAGTTTGCAATACTTTTGCCCCAAGCGAGGCCATTTCAAGCATTTCCTCAAATGATATTTTTGCCAATCTTTGCGCTTTTTGCACTATACGTGGATCGCTAGTATAAACACCATCCACATCAGTATAAATATCACAACGATCAGCTTTTATTGCGGCCGCAATAGCCACCGCAGAAGTATCAGAGCCACCACGCCCAAGAGTTGTAACCCTTAAAGAGGGCGCAACTCCTTGAAACCCAGTTATAACACAAACTATATTTTCAGCCATACAATTCAGTAAATTATCAGGATCTATTTCAATAATTCTTGCCGCCCCGTGCGCATCATCAGTTTTAATTGGCACTTGCCAACCAGCAAAAGAACGAGCCTTTATGCCCATTTCACTTAATACGATAGACATAAGCCCAGCGCTCACCTGCTCGCCCGATGCAACAATAGCATCATATTCACGTGCATCATGTATATTTGATGCGTCATGGCAAAATTCAATTAATTTATTGGTAGTTCCAGCCATTGCCGAAACTACAACACAAATTTCATGCCCTGCGTCAATTTCACGCTTAACGTGTTTTGCCGCTTGGCGGATGCTTTTCATATCAGCAACCGAAGTACCACCAAATTTCATGACTAATCGTGCCACAATTTCTTTCCTAAAAATAACATATCATAATAGTGTAATATTTAACTTGATGCGCTAAATGACACAAACTACAGTTTCATTCAACCCAAACTAGAACTTCATTAACTAATGAATAAGCAAATAGCTATATTTTCTGCTTATTAGCCAAAAATGGCAAATAATCTAGCCTCAAAACATATTAATTTAACTCTAAACACAAGCTTTGAATTATCCTATAAATAAGCTAGAAAAGATGAGTAATAAACCAATATTGATTCGAGAAAAAATGTCTGACGAAAAAAAAGCTGCTATTGAAGAATATGGCGCTGATTCTATTAAAGTTCTCAAAGGCTTAGATGCAGTAAGAAAACGCCCTGGTATGTATATTGGCGACACAGACGATGGCTCTGGTCTGCACCACATGGTCTATGAAGTGCTCGATAATGCCATTGATGAAGCATTAGCAGGGCATGCTGATATGGTTAATGTTACGCTAAACCCCGATGGCTCAGTTACCGTAATAGATAATGGACGTGGAATCCCCACCGATATTCATAAAGAAGAAGGCATTTCCGCTGCCGAAGTTATTATGACACAACTTCATGCTGGTGGTAAATTTGATTCAAATTCATATAAGGTTTCAGGTGGTTTGCACGGAGTTGGCGTATCAGTTGTTAATGCGCTTTCTGCTTGGTTAAAATTAAAAATTAAACGCTCTGGAAAAACTCACGAAATAAGTTTTACGCATGGCGTGGCAGACGAGCCACTAAAAGTCACTGGTGATGCTGGGGAAGAAACTGGCACTGAACTTAGTTTTATGCCCTCAACTAAGACTTTCACCATGATTGAGTTTGATTATAAAACGCTTGAACATCGCCTACGTGAATTAGCTTTTCTAAATTCTGGTGTTAGAATTGTTTTGCAAGACCTGCGCCACCCAGAAAAAGTTGAAACCGAACTTTATTATGAAGGTGGGCTTGAAGCCTATATACGTTATCTTGATAGATCAAAATCACCACTTATTGATGATCCAATAATCATAAAAGCAGAAAAAGACGATGTGGTGGTTGAAGCCGCTTTGTGGTGGAATGATTCTTATCATGAAAATGTCTTGTGCTTTACCAATAATATCCCACAACGTGATGGCGGCACACATTTAGCAGGCCTACGTGGGGCGCTTACTCGCCAAGTTAATGGCTATGCTGAAAGATCAGGCATTACAAAAAAAGAAAAAGTTTCACTAACTGGCGATGATTGTCGTGAGGGTCTAACTTGTGTACTTTCAATTAAAGTTCCCGACCCTAAATTTTCTTCGCAAACTAAAGATAAATTAGTATCCTCAGAAGTTCGCCCCGTAGTTGAAAGCTGCATAAATGAAAAACTTTCACAATGGTTTGAAGAACACCCAAATGAAGCCAAGCACATTGTGCTTAAAGTTGCATCAGCTGCCGCGGCACGAGAGGCGGCACGAAAAGCCCGAGAATTAACTCGACGTAAATCAGCGCTAGAAATATCCTCCCTACCGGGAAAACTTGCCGATTGCCAAGAACGTGATCCCGCAAAATCTGAAATATTTATTGTGGAAGGGGATAGCGCTGGCGGATCGGCCAAGCAGGGTCGTGATAGAGCAACACAAGCCGTATTGCCACTACGAGGTAAAATCCTCAATGTTGAACGTGCCAGATTTGATCGTATGTTAGGTTCTGAGCAAATTGGCACGCTAATAACCGCGCTTGGCACAGGCATTGGACGAGAAGAATTTAACGCCGATAAATTGCGTTATCATAAAATCATTATCATGACAGATGCCGATGTTGATGGCGCTCATATTAGAACATTATTACTAACATTCTTTTATCGGCAAATGCCTGAATTAATTGAGCGTGGGCATCTTTATATTGCACAACCACCTCTTTATAAGATTAAGCGTGGGCAATCCGAGCAATATCTAAAAGACGAAACAGCGCTTGAAGATTATTTGATTATCACTGGATCAGATGATGCGCTATTTACCTCACATGATGGCACACAACATATTGGCTCAGATCTAATTAATATTGTGCAAAATGCACGAGATCTCGTCCACTCTCTTAATGCGCTTAATCATCGCTATAATAGATCTATTGTTGAGCAAGCCGCCATTGCTGGAGCATTTAATAAAGATGCGCTTAGTGATGAGAGTAAAGCCGTTGAATTAGCAAATAATATTGCTAAAAGGCTAGATGCAATATCAGATGAAGTTGAGCGTGGTTGGGCGGGCTCTTATGATGAGGTTGAAGGTCTAAAATTCACTCGCACCATTCGCTCGGTTGAGGAAGTACACATACTTGATGCAAATATTATTGCCTCAAGCGATGCCAGAAAAATCTTAAGCATCACCAATAAATTTGACGGCCTATTCAAAGGCGTTGGCTCACTTAAGCGTAAAGATATATCAGTGCCAACCTATAGCCCATCATCTTTATTTAAGGAAATTACAAGCATTGGGCGCAAGGGCGTAAGCTTGCAACGCTATAAGGGTTTGGGCGAAATGAACCCCGAGCAATTATGGGAAACAACGCTTGATCCTAATGTTCGCACTCTTTTGCAGGTGCAAATAAAAGAAAGCGATTTAGCAAACGAAACTTTCTCACAACTTATGGGTGATTTAGTTGAGCCAAGACGTGAATTTATCCAAAATAATGCACTAAATGTGGTAAATTTGGACGTTTAATTAACCTTACGCTTGTATTTTCATATATCAGCCACATTTAGCATTGATGGACATGATAGACTTACCCCTGCCTTAAGCGCTAAGGCATAAATTTCGCCAAAATTTATATAGCGAAATAAAAGAGATAATATGGATTTACGACTTTCACAAAATGATAGAATTGGGCAGAACAAGTCCAAAAGACGCAAAGGCACAAAACCAACTCGCAAAACAGCCAAAGTTTCAAAAAGAAATAAGGTTACTTCACGAAACGGCAAGAGCAAAAAAATAAATAGGCGCAAGAATAAGGGGTTTAGTGTTTTTGGTCTATTTAAGTTTTTTCTTTATTGGGGTTTTATCTTAGGCATTTGGGCTATCATCGCCCTCATTGGCATCGTTATTTATTTTGCTTTGCAAATGCCCTCCTCCGATACATGGGCCGTGCCAGATCGCCCAGCAAATATTCGCATAATTGCAGATAATGGCAAACTCATATCCAATCGTGGCAAAATGGGTGGCGAAGCGGTTTCAATTCGTGAATTACCCTATTATGTGCCAGCTGCCATGATGGCGATTGAAGATAAACGCTTTATGACCCACTTTGGCGTTGATCCAAGAGGCATTCTTGGCGCAATGCGTATTAATTTAAGCGAAGGGCGTGGGCCATTAAGTGGCAATGGCGGCTCAACGATTACCCAACAAGTTGCCAAAAATCTATTTCTAACTCCCGAGCAAACTATTGCTCGTAAAATTCAAGAAGCATTGTTAGCAATTTGGCTTGAGAATAACTATTCAAAAAATGATATATTAGAACTTTACCTAAACAGAGTATATTATGGCGCAGGCGCTTGGGGAATTGAGGCCGCAACGCAACGCTATTTTGGTAAATCTGCTCGCAATCTATCGCTCGGTGAAGCGGCAATTTTAGCAGGTGTGCTTAAAGCCCCCTCAAGATTATCTCCCGATAAAAACCCTGAAAAAGCTGCAAAACGAGCCCGTATCGTATTAAATGAAATGGCCGCAGATGGTTATATTTCAAAAGCAGAAGCCAAAGCTGCCGCCATTGATCCCAATAAACGCATTCGCACCAAAGTTGTAGGCGCTGAATATTATGTTGCCGATTGGGTTGAAGCGCTGATGAAATCCTATATTGGCGACATTGAGCAAGACGTAATTGTAACAACTACCATTGATTGGGATTTGCAAAAATATGGCGAGTTTATTGTTCGTGAAGTAGTTAGAGAATTTGGCGAGGAAAAGAATTTCTCGCAAGGGGCATTGGTTGCGATGAATACAGATGGCACAATAAGGGCAATAGTTGGTGGAACAGATTATGCTCAAAGCCAATATAATCGAGCCGTGACTGCACGCCGCCAACCGGGATCTTCCTTTAAGCCTTTTGTCTATCTGGCAGGCCTTGAAGCAGGCCTAACTCCTGACAGTATTTTACAAGACGAGCAATTTACCTATAAGGGCTGGTCGCCAAAAAATTATAGCAATGAATATATTGGCGCTGTTACAATGCGTGATGCACTAGTTAATTCTCTCAATACTGTTGCTGCTCGTTTAGCAATTAATCTTGGTGCACAAAAAGTCGTTGATAGCGCAATGCGGCTTGGCATTTCTTCTCTCCTTAAACCCGTTCCCTCAATAGCGCTTGGAACACAAGAAGTATCATTGCTCGAATTAACCGCCGCCTATGCGCCATTTGCCAATGGTGGAATTGGGGTGATAGCCAATATAATTACCAAAATTGAAACAGTGAACGGCGAAATACTTTATGAAAATATTCCAGCAGGCCCAGGTCGGGTAATTGAGTTGCAATATGTAGCAATGATGAACGACATGCTCTCAAGCGCCATAAGTTTAGGCACTGGTAAAAAAGCCAAATTAGCTGGCTGGCAAATAGCTGGTAAGACGGGAACAACGCAAGGTTTTAAGGACGCCTTTTTTGTTGGATATTCCGCAAATATGGTTACAGGCATTTGGATTGGTAATGATGATGGCACACCAATGAAAGGTGTTGGAGGTAGCTCTTATCCTGCTATATTATGGAGCCAATTTATGCAAAAGGCACATCAAGGATTATCGCCATCCCCTCTTCCAAGCTCGCACACTCTTCCTAATCCAATAAATAATATTGGCAACGATAATAATGTGAATAATGAGCGCCCACAAACTTTAGTTGATTTAATAAATGGCTGGTTTGACAATAATTAACCCCCATCAGCAGATTTTCTAGTTACTTTGCACTTGCCCTTGATACTTGCCCTTGCGTTTATTGCGCCAACAAACTATGTTCTGTTGCAATTAACATAGAGATAAGCCATTTAATGCAAAGTAATTCTTCTCAATTAAGCCAACCAACAAGCAATAAACCAATTAATAGCCCATGCTTATTAGCAGTGCTTCGTATGGCTGGGTTGCGCCCAACAAAACAACGCACTGCATTAGCAAAATTATTATTTACTGGTGATCATCGCCATGTATGCGCTGAAACATTGCATGATGAAGCAATAAAAACTGGTTATAAAATTTCCCTAGCAACCATTTATAATAGCTTAAACCAGTTTGTTGAAGTGGGGCTATTGCGTGAAATTCATGTTGATAAGAACAAATCATATTTTGATACTAATACAACAGATCATCACCATTTTTATGTTGAAGATGATCAGCATGTAATAGATATTCCAACAGATTCTGTTATGCTAAAAAACCTACCAGAAGCTCCAAAAGGAATGGAAATTACTTCTGTAAATGTAGTTATGCGTGTTAAAAAAATTCAATAATCATTCAAATTTTTCTTGCTCATAAACACCCCAAATTGTGGATTGTCTAATATATCCATTTAAGGAAACTTGTTTTTTTCTGTCATTTTCATATTGAATGATAATTTCGCACCAATTTCCATCACATTGCTTAATGACCAAAGGATAAGATGTTCCAATTTTAGCTAAAACATCTGATTGCTCCATTGACTTTTCATAAAGAAATATTTGCTCATCATTAGAAATATTTATTCGTCCCGTGCGTTTATTAGATAATAAAGCCTGATGTATCCAGCCCTCAGCACCCTTAGAATCACGAATTTTTCGCCAAGTATCAAATTCATTTATTACTTCAACTGGAACGCCCGATTTTACAAACACCCAAGCAATATCATATTTTTTACCAGGCCCAACACGAATATTTATTGGCTTTGAATGAGTTGAAACAAAACGAGGTAATTTTAGTCCTGATGATTTACCTATTGTAATGGCAGTAGCTGAGCTTTGCGCATAGGCAGGCAAATTAGAATAAAGTATTCCAAGCAATAAAACTAAAGTAAATCCATAAATTATTCTATATGATGTTTTTTTAAGAATAATTATTTGGTTTGATAGATACATAAAGGCTGTTCCTTTTTTATAAACTACTCTAGAATGTGAAGCTTAACGTAAAAATAAGAGGAAGAAATATATTGCTAAAAAATGAAGCAAGTATTTTTGTAACACAAAAATTACCAGAATTAATTGAAGAGCGCATGAATGACTTATTTAATGTGCAATTTAATCAACATGGCAAACCTCTAAGCGAAGAAGAACTTATTAAGAGCGCAAAAAACCATACGGTTTTATTATCAACCATTACTGATCCACTAAATAAAAATGTGATAAAGCAATTACCAAAAACCATCAAACTAATTGCCCAATTTGGTAATGGAATTGACAATATTGATATTGCCGCCGCATCAAAACGTTCAATAGTTGTAACCAATACTCCAAGCACCATGAGCGAGGACACCGCCGATATGGCAATGGCACTTATGCTATCAATCCCACGTCGTTTAGTTGAAGGATCACAAATCCTAACCGCTACAAAGCAATTTTCTGGCTGGTCACCAAATTGGATGTTAGGGCGACGACTAAAGGGGAAGTCTCTTGGCATTGTTGGTTTGGGGCGTATTGGCCTAGCTGTTGCCACTAGAGCTAAAGCCTTTGGTCTTGATATTCACTATTATTCTCGCACCCGCCGCCCAAGCCAAATTGAAGAACAACTTAATGCCAACTGGTCTGCTTCCCTTAATCAACTAATTGAAAAAGTTGATATATTATCGCTTCATATTCCACTGACCAAACAGAGCGAAAAAATAATTAATTCGGAGCGCCTTAAATTAATGAAAAAGGGAGCGTTTTTAATTAATGTATCCCGATCAGAATTAATTGATGAAAATGCTTTAGTTGAAATGATTGAAAAAAATCATTTAAGCGGTGCTGGCTTAGATGTTTTTGAGCATCAGAACGGCATAAACCCAAAATTACTTGCTCTAGCAAAAGATAATAAAGTCCTTCTAACGCCCCACATGGCCTCAGCTACACTTGAAGGTCGTATCGAAATGGGCGAAACCGTTCTTGTAAACATAAAGACTTTTCTTGATGGGCACAGACCCCCACATCGTATATTGCCTGAAGGATAAAGCCTAACTATTCTTTTTCATTCTATTATATTGCCCCTTTGCAGATAAAAGCAAAATCACAAATATAATACTTGAAATAATGGCATTATAGCCTGCAAAGCTAATTCCAAACATACGAAATTGTGGTTTATCGCATGGCACAACTTGCGCATTGCTTAAATCATTAAGAGCATCAAAATTTAGACTTGCCCCATCACTAGGGCTTGCACAAGATATAGGTCCCTCCCAAAGCCCCCATTCAAAACCAGCATGAAATGTACCCATATAAGCGCCCCATGCAAAAATTGCCGCAACAATTAAAGTAAGCACTATGCGAAAAACAGTTGGTATCTTATCCCAAAAAGCAATTATTAAAACTAAAATCGGCAAGCCAATATAATAGGGCAAACGTTGCTGCAAACAAAGCTCACAAGGCACATAACCACCTAATAATTCAAAAGCCCATGCTCCCAAAATAGTAAAAAACCCTAATATAAAAGCACTATTGGCTCGTGATGAATTCTTTGAAACTGAATTTACGCTCATTGATCTAATCCTAAAAAATAAATTTCACTGCTACAAAGCCGCCAATTAATAGGGCACAAAATAATATAAACATTAACCCCAATCGCTTTTCAATAAAAATACGAATTGGCTCACCAAACTTATATAGCAGCGCTGCAACTAAGAAAAACCTAAATGCCCGACCAATTATCGATACAATTATGAAGGTAATAAGGTCAAAACCCACTGTACCAGAAAAAATTGTTAAAACTTTATATGGAAAGGGAGTAACCGCCCCAAGAAATATGCCCCAACCACCCCATTGATCATACCACGCAACAAATCTATCAAATGAATGTTCAGCGCCATAAAAATCTAAAATTGGCTGACCAATAGTTTGAAACAACGCATATCCAATAAAATAGCCAACTAACGCCCCAAGCACCGACATTATGGTGCATAGGCCAGCATACCAAAACCAATTTTTTGGTTTAGCGACAACCATCGGGATTAATAAAATATCGGGAGGAATAGGGAAAAACGAGCTCTCTGTAAAACTAACTGCCCCAAGTGCTACAGGGGCTTGTTTTGATTTAGCTAATGACATCGTCCAATCATATAATTTTCGTAACAATATATTTCTCCAAAAATGTTCTTTTAGATATATTAGTTATTTCGTTCACGGCTATTCTTGCTCCGCAAGGCCTACACGGGTGCAGCGCATAAGCGCTGGGTGCTGTTCGCACCCTGATAGCATAATCAAAATTAATTGATTATGCTATAACCGCAAATAATTACTAGTCAATGAAGTAATAATGATTGACGAAAAGATGTTAATGATTATATTCCGCCTTAGTTCAGTTGCGGGCGTGGCGGAACTGGTAGACGCGCCAGACTCAAAATCTGGTTCTTAACAGAGTGTCGGTTCGATTCCGACCGCCCGTACCAACATCACTCCTTTAGGGGTCTTAATAAATGCGAACCCTAAAAAATTCTATTCTCATGTTTTTTAGTTTTCTTTTATTGGCATTTTCACAGCCAATATTAGCGCAACCACAATTATTATTAGATATGCGAACTGGCAAAGTGCTTTATGAAAAAAATGCAGGAATTGCATGGTATCCTGCATCTTTAACTAAGCTAATGACACTTTACATTGCATTTGAGGCAATAGAAAATGGCAGACTTACACTATCAACGCCGGTTATTATTTCAGCACAAGCAAAAAAAGCCCCGCCAAGTAGAAGTCCTTTACCAGCCAACAATGCAATTACACTTAAAGACGCACTATATTTAGTTAATGTAAAATCTGCAAATGATGTAGCCATTGCACTCGCGGAAACAATTTCTGGCAACCAAGCTGCCTTTATTATAAAAATGAATGAAACAGCAAAAAAACTTGGTATGAGCGGCACTAATTTTACCAATCCAAATGGCTTGCACAGTCAGTTACAAATCACAACAGCACGTGATTTGGCTATTTTAGCCCTGTCCATTCGTGCTAAATACCCGCAATATAACTCAATATTTGCAACTTATGAGATAAAATTGGGTGAAACAATCATGCAAAGTTACAATAGGTTACTTATAAACCTATGGGGGACAAATGGCATGAAAACAGGGTTCATTTGTGCCGCTGGCTATAATATTATTGCAACCGCAAAAAGAGATGATAAATCATTAATGGCGATAGTTCTTGGTGCTTCTTCTGAAAGGGAGCGCAATGAAATGGCAGCGCAATTATTGCTAAAAGGATTTTCTGGCGAGCTTAGTAGTACAAATAAAATTATTACAAATATTGCCAATGAATTTAGTCAAACAGCAAAAAATATGCGACCACTTATATGTAATTCTCAAAATAGAAATTATGTAATTAATCAAGAGAAGGAATTTCCCTTTGGTCTTAATTCTCAACCAAGCTTCCTAAATGATAGAGTTATTACTACCACAATAAAAATAACATCATTGGGGAAAATAAAAAGTGCCCCAATTCCAAAGCCCCGCATAAACCGCCAAATCACCCACTAAATTGCCCGCTAAATTATTGGCTTTTTATCAAAAAAACAACATTCTCTTGTTGCTTGATAACTTGACAGACATATCCATTTTTATTGCAAAATAGCGGAATATCAATAATTGCTAACCCATCATCAGCCAATAGTTTCACCTCTATTGGCTTAGTTTTATTGGCTAAATATTTCTCTAGCTTGAGAACAGGAATTGGGCATTTATAGCCACATGTTTCAATAATATCCATATCATTGCGCAACAGCTATCGTTGAACCGCTTGCCAATAATAACACCCAATAAGTACCACTTTTTGAATTAGCTACATAAGCAACTCCAATACCAGCCCTGCTATAATTAGCATCAATTAGTACTTTTTCAGACACTTTCTCATTGCGCCACCCTGAAAATGTTTGCGCAAAATTTACATATCCTGCACTTGTTCGAATTTGCGCAATCCCTTTTGGTTTTTTAGGACTAACACCAGTTGCAGCATATTGATTAGCTAATTTTTGCGCTTTTTCATTAAGATCAGCATCAAGAGAAAGACGTGCCACACCTTTTGTTGTTCTTAGGTGATTAATGATGGCAATAGAATCAGAGCGATTTAACTGCGCCCCTGCAACATCCATTCTATCGCTAAGACCGGGGGAAAGTGGAATTGTGGGAGAGCAGGCACCAAGAAAGACTAAAAAAGCTGTAACAATTAGCAAACGCATAGGTTATTTCCTTTTGTGACTTGAAGAAACTTAAATAGGTTTATATCATATATTTTTATTTATAGTATTTCCACTTTATTATCGTGCATTTATTGTGAGTAAAAATTGCGTGATTTTTATCAAAATTTCGTAGGGGTAGTTACTCCTACCGCAAGAAATTTCTGATAAAAAAGAACCAATTTATGCCACAATAAATGTACGATAATAAAGTGGAAATACTATTTCACACATATTTTGGAGAAAATAACATGAAATTCAAAGCGCTTGGTAGTTCCGACATTATGGTGTCAAAAATTTGTCTTGGTACTATGACTTGGGGCGAGCAAAATTCTGAACAAGATGCACACGAGCAAATAGAATTAGCGCTTGAAAAAGATATTAATTTTATGGATACGGCCGAGCTTTACGCTGTGCCACCAAAACAAGAAACACAAGGGCTTACAGAAAAATATATTGGCACATGGTTCAAAAAAACTGGGCAACGTGATAAATGGATTTTGGCAACTAAAATTACTGGAGCGGGCTTTGATTATGTTCGAAATGGCGCGCCAATTACTCCAAAAAATATTCGCCTAGCGCTTGAGGGAAGCCTAAAACGCTTGCAAACAGATTATGTCGATCTCTATCAGCTTCATTGGCCAAATCGAGGGGCTTATCACTTTCACAATTCATGGGATTATGATCCATCAAAGCAAGATAAGGGCAAGGTCATTGAAGAAATGCACGCAAATCTTGAAACCCTTAATGACTTAATTAAAGAGGGTAAAATCCGCACTATTGGGCTTTCAAATGAAACTTGTTGGGGCACTGCTAAATATCTAGAACTAGCTACAAAACATAATTTAGCACGCTTTGTAAGCATACAAAATGAATATTCATTATTGCAACGAAATTATGATTTAGATTTAGCCGAATTAAGCCATCGAGAAAATGTTGGCCTATTAGCTTGGTCGCCATTAGCTTCTGGAATTTTAAGCGGAAAATATCTTGATGGCGCTTGTCCAAAAGGCTCACGTGGCGATATCTCGGGTGATTTTTGGCGCTTAAATGAATATACTGAACCAGCCGTTCGTGCCTATGTTAATTTAGCAAAGGATAATAATATTGACCCCAACCAAATGGCACTTGCCTACTGCCTAACAAAACCATTTATGAATTCAGTAATAATTGGCGCAACAACAATCGAGCAACTTAAAACTAATATCGCCAGTATTGATATTAAATTGAGCGATGAGATTATTAATTCTATTGAGCAAATTCATCGGAGATATCCAAGAACTTATTAATCCTCAACAATTATTTGCCCATCATCTATTTTTAGATGCATAGCTTTTTTGCCAAGTGCTGAAAAAAATATCTTATCAGTGCCACTCATAAAGCATTGCGTTTCAAGCTCATCTAAGCTTAAAAACAATGCTTCACGTCTTTTTATATCAAGATGCGCCCCAATTTCATCAAGCAATAAAATTGGCGTAATGCCTGTCATTTTTTTCACCAATCTTGCATGAGAAAGCACTAAGCCAATAAGCAAGGCTTTTTGCTCGCCTGTTGAGCAAAGCGCCGCTGGCATTGATTTTTGTTTATGAGTTACCAAAAAATCTACCCGGTGCGGGCCAAGCAATGTGCGCTTAGCTGCACGATCAATATTTCTTGAATTCTTCCAATATTTAATTAATTCAAACTCCAAAGCACTTGAAGAATTTGGCTCATGGCCATCTTCAAATAAAGCACTAAGCGCTAAATGACTATTTGGAAAAGCTAATTGGTCAATATTTTCATCTAACAGCAGTTGCAAATGCCCTAAACAATCAATTCGAGAGAAATAAATCGCCCCCGCATATTGCGCCATTTGCGCTTCAACAGCATCAAGCCAAGCCTCATCCGCACCATTTTCAAGTAATTTATTGCGTGAGCGCACAGCTTTTTCATAAAAATTTAAAGTGCTATTATGATCAGGAATTAATGTTGATACTAACCTATCAAAAAACCTGCGCCTTTCAGAGGCAGAACCACGAAATATACTATCCATATCAGGGCTAAGCCATAATAATCTAATATATTCACTCATATCTATAATGGATTTTGCATTAACACCATTTATACGAGCAATACGCCCATCTTGTTTGCCAAATGAGCCCGTACCCATATCAATAGGCCCATTTTGAGTATCAAGCGAAATAGCGATAGCCCAGTCATTATTATCATTTATGTGCAAATCATTTTTTAGCATATTAGAAAATGGCGCACGTCTTAGACCACGCCCTGCACTAAACAGCGAAATAGCCTCTAAAAAATTGGTTTTTCCAGAGCCATTTGCCCCGCAAAGCACAATATGACGCTGATCACAATCAAGCGCAGCATTTGCAAAATTGCGAAAATTAGTTAGGCGCACACGTGAAATATATCGTGTGGGAAAACACATGATTACACACGCATAGGCATCAAAACATAAAGAGCACTATCATTATCTTCTTCAAGAACTAGGGTGGGTGAGCCAGAATCATTAAACATAAAAATAATATTTTCTGAGCGAATTTGCGTAATGATATCTAATAAATAGCGAGCGTTAAAGCCAATTTCAAAACCCTCATCACTAAACTCAACCCCAAGCTGTTCATTAGCTGTGCCATGATCGGGATTAGTAACAATAAGTTCAAGCTGCCCTTGATTTACAATTAGCTTAACCGCTCGGCCGCCCCGATCAGAGGCAATAGTTGAAACCCTATCAACAGCGCTAGCAAAATCGTTCCGGCTAACCAACATTTTTTTATCATTATCTTTTGGCGTTACACGATCATAATCAGGGAACGTGCCTTCGATTAATTTTGATAATAAAACCACATTATCAATAGAAAAACATATTTTACTATTTGAAACTTGAATTTTGACTTGCTCACTTGATCCATCAAGCAATTTTTGTAATTCGCTTACAGTTTTTCGTGGCACAATAATTCCAGCCATGCCAGATGAGCCGCTAGGTGCTGCTATTTCTGCACGAGCCATTCTATGACCATCAGTTGCAACCGCCCGCAAAATTTCTTCTCCCCCAGATGAAAGGGTGTGCATATAAATACCATTTAGATAATATCGGGTTTCTTCATTAGAAATAGCAAATTGCGTGCGCTCAATTAATTCACGTAAATCTTTGGCTTTCATTGTAAATTCATGCTCAAATTCTTCTGCTTTTAGATTTGGAAAACTATCAGAATTAAGAACCGCAAGACTAAATTTTGAGCGTCCCGAACTTATTGACATTTGCCCATCAACAACTTCTAACTCAACTTCTGAGCCATCATTTAATTTACGAATAATTTCATAAAATGTATGAGCGGGGACTGTAGTTGATCCCTGCTCAATTATCATTGCAGAAATATGCTCACTTACCTCAATATCAAGATCCGTTGCACGTAGTTCAACATTTTTATCATCGGCTCTAATTAGCACATTAGCCAAAATAGGATAGGTGTTTCTTTTCTCAACAACACGATGAACATGAGAGAGGGATTTTAGAAGATGATTGCGTTCAATATTAACTTTCATGAATATATCTCAATAATTATAAATTTATAAGGGGTGCAACCTTAGCCATGAAAGCAAATATATGCAAACAAATATATGCAAATAGAATTACTCTTCAAGCATACGCTTAAGCAATTCAATTTCTTGCTCTAAATTCCCATCATCTTTCATTAATTGTTGCACTTTACGTACTGAGTGCAAAACCGTAGTATGATCTCGACCACCAAAGCGACGGCCAATTTCTGGCAATGAACGAGATGTCAGCGATTTTGCTAGATACATAGCTATTTGTCTTGGACGCACAACATCACGAGATCGGCGGGGGGAAAGAATTTCATTTTTAGCTATTTTGAAATGTCGTGAGACAATTTTAAGAATATCATCAATATGCACACGACGAGTTTCTCTAGCACGAATTAAATCTGCTAAAGTTTTTTCAGCCAAAGGAACAGTAATTTGCTCACCAGTTAGCTGGTTAGCAGCAACTAATCTATTCACTGCTCCATCAAGATCACGCCCATGCGATGCAACTGAATGAGCAATATAATCAAGCACTGGTTCGGGAAAGTGAACTCCTGCAAATCGAGCGGTTGCTTGTTCTGCTCGTTTGGCAACAATCGCTCGGCGCAAATCATGATCAAACGAAGAAATTGGAACAACTAGCCCACCCGATAGGCGAGATTTAACCCTCTCATCAAGCATATCAAGATCTCTTGGGGGCGCATCACCCGCAACCACAACTTGCTTAGCACCAGTTAATAGGGCGGAAAGCGTGTGACCAAATTCTGTTGCCGATTTTCCCTGCAAAAATTGCATATCGTCAATTAATAGCAAATCAATATTACGCAACCAGTCCTTAAACCCAATCGCTGATTGACGTTGAACGGCGGTTATAAAATGATACATGAAATGATCGGCGGTAAGATAAACTATATTTTTAGAGCTATCATTTGCCCCCGCCGCCCATGCAATAGCACTTAATAGGTGCGATTTTCCAAGCCCAACACTTGAATGGATATAAACAGGATTAAACGTAACACTATTATTTGCAGCTGCATGAGCCACTTGTTTTGCAACCCCAAAGGCAATTTCATTTGGTCTGCCAACTACAAAATTTTCAAATGTCATTTTCCTATCAAGCGCACTGCCTGAAAGCGCATCGGGACGTGCGGGCTTTGCTGGAATGGCAGGCATTGCTGCATAATGTTTATTATTATCTAAGCTCTTTTCTTCTTCAGATATTACTGGCGTTAAACGAGGGCGAGCCTGCCCATTTATACGAACTGTGAAATGTAATTGTGTAATATTTTTTTCTTCAACCTGAAAGCTTTCTAAAATACGCTCTTTATAATTGGATTGTACCCATGAGCATAAAAACCTAGTTGGAACAGAAAGGTGCGCGAGATCATCAACAATTTCTTCAAGTTCAATACGTGCAAACCATGATGTAAAAACATCCTCGCCAACAGAAGAGCGTAAAATGGTGCGAACACGTGTCCATAATTTTGAGTTTGATTGCTCAATTTTACGAGCCAATACCGCCTGCTTTTGTTTTTGCTTTGCGCTTTGCTCTGCTGGTTGCTTCATATTAGCCTGCTCAGATCCTGCAAAAATATTCTGATCCATTCTGTCTTGCCCCTTCAAATAAATCTAATTAAAAAATTGCTTATATTCGTTAGCTTTTATATTTTTTTGGTTTTTGCTCCGCCACATTTTTGAGCTACCAAATATTAATGCAAAAAACCTCAAAACACTCACTTACTTCATTATAAACTACTCACAAATCCCTTTCAAAACCCAATTATAAAATCCAACTACAACATTATCTTCCCGCCAAAGAAAACACTTGCTCACTAAAGACCGCTTACCCACCAAATAACACTTGCTACCCAAATAAAATACTTGCTCACCAAAGACTACCTGATGCCCAAACAAAATACTTGCACAAAAAAACACTTACTTCCCAAAAATATTTGCCCTTTGAAGAACTAACATTAACGAGAGATATTAATAATATCAATGTGCTTTGAGGTCATAAAGTTACAAATATGGGCTTGACTCTAAAATTATGAAATTTGGAGAATTTTCTAAAAATTCTGGAATAAATTAACATGTTGTGACTCATAGCTGAATCAGAGAATTGCCTAAAAACTAAGCACCTCTTATTTAAAATAAAAATTAAATTTTTTTAAATTTGACGCTATTTTATCTTAGAGAAAAGAAAATATTGCCAAATTAGATTTAATAATTAAATTAGTTTGAGCAATTAGCCAGTTCATGTAGTAATATTTCATAAATAAGTTTGTTAAATCAAATAAAGTTGCAAATATGAATAATTCAACAATAGATAAAGAAGAAATTGCCCGTTTTAGCGCTATTGCTAAAGAATGGTGGGATCCAAATGGTAAATTTAAGCCATTACATAAATTCAACCCAGTGCGCCTTGCCTATATAAGAGAAAACCTGATTGAACATTTTTCTCTCGATGGCACTAAGCCCCAACCGCTTGCTGGATTAGAAATAGTTGATATTGGTTGTGGGGGAGGGCTTTTATGTGAGCCATTAAAGCGACTTGGAGCAAATATTACTGGCATTGATGCCGCTAAGAGAAATATCCAAATTGCTAAAGCTCATGCCAAACAGAGCGGCCTTAAAATAAATTATCAAACAACAAGCGCAGAAGAACTTGCGGCAAGCGGCATAGAATTTGATGTAGTTTTGAATATGGAAGTGGTGGAACATGTAAATAATGTGCCACTTTTTCTTAAATCTTGCGCAAAACTAGTTAAACCAAACGGCTTAATGTTGGTTTCAACCATTAATCGCACCGCCAAAGCATTTGCCTTAGCTATAGTTGGCGCTGAATATGTTCTTAATTGGTTGCCAAAGGGCACACATTCTTATGATAAGTTTTTAACTCCAGAAGAAATTAGTGCAATGGTCGAGCGTGAGGATATGGTAATAATTGATAGATGTGGCGTGACATTTTCACCATTAAAAGATCAATGGCGTCGATCTCGTGATATGTCAGTTAATTATATGCTGTTGGCACAAAAGAACAAATGATTGGTGCGGCATTTTTTGTAAAAGATTAATTATGCTCTTCTGGCAGGGTTGGCAGTGGTAAAAAATCAATACCATCTTCAACTAAAGAAGAAATTTCTTCTTTTGTAGCCTCGCCATAAATTTTACGGGACGCAATTTGTTGATCATGAATTTTTCGTGCCTCTAAAGCAAAATTTTCTCCAACATAATCAGCTTCTTTTGTAACTACATCACGAAGATTTTTTATAGCGGCACGAAGCTCATCTTGTTGTGGGTGCCCTGCTGCAAGAGCTATTTTGTCATTAAGAGCTATTTGATTATTTTTGCTTGCTATAGGTTTTACTGGCTCGACAAAATTTTCTTCATTGCTTTTTTTGCCTGCATGAGAAATAGCAGGTGCCATAAGAGCTTTTTTTACATCACCAGATGAGCAAAGTGGGCAAGACACTATACCCATTTCACTTTGCTGCGCATAGGTTTGACTATTTCGAAACCAAGCTTCAAATTTGTGGTTGTTCTCGCAGATAAGTGAATATTGTATCACAATAAATTCCCAATTCTATTTGTGCGCATATTGGCACATTTTAGTTAACGCTTAACAAAAATCTACATTATTTTTGATTGTAAGTAAATTGCAGGTATAAGTTCCCTTAACTCTTGCACTTCGTCAAGTATAATCTCAGCAACAATGAACCCTTCACCTTCGTTTTTAAGGCTACTAATTATTTCACCCCAAGGATTTATAATCATCGAATGCCCATAAGTTTTACGGCCATTTTCATGTTCGCCACTTTGCGCTGCGGCAATAATGAATGAGCCAGTTTCAATCGCTCTGGCGCGCAATAATATTTCCCAATGCGCTTTGCCTGTTGGCACGGTAAAAGCTGCTGGAACTGCAATAATTTGCGCTCCCTTTATTTGGCTTTTTTCATTTTGAGTTGAGCCTTGCGCTAATTTTCTAAATAGTGAGGCAAAACGCAAATCATAACAAATTGAAAAACCAATATTAAAATTATCGCACTTAGCTATAACCGCCCTATTGCCCCCCTGATAATAATCGCTTTCTCTATATGGTTTTTCATTTGGCGGATTGGCATCAAACAAATGGATTTTATCATAATAATCAACAATATCGCCCTTAGGAGAAAACAAAATTGATCGATTAGCATATTGGCTATTTTCAAGTTTTATAGCCATAGATCCAATATGTAGAAATATTTGATATTTTTTTGCAATCCTAGCGCATGTAGCAATGTCAGCATTATTTTCATACGGCTTGGCAATTTTTTCTAATTGCTGCAAATTCCCAGCATAGGCAAGTGACATTTCAGGGGTCAAAATATAAGTTGCCCCAGCATTCGCTGCTTTTTTCACCAAACCATCTATTGAGTTCAAATTATCGCTAACATTTAGGCTTGAGCATAATTGAATAGCCGCAATTTTGGGGTTGGAACTCATTTTTACTATACTCGCATTTTCTCTATACTCGCATTTTCTCTAATAAAGGCTCAAGTCTATTTTTCCTATCAAGTTCAGCTAAATCATCAAACCCACCAATATGCGTTTCACCAAAGAATATTTGCGGCACAGAACGCCGCCCACCAGCACGTTCCATCATTTTTTCTCTCACCGTAGGATTAACCACCGATATTTCAACAAATTCAATATTTTTCTCATTTAATAAGTTTTTTGCTGCATGACAATATGGACATGTAGGGGTAGTATAAATTTGAACTTTAGGCATATTCTTCTCATTTGTTGTTAATATTTTCAACGGTAATAGATATTTTTAATACCTAAAACAAGTGGCTAATATTCAAAAGCACTATAGAAGGCTCTGCGAAACTATAGTGATATTTATTTTGGGGATAATTTAATTCATATTTTTCTATGCGCTCACGCCGCACAGGCTAGTTTTCCTTAAAATTAGCACAATATCGCGTATATTTTGCTGATTTTAAGGGATATAGATATAAATTAGCTCCCTAAAGAAATGTTGCTATAATTTTGCAGAGCCTTCTATATATCAGCAACCACTCTAGCAAAGCTAATAACATCAATTTTTTTAACTCCTACTTTTCTAAGAGCTTTTGCCACCTCATTTAATGTTGCCCCCGTTGTAATAACATCATCAACAATTATCACCCGCCTATTCTTAATAATATCACTTGCATTTTTAACAGCTTCAAAAGCATCAATAACATTTTTTTTGCGAGCCAAACCACTTAGCCCAACTTGACGTTTAGTGCGCTTAATTCGCTTCACCAACATTATTTCCATATCTAATTGGCAAATAGTTGCCAATTCACGTGCAATTTCGGTTGCCTGATTATAGCGTCTTGACCATTGCCTAGTCCAATGTAGCGGCACTGGAATAATAATTGGCTTATCCTCAGAAGTAGAAGCAAGGGTTGGAGCAAGAATATTAGCCATTAAACGAGCACAAAACCTTGCCAATTCTGGCCTATCGCCATATTTTAGCATAGATAATATTGAAAGTGATATATCAGAATAGATAAAGGCCGAACGTGCCCTATCAAATATTGGCGGGTTAGCAATCGCTTGGACGCAAAGCGCATCTGGCCCCAAATCAACAGCAAATGGCAGACCAAGCACAGGACAAAAAGGCTCATTAATTGCTCTTAAGTGCCCCCAACAAGTTGCGCACAAAGATTGCGCCTCAACTATTGGCTCATAACAATGAATACAAATGGGAGGATAAAGAAAACCTATTGCTTGATTTTTAACTTTAGTAGATATTTTTTTCCAACTATTTATATCTTGTACTTTGACATGAAGTGTAGAATTTTGCATATATATTTCTTGCACAATTTGCTAAAAATTAAAACGCTATAAAGATTTATTCTCATGGAAACACAAAAATCAAATAATATAACAAAGATATTTGATAGAGATCTAATTGCTAATCGCTTGGGGAAAAATCCAAGCACAAAAATCGATTTCGTAAGTAAATTAGTAAATGAGGATTTATTAGAGAGATTAAAACTAATAAAACGCAATTTCAAAAATGCTATTATCATAGGCCCAATAGAGCAAAACCTACCAAGCACAGCAAATTCTGCAACAGATGAAATTTCCTTCACCCGCTTTGCAACTCTCAAAAGCTTGAATAAGCAAAATTTACTTGATGCAGAAAATCTATTTTTCCCAAAAAACAATTATGATTTAATAATCTCACTGCTTGATTTGCAAATAGTAAATAATGTTCCAAGCTATTTGCAAAATATCCATAAATATCTTGCCCCAGACGGACTTATGATTTCAGCACTAATTGGCGCAAATTCTCTCAATGAATTACGAAGCGCTTGGCTTGAAGCCGAAAGCGAAATCTATGGCGGGGCAACCACCCGAATTGCCCCCTTCATTGATATAAAACAAGCAGGAACTCTATTGCAACATAGCGGCTTTACTTTGCCAGTAATTGATATTGAACATTATGAAATAACTTATGCTTCACCCATTGCACTAATGAAGGAGCTAAAAAGCCTTAGCGCCAGTAACCCGCTTTTTGAGAGACCAACAAAACCAGTAACAAAAGCCTTATTGGCTAAGTCAGTTGAAAAATATAATAAAATTGCTAGCAACGAGAATAATCGCATCCGAGCAACGTTGGATATCCTATGGCTAAGTGGCTGGGCGCAACATGCTAGCCAGCAAAAACCACTACGACCAGGAAGTGCAAAAATCAGCCTATCAAAAATATTGTAAAATCAATTCAACATCGCCAAAGCTGCCGCAACAACAGCTTTTACCTTATTTGAAACATCTTCATAAAGGCCAGCATTTTCATCACCAAGAAAAATTGCAGCTACAATAATTCCAACAGCAATAAGCGCAGCAATTAAACCATATTCAATCGCCGTTGCGCCTTTTTGATTACTGATAAATTTTATTTTCATAATAAATCACATAAGTGCGCAATAAGAGGGATATCTGCTTTTATCATGTCATAACCACGCAATCGATTAGCCCTAACCCATTTTAATTCAATATGTTCAAGCGCCTCTGGCTCTCCTTGCCATTTGCGACAGACATAAAGTGGCATTAAAAGATGAAAATTATCATAAGCGTGCGAGACAAAACTTAAAGGGGCTAAACATGCGCTTTGGGTTTCTACGTTTAATTCTTCTTTTAATTCACGAATAATTGCCTCTTCAGGTGTTTCGCCTATCTCGATTTTCCCCCCCGGAAACTCCCACAAGCCGCCGTTCAAACCGCCCATTTTCCGCCGAGCAATTAACACTCTTCTATCTCTATCAATTAATGCACAAGCGACAACAATTACTAGATTTTTCATTTTAAGCTAAACCCTAACTACGATAATCAGCATTTATAGAAATATAATCATGGGTTAAATCGCTAGCATAAATTGTTGCAAGCTCTTCACCAACCCCAACATTTACATTGATAAATATTTCAGGGTTTTTCATATATTTTGACAATGTTTCTTCGCAATAATCACTTGCACGTTCACCATCAATCGCCACCCTATGCTCACCAAAATCAATAGAAATCCTATCTCGATTTGCAGGCTCTCCTGCCTTGCCTATTGCCATAACTATGCGACCCCAATTAGCGTCCTCCCCTGCAATAGCAGTTTTGACCAATGGCGAGTTTCCTATTGAAAAAGCAATTTTTTTAGCGCTTTGCTTGCTAACAGCGCCACTGACCGTAATTTTCATTAATTTACTAATGCCCTCGCCATCTCTAACCACCTGCAAGGCTAAATTAAACATTACATTCTCAAACGCCGCACCAAATAAAGCTAAGCGTTTATCGTTCATATCAACAATAGGTAAAGTGCCTTTTTCTTGCGCTTTACCAGTTGCAAAAATCATCAAACTATCAGAAGTTGAAGTATCACTATCAACGCTTATTGCATTAAAACTGTCCCCCACATATTGCTCAAGCAGATTTTGCAAAATAGATTTTGCTATAGGCATATCTGTAAAAATAAAAGAAAGCATAGTTGCCATATCGGGCGCAATCATTCCTGAACCTTTAGCAATGCCCGCAATAATTATTTCAACGCCATCAATATTTACTTTCTCAAAATTAGCTTTGGGATAAGTATCGGTGGTCATTATAGCTTTTGCAGCATCTAATAAGTTAGTAGGTTTTAAGCGCTTTTTACAATCTTTAAGCACAGGAATAAATTTATTAGCATCAAGTGCTTCACCAATAACTCCAGTTGAAGCTAAAAACACTTCAGCAATATCACAATCAATAATATCTGCGCTAATTTGCGCACTAAGCCTAACCGCTTGTTTGCCCTTCATGCCAGTAAAAGCGTTAGCATTGCCAGAATTTACCAACAGAACACGTGCACTATTACCCAAATGCTCCCTACACCATTCAACTGCCGCTGATGGGCATTTTGATTTGGTAAAAACTCCAGCAGCCACTGTATTAGAGCAAAACTCAATCAATAGGACGTCATCACGCCCCTCATATTTTATTCCCCCCTCACCAGTTGCAAATTGCACACCAGCAACTTCTGGCACATCAGGGAAATTTATTGGAGTAAATGGCGAGGGCTTCATGTCGTATATATGCTTTTTAATTGTTAGCTTTTTCTTGTGCTAAAATTTGCGCTGCAATGTTGGGATCAATAATTTCAATATTTGCTTGTTCTTTAAGTTGTTTTATTTCTTCATTAAACAATTCAATTAACATTTGTTGTTGTAATTGGGTTTGCATTTGCTCAAAACTTGGCGGTGCGCTCATTCTTTTATCTTCAAGCTTAATAATATGCCAGCCAAAATCTGTTTTAATTGGCTCGCTCATTTGTCCAACTTCTAATTGCTTGACACCCTCTTCAAATGGAGGTGTCATAACATTTGCTCTAAAATAACCCAAATCCCCACCATTTTGTGCGCTCATACTATCTGATGAATATTCTAATGCCGCATTTTCAAACCCTTTGCCCGCTTTAATCTCATTAATAATTCTTTGTGCATCGTCAATACTTGCAACTAAAATATGACGTGCCCGCCATTCCTGAATTGGCTCAAAATCTGTCACCAATTCACTATAATACTTCCTCACAGCCTCATCAGTAATTTTTGGGCCAATATTATCAGTGAAATATGCTCGCCTTAGAGCCCTATTCTCAAGATAGTTTAACCTTATTTGATAGGCCTCTGTGTTTTGCATTTTTGCCTTTTTAGCCGCTTGCGCCAAAACTTTCATATCTATCAATACTGAAATAAGAAAAGCCCGTTGTTGATCAACTGGAATATTTGCTAATTCTTGCCCTAAATCTTCTGCTGCAAACCCTAAATCTGCCTCTATTATTTCTTCACCGCCAACTTTAGCTACAACATCTTTTGGGAACATATCTACTTGTTGTGCAAATAATGGGCTTACAAATAACAACAAAGCCAACATTATAAAAAACATAGAAAAACCTATGTTCTTTACGTTTGGAAGGGTCACAGTTTTAGTAGTAATATTTTTTATCATTTTATATTTTCCAAATAGATTTATTCCAAATATTGATTTATTGATATCGTACTCTTATAAAAGAAGCGAGTATTAATTAATTATAGCAATTTTTGTGCAAATATAATAAATAACATTTTATTGACAAGACAATGCACCACTCTTACATCTCACATAAATATATAGATTAAGGATATTTATAATTATGGTCTTAGCAACAATTGCTAAACGCCTATTTGGCTCAGCAAATGACAAACGCATTAAAAGCTTTCAACCAAAAGTTGATGCCATAAATGCCCTAGAAACAGAATTTGAAAAGCTTTCTGATAAAGAGCTGGCAGGTAAAACAATAGATTTTCGTAAGCAATTATCTGAGGGGACAAAATTAGACGATTTATTAGTACCAGCTTTTGCAACCGTTAGAGAAGCGGCTAAAAGAACATTAGGTCAGCGCCATTATGATGTGCAGCTAGTTGGCGGCATGGTTCTTAATGAGCGTGCTATTGCTGAAATGCGCACAGGCGAGGGGAAAACCCTAGCCTCCACCCTTCCCGTCTATCTCAATGCACTTAGCGATAAAGGCGTACATATCGTTACAGTAAATGATTATTTGGCCGAGCGTGATGCAAAATGGATGGGCGAAATTTATAATTTTCTTGGGCTAAGTGTTGGCACTATTGTGCAAGAAACCACAGATGAGAAAAGAAAAGCTGCCTATGCTGCTGATGTAACTTATGGCACAAACAATCAATTTGGCTTTGATTATTTACGTGATAATATGAAATATGCACGAGATCAAATGGTGCAACGTGGGCACGCATACGCCATTGTTGATGAAGTTGATTCTATTTTAATTGATGAAGCACGCACCCCACTTATTATTTCTGGCCCTTCAGAAGATAAATCTGATTTTTATGAAACAGTAGATAAAATTGTTCCCATTATACAAGAGGGCGATTTTGAACTTGATGAAAAACATCGTAGCGCAACTTTTACCGATCAAGGCATTGAGCGCTTAGAGGAAGAGCTATCAAAATCGGGTCTTATGAAGGGTGAAAGCCTATTTGATATTGAAAATGTCACACTAGTGCACCACCTAAATTGCGCCCTACGTGCCCATAAATTATTCCAAAAAGATAAAGACTATATCGTACAAAATAATGAAGTAGTAATCATTGACGAATTTACTGGTCGCATGATGCCCGGCCGTCGTTATTCAGAAGGTTTGCACCAAGCACTAGAAGCCAAAGAAGGCGCAGACATTCAAGCTGAAAACCAAACTTTAGCCTCGATTACCTTCCAAAATTATTTTCGCCTTTATAAAAAACTAGCTGGCATGACAGGAACTGCTGATACTGAGGCTGAAGAATTTGGCGATATTTATGGGCTTGTAGTTATCACCGTACCAACCAATAAAGACATTACTCGCATTGATGAAGATGATGCAATTTTTAGAACTTCAAATGAAAAGTTTGAGGCTATTTCAGAATTAGTATTAGAAGCACAAAAAAAACAGCAACCTGTGCTTGTTGGCACAACTTCGATTGAAAAATCAGAAGGCTTAGCCGATATTTTAACGAAAAAAGGTGCTAAAAATATCAAAGTCTTAAACGCTCGCCATCACGAACAAGAAGCGCAAATTATCGCCGAGGCTGGAATGCCAAGCGCTGTAACCATTGCGACCAATATGGCAGGACGTGGCACAGATATTCAACTTGGCGGCAATGTCGATATGCTTATTTCAATGATTGATGAAGATTTAAGCGAAAGCAAAAGACAAAAAGAGATAGAAAAAATCAAAGCCCAAGTTAAAACAGACAAGCAAAGAGCAATTAAAGCTGGCGGGCTTTATGTTATTGGTACAGAGCGCCACGAAAGTCGCCGTATTGATAATCAGTTACGAGGTCGCTCAGGACGACAGGGTGATCCGGGATTATCAAAATTCTACCTCTCATTACAAGATGATCTCATGCGCATTTTTCCGATTGAAAAAATGGACAGTATGTTAGAAAAACTTGGGCTTGAGGAGGGCGAAAGCATTACCCATCCTTGGGTAACAAAAGCTATTGAGCGTGCGCAAGCAAAGGTTGAAGCACGCAATTTTGATATTCGTAAAAACATTCTCAAATATGATGATGTAATGAACGATCAAAGAAAAGTTATATTTGAGCAACGTCTTGAACTTATGGACGATGATAATGTTTCTGAAACCATTGCCGATATGCGCCATGATGTTATTGAATCTATTGCGCATAAAGCAATGCCAGCCCGCTCATATCCCGAGCAATGGAATATTGAGCAATTACAAGAAGCAGCTAAAACCTATCTAGGCATAGACGCTCCAATTAAAGATTGGGCAGGAGAAGAGGGCATTGATCAAGAAATAATTATTGAGCGCCTAAAAGATGAAGCCGACACTCGAATGGCACAAAAAACTACTTCTTTTACACCTGATATTATGCGCCAAGTTGAAAAATCTATTCTTTTGCAATCAATAGATGGCCTGTGGCGTGAGCATCTTTCAACACTTGATCATTTAGCAAAAGTTGTTGGCTGGCGAGGCCTAGCGCAACGTGATCCGCTAAATGAATATAAACAAGAAGCCTATGAATTATTTGATAGTTTGCTCACCAATATGCGTGAACTTGTAACAACTCAACTAAGCCATGTCGTATTGCAACCACCCGAGCCAGAAGTGCCTGAAGCACTAAGACAAATGCACCAAAACCCACAAACTGGCGAGAACGAAATGGATCAATTTAGCTCTATTGTGTTAAGCGAAGAGCAAACTCGTGATATTCGGCGTAATGATACATGCCCTTGTGGTTCAGGCAAAAAATTCAAGCGCTGTCACGGGAAGTATTAGGGTAAGTATTAGAGGGTTTCATTTGAGAATAAAGTAAAAAAGCAGGAAGCAAAAACTCAATGTCATACCGTTGGAAAACGGTATCCAGCCGTACCATCAAATCATATCATAGGTCGCAGTTTTTTAGGCTTTTGACTAAGAAAGCAACGTTAAATCGTGCTTATCTATGGGTATAATGGATACCGACATTTTTCTTCTCACGCCGAAGGGCTGCAACGGCACGACGACAGAGTTTATAGTATAGCGTCGAGTATGTATCTGCATAAATAAACTGTTTGTGAAAGCCCTCTCAACCATTATAGTTTTTGTTTTATAGCCCAACGAAAATATAAAATTATCGCCACTAATCCCAAAATAAACATCGGTGGAATAACCAGCCATAATATCTTTACTATTTCCGAAAATGATTGATAAGTATCAAATAAATCTGACCAAAAACTATAATTTTCCACTGCTTACTCCCCAAAATTAAAGAAAACGGCTACCAAAGGTAAATCTCTGGCAGCCGGGGAGTTAGTAAATCGTACAAGGACGACTGCAATAACCTTTAAGCCTTCCTTTTTAGGGGTAAGCTCTGGACATGCGCCATTGCCTCCCCGACCATAATGGTTGAGAAGGCATCATCACGGTTGATACCAACCGCCTTGTAAGAGGTTACTAAACCCCGAGATTAGCAAAGGCTAACCTTAGGTAATATTCTATATAAAAACTAAATAAAATCAAACAACTATTTTTGTTTATTTGCTTCAGCAATGATATTTTGAATGGCATTTGCTGAGCCACTTTAAGTAACTCGCCGCTCCGCTTTTTATGCTTAAACCTACATTCATTTTTATCCAAACCCCCACCCCCAGCCCCTCCCCGCAAGGGGGAGGGAGCAGGCAGCGCTCGCTTTTTTGTATTAAAAAAATATAAATATTATTCCCCTCCCCCTTGCGGGGAGGGGCTAGGGGTGGGGGGTTTAGGATAGAGAGAAGTGAGTGTTAAAAACTAAGCCTTCTCAACCAAAGCCGCAACGCCCATACCACCAGCGGTACAAACCGAAATAAGCGCTCGTTTTTTATTCTCGCTATTTAGCATTTTTGCCGTTGCACCAAGAATTCTAGCGCCAGTTGCCGCAAATGGGTGTCCATAAGCAAGGGACGAGCCTTTTATATTAATTTTGGCTGGATCGATTTTGCCCATCACTTTATCACGCCCCAAAACCTGCTTGCAATAAGAGCGATTTTGCCATGCTTTAAGCGTTGCCAGAACTTGCGCAGCAAATGCTTCATGAATTTCAAATAAATCAATATCATCAAAGCTAAGGTTTGCTCGTTTTAACATGTCCGATACCGCAATAGTTGGTGCCATAAGCAGACCATCTCCTGCCGCAAAATTATTTGCACCAACTGCGCCCATGCTAAGATAAGCTAAAATTGGCAGACCACGCTCCTTAGCCCATTCTTCTGATGCCAAAAGCACACTTGATGCACCATCAGTTAGTGGCGTTGAATTGGCAGCTGTTAGCGTACCAAATCCTGATTTTCTATCAAAGGCTGGCTTCATTGTTGCCATTTTTTCTAAGGTTGAATCAGCACGAACATTATTATCTTTAATTATACCAGCGCACGGCACGATTAGATCATCATGGAAACCCTCATCATAAGCGCTAATGGCATTCATGTGGCTTTTATAGGCTAACTCATCTTGCGCCTTACGAGTAATGCCCCATTCACGTGCCATAAGCTCGCAATGTTGACCCATAGACATTTTGGTGCGTGGCTCATTTACCGATGGCGCTGTTGGAGTTATTTCACCAAATGAAAAGCCCTTAAACACTCCTAGCTTCTCACCAAAAGAGCGAGCACGGGAAAGTTTAATCATACGATGCGCAAATTTTTTGCCAAACACCACTGGACTATCAGAAATAGAATCAGCTCCTGCCGCAATGCCGCTTTCAATTTCTCCAGAGGCGATTTTTGCCCCTAAAGTTAAAGCCGCTTGCAAAGAAGTACCGCAAGCTATTTGAATTGTTGTTCCGGGGGTAAAGGGAGAAAATCCAGCATCAAGCGTTGCTTCACGTGCCAGATTAAAATCTTTTGAATGAGCAATAACAGCACCCGCCATTACCTCATCAATTTTTTCACCTCTTAAGCCATATTTATCTGCCAAACCACCAAGTGCCGTTGAAAGCATAGAAA
>JAKISM010000006.1 GCA_021648585.1 Devosiaceae bacterium | reverse complement strand
TTTACCTCTATCTTAATATTTTTTTCACTCGCAAGCTTTTGAACTATCTGTAGTGATTGAGTAATGAGTTTCTCTGGTTCAAGCAAAGCGAGATTTAATTCAAATTTCCTAGCGTCAATCTTTGCCATATCTAATAGCGAATTTACAACTTCTACCAAGTGCTTACCGCTTTGAGAAATTAACTCAGCATATTCTTGCTGATTTGGTTTTAATTCGCCGCCAATTCCATTAGCCAACATATCAGAAAAACCAACAATAGCATTTAGTGGGGTGCGCAATTCATGGCCTAAGATAGCTAGAAAATGAGATTTTTCTTTATGTGCAACTTGTGCTGATTTAACTTGGCCTTGTAATTGTTCTTCTTGTTGCTTTGACAAAGATACATCATGTAATAGAGCAACTAATTCACAAGCTCCAGTGTTTTTGCTATTAGCAATAATTGGTGAGAACTCAATCTGAACCCATATATAATTCGCAACAGCTTTATTTGAAATAGGGTCATCTTTTCGCATACGAATATTAATAGTGACTTGTTCTCTATTATATTGGGCTTTTTTGATACTTGTTAAATATAAAGGACGATCTAAAAGATGAGTACGATCAACTAAACCAGAGCCAATTAATTCAAAATGTTCACAATTAAATAATTTCTTTGTAGATTTTGAGATAAAACTAACTTCCCCCAAATCACTATAACGCAAGAAGCCATCACCAATAGTTTCATACAGATTATGATTATTTTCATTTTGAGCAATATTGTGAAACTTTTTTTTGGCCCTGTTACTAGCCCAAAATATTGTTGCTAAAATAACTATAATAAAAAATGAATAGGCAACAAGTATAGTATTAAAATCACCCACCTCAATCTTTAGCAAAAGCGATAATGGCAAAAACCCGCTAAGTGCAGCTATAATAAAAAACCCAATAAATTTTACCCTCACTCCTAAAATACTATCTTTTAGGATTGAGGCTTTGTTGCCAAAAAATAACTTTATAAAACTATCTCTAGTTAAGGGACGCATTTACTAACCTAACTAACAGGACTGCTAAACAGACCTAACTCACTAACTATTGCGAAGATTTAATCTGCGCTGGCTACAATCTGACAATTAAGCCCTAAAACAAAATTAATTAGTCAGAGTTTTGTGTGATTTTTTCATAAAATCGGCGTTAATCTACTGTTAGCGTAAACAATTAGTTACGATTTTATTTTGAACCATTAAAAATTGAATAAAATTCAATCTATTTTCTACATAGACTATTAGAAACATGTCCATATATTTTCTTTCATAAACAGGGTTTGGGAAAATACTTGTTTTTCACAGTTCTTAAAAATGAGCTAAACGAAGGGGCAGAAAATGTTTTTGTTAAAATCCACATTTTGGCTTGGTATGGCATTCATTGTCATCAAACCAGTAGGATTTGATATGAATAGCGCAAACGAAGCGGTAAGCCAAGCTGCATTGAATGCTTCTTCTAAGATAATAATTAATCAAATTACCTCCACCCCATGCAACGACTTACAATGTAGCGGGGGCAAGGCACTCACCCTTGCCTCTACTATATTATCTAATGTTGAGCTAACGAGCAGATCAACAGAAATTACTAAGAGGGCGATACAAATACCAACAGAAAAAACATTTGAACAATTAGCAGCACCTAATCCTAAACCTCGCCCAAATAGAAAAACTTAATTCAAACATCAAGGATAGCGCCATTTCCCAACTATTTATGTGCAGTCCTTGACTAGGCCGCAAGAACCCGCCCCGGTTCTTGCGGTTGCTTTTTTTTAGCTTTTTTGTTGGCTATTTAGTTATTTTGCTTTATTTAGCCTATATGAATTCACATGAGACATTTGAAGAAATAATAGAAAATCTTAGCTTTCTTGACGATTGGGAAGATCGTTATCGCTATTTAATTGAGTTGGGCCAAAAGTTAGAGCCTATTTCTCGAGATGAACGCTCAGATGAAAATAAAGTTCATGGCTGTGTATCGCAAGTTTGGTTGATCACAAAACAGCAAGAGCTTAACAATAAAAAGGTTTTATGTTTTAGAGGTGATAGTGATGCGATGATTGTTAAAGGCCTAGTTGCTGTTTTAATTGCATTATATTCAGATTTAAGCCCAGATGAAATAATTGAAAAAGATGCGATTGCAATATTTGATGAGTTGAACCTTCGTGAACATCTTACCTCGCAGCGCTCAAACGGGTTAGTTGCTATGGTTGATAGAATAAAAGCCAAAGCTAAAGACTATCAATAATATTTAGTAGGAATAGATCCCTGCTCTATCCAACTATTAATGTTATTTCTATTGCTCCCAATCGCCTTTTGACAAAGACCAAGATTAAAGGCCAGTTGCTCAAGTCCAATTCGAAGAACTAATTTAGCGCTACGTCTTGGCCAGCCACGCTCGCTCTCAACAATTTGCAAGCCCTTTTCAAAACCACATACATCTATAATAATAGAAGCACAATCTTTTGGAATATCTGCCAAAAGTCTTTCCATTGTTTTACGAGCATCTATTGCCATATCAGAAATATCCAACTTTGCGTTACCTGAAGATTTTGTGCTAGCTAATTGTGCATCATTATAACTCATGGTAATTCTTGAGCGAAGATGAGAGCGCTCCATTAGGTTAGAAAACCGTCTTGCTGCCTCAACATGATGTGGCTCAAGATAGGGTTTCTTACCTGCCCTAACTATTGTTAGACGTGAAATAGGGCTTTCATTAAGATTTATCTTTACCCCATCATTATTGAATTTAATATTTCTATGTTGCTCGCTAAATTGCTCTTCTTTATTTGCTCCATTATTTGCTATTTTTCGTAGCAGCCACTTTTTGCTAAGGCTATTTATTGATATTTTATTGGGCGTAAGTTCAATAATTCCTAGGCTTGCTAATTGGCTTATTTCTTGTTTATCCAAATTTACTAATATTTCGCTAGAGCTAAATCTAAATTTTTTATCCTTTGAAATATACGCTGTTTTGAAACGCAATAATTTTCGAATAAAGGCTTTTTGTTTGTGCTCAATGTTGGGTTTTTTGCTCATTTGCATCCCTTGTCATTGTTGTTTCAAACAAAATATCCTCAAGCCTATCTTCAAGCTGGCACACCATAGTTTCAAATTGTTGATCATCACGTTTGTCTTCAATAATTGTGCAAGCATGAGAAACCGTAGTTCTATCACGACCAAAAAAGCGCCCAACTTCGCTCATGCTCTTTCCAACAGCTACATGTAATAAGTACATAGCTAATTGGCGGGCATCGGCTATTTGTGATTTGCAACGAGAATGGTGAAAAAATAGCGCAACTGGTACTTTGCTAATCTCACTTACTATTTTTACGACATTATTGCCTTCATTTTGAATTGCACTTTTAGAGCAAGCTATTTTATCAGCTTGATATATTTTTGTTGCTGGTTTTTCTAACTTACTAAATTTGCTTGTTTCTATATAAATTGACATTTTTACCTCCAAATAATTAATAGGACTATATTCCTATAATCGCATCAATAAGGCAGGAGGATAAGTCAGGCGTATAACTTACATAAAACAGCTATATGGTTTTGTTCTGATAGAGGAGAATTAGAATTTCAAAAATATTATTGATTTGAGAGCTAGTTGATTTTATTAATCGCAATTAGCTTTAGGGCACAATCTTAGAGCGAATATGCACGAATAATTGAAATTACTTATCTAGCTTCTTAATATCTAATTCATTGATAATGGTCATTTCTGTTGGCTTGTGCCCTGTTAAAAAAGCAGCTCGTGCTAGTAAATGAGCGGCAACTGGCGCTGTAAGTAACAAAAATACAAATGCCGCAATGGCTCGTAAAATAATAGCGCCATCAAACGCCACAAAAGCAATAGCGGTAAGTAATAGGCCAGTGCCCATTGTTCCAGCTTTAGATGCTGCGTGCATACGGGTATAAATATCGGGCAATCTTAAAATTCCAACCGCTGCCAACAAGCAAAAGGCAGAACCTAACAACATAAGAAACCCTGCAAAATATTGAAAAATTGTAACTATCATGAGTTAGTTTCCTTATCAGATTTTTTAACTGGCTCATCTGCTTTCCCACGATGTAAAATAAAACGTGCAAATGCAACAGTTGCCAAAAAGCCAACCAACCCTAGAGCAATCGCTATATCAAGATAGAGGAAATACCCTGTGTAAATAACTACCACCGCAATATAACTAATTCCAATATAGACCAACAAATCAAGCGCTATCACCCTATCAGGAAGCGAGGGGCCAATTATAATACGTATAATAGTTAGAAAGAAAGCAAGGCTAAGTATTCCAAAAGAAATTGTTCCAGCAAGGTTCAAAAATTCAACACTACTCATTTGAACACCTCAATTATTTTACTCTCAAAACCATCAGCAATAGATTTTATAAGAGCTTCTTTATCGGTGACAGAAAGCGCATGCACATAGAGAACTTTTTTATCCTTTGAAACATCAACACTTAACGTGCCGGGTGTAAGAGTTATTAAATTTGCCAACAATGTTATTTCGCCATCACTTTTAGCAGTTAGTGGAAAAGCAATAAAACCGGGTTTTAATTGCGCCTTCATATTTGGCATCAAAACAAGAAAAGCAACTCTTATGGCACTAAGAGCTAATTCATAAAAAAACAAAGCTCCAAGCGCTACAATTTTACGTGCCTTTGAAAATAGCACAGGACTTGCAAGGTTTTTTCGAATGAGCCAAAGAGCCATAAATGCTATTGCCCAGCCAAGTATTAAATTTAGCAATGTAAAACTTGCAGTAATCGCTGCCCAAATTAAAGCGAGAACTATTGAACCTAGTGCAAAATTCATTCTACTTTCTCCTTTGTTGGATCAGCTAAGCCAGTTACTTCAATATATTCACTATTATCAAGCAACCCATATGCTGCCATGCGTCCAGCATCAAAAATCATTGCGGGTTTTAATCCAAAAAACACAATGAAAAGCACCAAAATTGTTGTGGGCGTGACGCATAGGTATTTTTCTCTAAGAGTTAGCGGCTTTAATTTCTTATTTTCTTGTTCTGAATTCTCACCAACAGGCCCTGAGCGCCAAAAAATATGCGCCCATAATCGAGTGCCTGCAATAGTTGTAAGCAATGAGTTAAGAACTAAAGCAACTACAAGCCATACATCTCCTTGCGAAAGACTTGCTTCAATTAGTAATAATTTAGGCCAAAACCCTAAGAACGGAGGCAAGCCAGCTACTGCAAAAACTAGCACTAAGAACAGGATAGAAAGCCACGAACTGGCAGAATAAAGCCCGCCCATTTTTCTAGTGTCTTGTGTGCCCATTATGCGCTCAATCAAGCCAGCCATTAAATAAAGCGCCGATATTGTTAGCATGGAGTGGAAAATATAAATTGAAGCACCCGCTACCCCACGTATGGTTGGCACACCAAGCCCAACTAAAACAGAGCCAACGCCCCCTATAAGTAAAAAGCCAATGGCACGGCGCAAATTAGTTTGCGCCAAAGCACCAAGTGGTGCGAGGATAAGTGTAGCTATTGCTAAAAAGGTAATAACAGGATCTAAAAAATCTCTAGCGCTTGGCATTATTAATAATAATGAGCGCAACAAAGCATAAGCCCCAACCTTAGTTAGCAGACCGCCAAACAGCGCTGAGACGGCTGGGTGCGGTGTATGGTAAGAAGCAGGCAACCATGCATTAACAGGAAAAGCTGCACCCTTCATGCCAAAAGCTAAAAGCAACAAAGCCCCAATCGCAGTTAAAGGGCCAATGGGTGCTTGTGCAGAAACTTGACTAATATCAGCCATGTTCAAAGTGCCAAACAGACCATAAATTAAACCAAGTGAAATAAGGAAAAACGTGGTAGCAAGAAAATTGAGGAAACCATATTTTATTGCGCCATCAAGTTGAATTTTGCGACCACCCATTATAATGAGGCCAAATGAAGCGATTAACATCACTTCAAACCACACATAAAGATTAAATAAATCACCCGTCATAAATGCGCCAGTAACCCCAGCAAGCAGTAATAATACTAAAGAATGAAAGCCATATTTTACCTCACGAGATGAAATATCAGCTTGCGCATAAATAAGAACGGCAAGAGTAACAATCGCTCCAGCTAGTGCAAAGCCAATACTAATGACATCGACGGTGAAACTAATACCAAATGGCGGCAACCATTTGCCCATTGTCATAGATTGCGTTCCAAACTCCATGACATTAAGAAAAAGTCTAACCTCTAATATTATAATTCCAACAACGATCAATATTGCTAGACCAGCCTGAATTGCTTTGTTAAAGCGCAACATAATAAGCAATGCCGCACCCATTAGCGCAATTACAGTTGGTAAAATAATTAGCCAATCAGCAAAGCTGGTTGCAACATCAATCATTGCAACTGGTAGTTCGCTACTTTCTACAATATTTGTTTTATCTGCGGCCATTTATATTACCCTTAATAACTCAATGGCGGGCGTGGCGCTCGCTCAGGTTCAGCTAATCGCATTGTATCAGTATCATCAGCATCAAGTTCTTGATAAGCACGATATCCAAGCACCAGCAAAAATGTAAATAAAGCAAAGCCAATAACAATCGCTGTTAAAATAAGCGCTTGGGGCAAGGGATTAGCAAATGGCTCAATTAATCCGTCTTGACCCATAGGAATAATTGGCGGAATTTCTTTGGTTAGGCGGCCAGCGGTAAAGATCAAAAGATTTACCCCATTGCCCAAAATTGCAATCCCAAGCAACATGCGAATTATTGCACGTGAGAGCAATAGATATATTGAAACCGTAAAAAACATACCGATTAAAACAGCAAGAGCTATTTCCATTATTTACCCTCCTCATCTTCTTCTAAAGCTAGAGCAATGGCCGCAATAGTACCAAGCACTGCAAAATAAACCCCAATATCAAATAATAAAGGTGTTGAAAGAGCTACTTTACTAGGGCCAATATCTAAATATGCCCAAAGGCCAGTTAAAAATGGCACTTGGTAAAAATACGATAAAAGCCCTGCAAGCCCTGCAATAAACACACCAAAGCCAGCAATGGCAATAGGATCAAACTTAAGAGCTTTACGCACCTCTTCAACTCCTGCCGCAATACCATAAATCGCAATGGCAGATGCAGCAATAAGACCACCAATAAAACCGCCACCCGGCTCATTATGTCCACGCAATAAAATAAACACCGAAAACACCACCATAATAGCTACTAAAATTGGTGCAATGGTGCGAAAAATTACAGTATTCATGCCTTTGCTCCCTTATTTTTTTGTATAGGTTTGCTTCTTCGTATAGATTTCACAGTTTTTGGTTTAACTTTTGTTACTTTTACTTTGGTTTTGCTAGTAGCAATATTTTTAGCTTTACTAGCAGTCGTGGCTTTTTGAACTCTAGTTGATTTTCGTCTTGGCTTACTCTTTTTTGCACCAATTCCAATTTGTCGCCCACCAGATCTAATACGAATAAGTGCAAGCACTGCAATGCCCGCTCCCATCACAACAGCAATTTCTCCAAACGTATCAAGACCACGAAAATCAACCAAAATCACATTTACAATATTTCGACCATGCGCAATGGGTAAAGAAGTGGCGGCAAAGAAATCCGTTAGACGTAAATCAATCGGATATTGCACAACAGAAATCAACAACATGGTGATCCCTACCCCGCACACTAAAGCTATTGAGCCATCACGTAAAATATCTTCAAATATACGATTATCTCTTCTATCTAAATATAGCCTAGACATTACAAGAGCCAAAATAACAACCGTTAGGATTTCAACCATAAATTGCGTAAAAGCCAAATCAGGTGCGCCAAATAACATAAATATTAGCGCCACCGCGAAACCCTGAATACCCAAAGAAACTATGGCCACCAAGCGTGTTTTAGCAACCAACATAGCAATGAGCCCAACGGCTGCCAACAATATCACACTCCACTCATAAAAAGTAAGCGAGGGAATGCTTGTTGGCATTGCTGGCACAGCATTATTAATAATTAATGGCGCTATGACAGCCACTCCAAGTGCAACAAAAACCACAATCATATAAAGTTCAAGCCGCCCATGATGCCAAAAACGAGTAATCATATCAGCAAAACGAATTAGTGAGAACATTAGCCAATCAAAACCAATATCAAAGTTCCACTTGAAACCATCATCAAGAGAGCGCAAGAATTTACGAATTGTATCTAGCTTAAAGAATAATAAAGCACCAAGCGCCCATGTTACAACAGACAATAGAATTATTGGCTTTAAGAACATTGCAAAATACCATTTCAAATGGTTTTCAATCGCAATACTAGAAATTGAAGAAGCAGTTGGAGAAATTATCATTTTACCAGTATAAGTAATGAAAATACCCGATAATAGCGCTAATATTCCAAATAATAGCGGCCCAATTATTAGCGCTAAAGAGCCCTCATGCGGTTTTATTGGCGTTGGCTTAAGGCCACCTAAAAACGGCTTAATAGCAATGGACGCACCCACAACCAACATCATGGCATTGCCCGCAATAAGCACAATCAGAACAATGATTGATTTAAGATCATTTTGTAACAATGAAAGATACATTTCTTCTTTAGCAAAAAATCCTATTGCAGGCGGCAGGCCTGCCATTGAAATAGCGGCAATTATTGCTAAAATAAAACTTAACGGCATTAAGCGTCTTAGCCCACCAAGTTCCGTAATGTCTCGTGTGCCCGTACCATGATCAAGAATTCCAGCAATTAAGAAAAAACTTGCCTTATAAAGAGCGTGCGCAACCAGATAGATAACCATTGCCGTTAGGGCAATATCAGTGCCAATGCCAATTAAAATAACTAACAAACCAAGCGAAGCAACGGTGGTTTGCGCCAACATTTGCTTCATGTCGGTTTGTTTAAGCGCCCACACTGCGCCCCATAAAAGCGTGATTGAGCCAAATGATATTAAAGTAATGCTCCATATTTCAGAACCACCAAGCGTTGGGTTCATGCGAGCCAAAAGATATACGCCAGCTTTTACCATAGTTGCTGAATGTAAAAATGCAGAAACTGGGGTTGGCGCTTCCATGGCATTTGGAAGCCAAAAATGAAACGGGAATTGCGCTGATTTTGTAAAGGCGGCTATTAAAAATAATACTAAAACAACAGGATATAGTGACATCTCGTGCAGAGCCGCACCATATTCTCTAATTGCACTTAATTCCCAAACACCGCCCAGCATTTGCTGCATTAACAAAATACCAACCAAAAGAGCTAAACCGCCACCACCAGTAATTACTAAGGCCTGAATTGCCGCACGTCTTGATGCCTGTTTTTTATGATTAAACCCGATAAGTAAGAACGAGGTGATTGCAGTGAGCTCCCAATAGACAAATAAAGCCACCATATTATCGGCAAGCACCAGCCCAAGCATTGAGCCCATAAACATTAAAATATAGGCTAAAAATTTACCTTGATCATGATGGCCTTTAAGATATTTACCAGAATAAATAACAATGATTGTGCCAATACCAGAAATTAACAAAGCAAATGTCAGGCTAAGCCCGTCAATGAAAAAAGAAAGATTAATCCCATATTCTGGCACCCAATTAAGCGATGTTTGAACAAATTTGCCTTCAGAAATTGGCTTTATAAATGGAATTAAATATGCAAAAATACCAGCAGGAACTATAGATAATACCCAACCAGCTAAATGCCCTGTAAAGCGAAAAATAAGCGGCGCTAAAAAAGCTGCCAAAAACGGCGCTATTGAAATTAATGCAACACTAATATCCATACTTAAAGCCATGCTTATCCTTTAGCGAATCAATATTTAATAACTTAAACGTAAATTGCTCAAGAACAAGTCAGTAAACTTGCTTGTAAGCCTGTTAGACAAATTACTCACAATAATTTATAAAAAACTATGGATTTGTAGCCTTTTTCAAATATAATTTGATGGGTGGAAACAAAAATAAAGTAAAAAATGAAAAAATCTGAAAAAGAATGGCAAAAACAATTAAGCCAAGAACAATATAATATTACAAGAAAAGCAGGAACAGAGCGGGCAGGATCAAGCCCTCTAAACGAAGAATATCGAACAGGTGAATATTTTTGTATTTGTTGTTCAAGCAAATTATTTTCAAGTGATGCAAAATATAATTCTGGCTCTGGCTGGCCTAGCTTCTTTGCGCCAATAAATAAGAGAGCAACTTCTGAACATAAAGACAATTCATTATTTCAAAGGCGTACAGAAATTCGTTGCACAAAGTGCAATGCTCATTTAGGGCATATCTTTAATGATGGACCAGATCCTACAGGATTGCGTTATTGTATAAATGGCACTGCGCTAGAATTTAAGGCAAAATAATAATGAAAAAAACAACTCCACCAATCGCTAAAACTATCCCCCATTACGCCACAAATCATAACATAAAGCATATTGATAATTATCATTGGCTACGTGCTGATAACTGGCAAGAAGTAATGAAAAAACCAGAGTTGTTAAGCGATAATATTCGTTCATATTTAGAGGCCGAAAATGATTATTTTGAAACTGAATTTGGTGAAAAAAACAAACAATTGAGCGATGATATTTATAAGGAAATTAGAGGGCGCATAAAAGAAGATAATTCTAGCGTGCCATTTCCCGACGGTGATTATTCATATTTTTCAAAAATGCTCACTGGCAAGCAATATGCACAATTAATTCGCACCAAAAGAGAAGGCGAGAAGGAAAGCATTTTATTAGATTGTAATATTGAGGCGGGGGAAGGCTATTTTGGATTTGGCGGCGCTAGCCATTCCCCAAATCATCAACTCCTCTTGTGGTCATGCGATAAGAAGGGCTCAGAATATTATACAATTTATGTGCGCAACCTAAATGATGGCAAAGAGCTGAATGATAAAATAGAAAATGCCAATGGCACAGGCGTTTGGGCAAATGATAGTAAGAGTTTTTATTATACAGAACTTGATGAAAACCATCGCCCATTTAGGGTGTTGCAGCATTTTTTGGGAACTAAACAAGCGAGCGATAGAGTTGTCTATGAAGAAAAGGACAGCGGGTTTTTTGTTGGGGTTGGGAAAACGCTTTCCAAAAACTATATTATAATAAATGCGCACGATCATGTAACTTCTGAAAATTGGCTAATAGATGCCAATATTGGCGGTGAGGCAAAGCTAGTTTCAAAAAGAAAGATTGGGCATGAATATTTAATTGATGAAAGAAATGGTCAGCTAATAATCAAAACCAATATTGATGGCGCACAAGACTTCAAAATTGTAAGCACTTCTGTTGAAAAACCAGAGTTCGGTAATTGGCGTGATCTAGTTCCTCATATTCAAGGCGTGCTTATTCTTGATGTTATTATTATCAAAGATTATCTTATTAGGCTTGAGCGCTTTGAGGGTCTGCCAAGGATAGTTGCAAGAAATTTTGCAACAGGAATTGAAGAGGTAATTTCTTTTGATGAAGAGGCCTATTCGCTTGGCGTATCGGTTGGCTATGAATTTGATACAGATATAATCCGCTTTTCTTATTCTTCACCAACAACCCCTGCACAAATCTTTGATATGAGCCTAAGCAGTGGAGAGCGAATTTTACGTAAAGAGCAAGAAATTCCAAGTGGGCATGAAAAAGAGAATTATGTAACTAAGCGAATATTTGCAATAGCAAATGATGGCGAAAAAATCCCCGTAACCCTATTATATAAAAAGGGCATAGAGCAAAATGGCAAAGCGCCATGCCTACTTTATGCCTATGGCTCTTATGGAATTTCTATTCCTGCCAGCTTTTCAATTTCTGCGCTTTCACTAGTTGATAGAGGTTTTGTCTATGCAATCGCCCATATAAGAGGTGGCATGGAAAAGGGCTATGCATGGTATGAAAATGGTCGCCATGAACATAAGAAAAATAGCTTTTCAGACTATATAAGCGTTGCGCAAATGCTGATTGAGAAAAAATATAGTTCCAAGAAAAATATCGTTGCGCAAGGCGGCTCGGCTGGCGGCATGTTAATGGGTGCTATCGCTAATATGAACCCAGATTTATTTGCAGGAATAATTGCCCAAGTGCCATTTGTTGATGTGCTAAATACTATGCTTGATGATAGTTTACCGCTGACACCGCCCGAATGGCCTGAATGGGGCAATCCAATAGTTTCAAAGAAAGATTATCAATATATCGCCTCATATTCCCCCTATGATAATGTAATAAAACAAGCCTATCCTGCAATTTTTGCACTAGCTGGTTTAACAGATCCAAGAGTAACCTATTGGGAGCCAGCAAAATGGATTGCCAAATTAAGGGTGAATAATATCTCAAATGAGCCGCTATATCTTAAAACCAATATGGGCGCAGGGCATGGCGGAGCTTCTGGAAGGTTTGAGCAAATAAAAGAAACAGCACTAACTTATGCTTTTGCTATTGAAACAACAAAATAGAGTAAAAATAATTTGACAGTTGCTAGCTAGTTTAGAATAGTTATAATAAAGACAATTACTATCTTACCCAAAGGAAAATATTATGAGCTTCACATTACCAGAACTACCCTATGCCTATGATGCGCTAGGAGAATTTATGTCTGCTGAAACGCTAGAATATCACCATGATAAACACCATCAGGCCTATGTTACTAATGGTAATAAATTGCTTGAAGGCTCTGGCCTTGACGGCAAATCACTAGAAGATGTTGTTAAAGAAAGTTTTGGCAAAAATGCTGGCCTATTTAATAATGCAGCACAACATTATAATCACAATCATTTTTGGCAATGGATGAAGCCAAATGGCGGCGGCAATATTCCTAGCAATGTAGAAAGGTTAATTATTTCAGATATTGGCTCGGTTGATAAGTTTCGTGCTGATTTCATAAATGCAGGCCTAACGCAATTTGGTTCTGGTTGGGCATGGCTCGCGCTAAATAATGGCAAGCTAGAAATTATGAAAACCCCAAATGGTGAAAATCCGCTTGTGCATGGCGCAACGCCAATTCTTGGTGTCGATGTGTGGGAACATTCTTATTATATTGATTATCGCAACGCACGCCCTGCCTATCTTGAAGCGTTTTTTGATAATCTTATAAATTGGGAATATGTTAGCGAACTATTAGAAGCGGCTCAATAATATTCACAACATTTAACAATTTTAACTTTGTTCACTAAATGTTCTTGCCGTTCTGTTAAATAAATGCTAAGTCTTGCATATCATTTATAAGAATGGCAGAACTTTTATGGTTACTATTGTTCAAACTATTGCATTTCAAGGAATAGAAGCTGTACCTGTAAGCGTGCAGGTGCAAATTGCTTCTGGCCTACCAGCGTTCAAAATTGTTGGCCTACCTGATAAAGCAGTAAACGAAAGTGGCGAGAGAGTACGTGCCGCTCTCATTGCATCGGGGCTTTCATTGCCCCCAAAGCGCATTACCATAAATCTTGCACCAGCCGATTTACCTAAAGAAGGCTCACACTATGATTTGCCAATAGCACTTGGTTTAATGGGGGCTATTGGCGCTGTGCCAAGTGATGCTTTTGATAGATATATGGCATTGGGAGAATTAGGTCTTGATGGGCAATTAGCTCCTGTTGCTGGCATATTGCCTGCTGCAATGGCTGCCAATGGTCTTGGGCTTGGGATTATTTGCCCTGAAAAATCAGGCCCTGAAGCTGCTTGGGCTGGCGATGATATTGATATTATAGCACCAAAAAGCCTACTTTCTTTAATCAACCACTTAAGCGGCAACCAACTTTGCACTCGTCCATTACCAAAAAAACAATCAGAAGCTTCAGATTTACCTGACCTTTGCGATGTGCGTGGCCAAGAGGTTGCGAGACGGGCACTTGAAGTTGCGGCAGCTGGTGGGCATAATTTACTTATGGTTGGACCTCCGGGGGCTGGTAAATCTATGCTTGCAGCACGTTTACCCTCGATTATGCCAGCGCTTAATCCACGAGAATTACTTGATATTTCTATGATACAATCTATTGCAGGAGAGCTTGGAAGCGGTCAAATTTCTGATAGAAGACCATTTCGAGCCCCCCACCATTCCGCATCAATGGCAGCTTTAGTTGGTGGTGGATTAAAAGTCAGGCCGGGTGAAGTTTCTCTGGCGCATAATGGCATTCTTTTCTTAGATGAATTGCCTGAATTTAACCCCTCAGTATTAGATTCGTTACGTCAACCGCTAGAAAATGGCGAAACCGTTATTGCACGTGCTAATGCTCGAGTTACTTATCCAGCTCGCTTTCAACTTATCGCCGCCATGAACCCTTGTAAATGCGGCATGGCTGGAACACCAGGGCATATTTGCAAGCGAGGTGAGCGTTGCGCCACCGATTATCAAGCAAGAATCTCAGGGCCATTTCTTGATAGAATAGATATCAGAATTGATGTGCCTGCCGTTTCAGCCGCTGATATGATCGCCCCAAATAATGCTGAGCCAAGCGCAAATGTTGCATTAAGGGTGAAAAAAGCTCGTGAAATTCAAACAAAACGCTATTTAGAATTAGGAAAAAGCAACCTACATACCAATGCAAGCGCAGGCTCATCACTGATTGAAGAAATAGTTGACCCTGATAAAGAAAGCAAAGCCCTTCTATTACAAGCATCTGAGCGCTTTAATCTTTCAGCACGCTCTTATCATCGTGTGTTAAAAGTCGCCCGCACTCTGGCTGATTTAGCAGGATCAAAAAAAGTCGCTCGCCCTCATATTGCGGAGGCTTTGTCATATAGGCTTAATTTTGCTTAGGGGTTTATATATCGGGTTTTATATATCTCACGCTAGTTCGCTGCGCTCACGCTCCGATGGGGCGCTCAAAAAGTTGAGCGGCGAGCCCAAGGCTCGCTGTCCTGAGAGAGTGAGTTTAAACGTTAGCAGGATTTATCTCATGAGTTTTATATATATCCCTCTAGCAGTATTTATTATCTAAAATACAATATAAATAGTCAGCAAAATTTAACTAACTCATGTCATATTTATCTAATGAGTAGAGTACAAGCAGATATAGTTGAGTGGTTTGATAATAAGGGATATGGTTTTGCTCGCCAGCCGGGCGGGACAGAGCGTATTTTTGTTCATGCAAAATCATTAAAGGGTCGTTCTCGCTTAAAGCGTGGTGAACATCTTGAGCTTGAAATAATTACAGGGCGCAATGGCAAACCAGCGGCGCAAAATGTAATAATATTAGATGCAAAACAATTAGCTCAAAAATTGCCGCTACATTTAGCTACTGCGGCATTAATATTAATCATGGCGCAATTATTAGTTATTTTAGGCAAAGCTAATATAGGGCTTTTAGCAATTTATGCTATAATGGGACTATTCTCGCTCCTATTATATCGACGAGATAAACAGGCGGCACTTTTTGGCTGGTGGCGTATTAGAGAATGGCAATTATTAGCTGTTGATTTATTTGGCGGCATAGTTGGCGGCCTACTTGCCCAACATAAATATCGCCACAAAATGTCAAAACAAAGCTATCAAATAAAGACCCTATTTATAGTATCATTTCACGCCATTATTTTAAGCCTTATTGGCATGGGTATTATCTAGCATTATTTTATTATCTACATTATAAGCCTTTTAATAGATTCACAAATGCGTGATATTAATATTTAAGGATAGATAATGGCTGAAGATAGACTAATCGTAGCACTTGATTTTTCAACCCGTAAAAAAGCTCAAGAAATTATAGATATTTTAGGCGATAGCGTGTCTTTTTATAAAATTGGCTATGAATTATTCTATGGCGGTGATGGATTAGAATTAGGCAAACAGCTAATTAAACAGGGCAAAAAAGTATTTTTTGACCTTAAATTACTAGATATAGAAAACACAGTTGAAAAAGCGGTTAGTGCCATTGCAAAAACTGGCGCTAGCTTTTTAACCGTTCATGCTTACCCTAAAACTATGGGAGCAGCGGCAAGAGCAGCAGCTGGAACAAGCTTAAAAATACTTGGCGTAACAGTGCTTACCTCTCTTGATGATGACGATATGATGAACGCTGGTTATGATAGAGATGTGGCATCTCTTGTTGGGCTTCGTGCCCATCAAGCAAGCCTAGCAAAAATTGGCGGCATTGTTTGCTCGCCGCTTGAAGCTGCAATGGTTAGGACATTAATTGGTGAAGAAATGGCCGTCGTAACTCCGGGAATTCGCCCAAAAGGGGCACAGATTAACGAGCAAAAACGCTCTATGACACCATCAGAAGCACTAAATAATGGCGCAAGCCACATCGTTGTTGGGCGACCAATAACTAATGCTGCTGATCCAAAAAGCGCAGCAGAAAAAATTATTGATGAAATGCAAAATGGTGGTATGCGACTAGCTTAAAATATATTACCCTATAAAAACTGCATTCATGCAACCTATCTGGTGAAACTATATCTGCAATGGAAAATTAACATGGCTGATTTGAAAATAATAGTAGTTGGTGCTTCTGGTCGTATGGGCCGAGCAAATATAATGGGCGTTGTAAATAGCAAAGGCGTAAAACTAATTGGTGCTATTGATCAAAAGGGCGCAAGCGCTATTGGTCAAGATGCAGGCCTAATTGCTGGCCTATCTCCTCTTGATATTAAGGTGAGCGATGATATTTCACCTCTTTTAGATGATGCAGATGCAATTATTGATTTTTCTGTTCCAAAAGCCAGTATTGCTTTAGCTAAGCTAGCAGCAAAACACGCCCTTATTCATATTATTGGCACAACTGGCTTTACTCAAAATGAAGAAGAACAATTACAAAATATTGCAAAAAAGGGCGCAATAATTGTTAAATCAGGCAATATGTCACTTGGCGTAAATCTTCTTGCCGCTTTAGTTAAAAAAGCTGCCAGCGTTTTAGGGGAAGATTTTGACATTGAAATTGTTGAAATGCACCATAATAAAAAAATAGATGCCCCCTCAGGCACTGCCCTATTGCTTGGCGAGGCGGCAGCTAGCGGACGCAATATTGATTTAGCAAGCAATAGTACTAAAGAGCGGAGCGGAATTATTGGTGAGCGTGAAGTTGGCACTATTGGGTTTGCAACTTTACGTGGTGGATCAGTAATTGGTGAACATAGTGTTATTTTGGCTGGCGCTAGCGAGAGGATTGAACTAAGCCACAAGGCAGAAGATAGATCACTTTTTGCCAATGGCGCAATCAAAGCAGCACTTTGGGCGCAAGATAAAAAAGCAGGCATATATTCAATGAATGATGTGCTTGATATTTAACAATGGAGAATAAAGTGAAAAGAACATTGATTTTAGTGCGTCATGGCCAAAGCGAATGGAACATGAAAAACCTTTTTACTGGTTGGAAAAATCCAGGGTTGACAGAAAAGGGAATAGAGGAAGCTAAAACAGCGGGCATTGCACTAAAAAAACTAAATATAATACCTGACCTATGTTTTACCTCTGCGCTTATTCGTGCCCAAAAAACCCTTGATCTTATGCTCGATGAAATGGACATACAAAATATGACAATTATTCGCAATCAGGCATTAAATGAGCGTGATTATGGCGATTTAGCAGGCTTAAATAAAGATGATGCTCGTAAAAAATGGGGTGATGAGCAAGTGCATATTTGGCGGCGCTCTTTTGATGTGCCTCCCCCAGGTGGCGAAAGCCTAAAGGACACTGCAAATCGTGTTTTGCCATATTTTGAAAAAGAAATTCTGCCAAAAGTTCTATTAGGTGAAACAATATTAGTTGCAGCGCACGGCAATTCTTTACGTGCCTTAGTTATGCAGCTTGAAGGGTTAAGCCCTAAAGAAATTGTCAAAAAAGAAATCGCAACGGGTGATCCTATAATTTATCAATTAAATGAAGATGGATCTGTTAAATCGGTGACAAATATCTAATATTTTTATCTAAAAAGAAAAACTTAAGCTTTTCTTAGCGCAATTCTTGTGTTAACCATTTGTTAACCATAAGATTGTGCAAATGATAAAACAACTAAAAACCATAGCTATTCTATCTGAAAATGATGCTTTTGCGTCTATTTTGCGCATGATTATTGCTGACAATAATAATTTACGGGTGCGGATATTTAATAGTGAAATGGCATTAGCCAATTATATGAATATTACACCGATTGATTTGCTAATAACTGATTGCGATGAAATTGATTATGCTCAAACAACCACCATTTCATATTTACGAACTATAGCACAATCACCAGGATATAATTTTGCATCAGGATATAATTTTGCTAGCATTGCTTTATGTAAAAAAGTTCAAAAAAATATTAGATCATTTTGCGAAACAGCCAAAATCGATGAATTGATAATTAAGCCAATGTCCCCTATTTATCTCGAGGCAAGGGTTTTAGCTTTATTAAATAAACAAAACACTCATTTTGCAAAAAATCCATATAAAAATATTGAGCAAAGAAAAACCAATATAAATATACAAAAATCTTTCAGTGCTGATAATGTCATAGCACTTTTTGCTAAAGACAGACCAGCAAAACCACTTTCTCACATTGAGTAAATAATGCCAGCAAATCCAATTTTGGTAAAATCTTTTCGCAACAATTTAGTTGAAAATTATTTTCGTGGCGCTTTTTGCATGGCCAATGATAATGGTGAAATAATTCAACAGGCGGGTGATATAGAGCAATTAATTTTCCCCCATTCAGCAATAAAATCTATGCAGGCATTAGCCCTTTATAAATCTGATGCTATAAATATGTTTAAACTAAGCGAAAAAGAAATTGCAATTATTTGCGCCTCGCATTTTGCTGAAAATGAGCATATAAAAATTGTTGAGGATATTTTACAAAAAATTGATTGCAAAACTTCTGATTTACAATGTGGCGCTCATGCCCCCCTTGGTAGCAAGGCACGAAAAGCCCTGTTTGAAAAAGAACAAAAGCCAAATAATTTACATAATGCTTGCTCAGGAAAACATGCGGGCATGTTAGCGGTTGCAAAAGCAATTAATGCTCCTATCAAAGATTATCACTTACCCTCGCACCCCGTACAAAAATTAGTAAAACAATCTATTGAAGAAATTATTCCTGTAAAATTAAATGAAAAATATATTGGTACTGACGGCTGCTCAGTTCCAACTTATGCTGCCCCGCTCAACTCATTTGCCATTGGCTTTGCAAGAATGTCGTCTGGTAAAGATTTTCCAGAGAATATAAAAGATGCTTTGCAAGAAATATTAAATTCAGCAACAGACAATCCATTTTTAATTGGTGGCACTCAATCTATTGATAGTGATTTAATGCGAGCATTTGCAGGGCGTTTAATGTTAAAAATTGGCTCAGATGGAATTTTTTGTGGGGTTTTAAGAGATAGTAATATTGGCTTTTCTCTTAAAATTGATGATGGAAGCCTTGAGGCTGCACAAGTGGTTATCGCAAATATTTTGCTTAAATATTCTAATCCTTCAGCGATTGAAATAGAGGCATTAAATAATTATAATATCAAAATATTGAAAAATAGACGCAGATTAATTGTCGGCGAATTAGTTGGCGTTTAGGCTTAACTTACAAAATTACCTGCAATAGTATGCACTGGAAATTGCTCGGGATTAATCGCAAGATCACTACCAATATTTTTCGTCCACTCCATTCCCTGAATAGCGGTTGCAGTTGATGAGATTAAATTACCTGTAATATGAGCGGATCCAACCCCATCAACTACACTAACGGCAATAGCTATTTTTGTGTTTCGCACGATATTTTGTGAAACTAACATATCACGCAAATAAGGCCCCCACCCTGCAACAATTCCAAATCCGGGTACATTTTCAATCACATTCGAATATATAGCAGTGTCAGCTTCTGCATATATGCCCGTTGCTCTAACATCAGGATTTGTTGGAGAAAATTTCCAAATATTGCGCACAATATTACCTGAAACAATGGCCAAACGTCCACCATAATCAAAATTTGAAACAGAAATACCCAAAGACGCTTCATCAATTAAATTATCACTAATTATCGATCCTGAAAAAGCAAATTCACTGAAAATTGCAACTTCTTGGCACTGCGTGCAAATATTGCCATTAATAATTGTATTTTTGGTCGAATTCACTCTAATTGCAGAAAAAGCGCAATCTGTAATAGAATTATCAGATATAATTACTTCATCTGCCTGATAAAGATTTATACCATTACCATTTTGCCCACTGCCAGATTCAGAGCCAATTCCTGAAATCTGATTATTAGTAATAATCGAGCCATCTCGTGCGCTTTCATAACGCCAAACAAGAATGCCGCCATTTTTACAATCAGTTATTTTGTTTGAACTAACAAACATGCTGGCACTATCTTGAATATGAATAGCTGCCATTTTTATTTTTGAAATATTACAAAAAGATATTGCCCCCTGACATTTCTCAAGAAAAAACCCGCCCGCCAAACCATCAGTGAGGTTTATTTTTTCAAACATAATATTATTACAATTATAAAAATCAATAAGATTTTGTTTTACAATACCAACACCATTAATAGTAATATTTTTTAGTGAAATATTTTTTGCGCCATTAGCTGAAAAAACTACCTCATCTTTAAGAGGAATAAAGGTCGTTGCTCCAAATATTCCAGAAATACTTATATTTGAGGGCAATTTTATATTTGAAATGAAATAATTCCCTGCAGGGACAAAAATTTGGAGGCCTAGAATTAGCGCCTCATCTATCAATTTTTGAAATAGTGCGCTTTGATCTTGTGAAATATTTGGCTTTAGATCCCTTTCACCAGCATTAAGAAATGCTCCCGATTGCGCAAATGCTTTAATTGGCACAATGAGGCTAGTGGCACTTAAGCCAAATAAGATTTTACGGCGATTAATATTAATTTTTGGTTTTTTCATAATGGCATTAATGACAGAAAACCAGCGCATTTCAAGCAAAGCCTATTAGTTTGATTAACGAGAAATATCAGGGCAGAAGCAATTACCTTAAAATTTTGCCCCTATTCATAATATTTCTTGGATCAAGTGCATTTTTTATTGCTTGCATCATATTTAGCGCCACAGGATCTTTTACTTGCTTTAATAAATCAGTTTTTAATTGCCCAATACCATGTTCGGCAGAAATTGAGCCATTAAGATCAATTACAATATCATAAATAGCTTTATGAATTTTATCAGACATGGCTAAAAATTCTTCTGGATCAGCCCCTTCTGGTTGGCTGAAATTAAAATGAATATTGCCGTCCCCCAAATGACCAAATGGGCAGGGACGAATATCTTTATCAATTTCTTTAACAGCCCTTATGCCCTTTGCAATAAGTTGCGGCACTTTTTGCGGAGCAACAGATACATCATGCTTTATCGAAGCACCCTCTAGACCTTGCGTTTCAGACATTGCTTCTCGTAAATGCCAAAGCTCCTCTCGCTCTGCAACAGATTGCGCATAAATTGTACCGTCAGAAATCTGCTCCTTTTCATAGGCTTTTTCAAGTTCACCCATCAAAATATCATTATTGCCTCTTTCAAAATATGAAATTTCAACCAAAGCATAATAGGGCGAATTATCCTTTATTAGCTCTTTCTCTATCACTTTATGTTTAAGTAAAATATCAATGCCAAAGCGTGGTATAATTTCAAAAGCGCTTAATTTGCTATTTGCTTTTTCCTTTATGATGCAAAATAACTCGTATGCCTGTTGCACATTTTCTAGCGCTACTAATGCCGTTTCATTTTCTATTGGCTGCTTAATTAATTTCAAATTTGCCGCAGTAATAATTGCCAGCGTCCCCTCTGAGCCGATCAATAGATTTTTAAGATCATAACCAGAATTATCTTTTTTGAGATATTTAAGCCCATTATATAAAGAGCCATCTGCCATCACCGCTTCAATACCAAGGCATAGTTCACGTGCATTGCCATAGGATAGGGCATGAATACCGCCAGCATTTGTCGCCAAAACGCCACCAATTTGCGCCGAGCCTTTTGAAGCTATCGTTAGCGGAAAAAACATATTATCTTTTGTTACCAATTCATGTAACTGTTGCAAAATCATTCCAGCCTCAACCACAATATTACCAGCCGCAACATCAATCTTGCGCACCCTATTAAGACGAGAAAGCGAGATAATTATTTCATTACCAAAAAGCGGAACTTGCCCACCAACCAAACCTGTATTGCCTCCTTGCGGCACAAGTACCAATTCATGCTCACTAGCAAAACGCACAATTTTTTGCACATCGCTTACATTTTTTGGCAAGACTATCGCTAACGCTTTTTTATGGAATCTCTTACGAGGTTCATCAAGATAAGCACCCATTTCCTCTTGCGCAAAAATTATAGAGTTTGCATCAAGAATATCTTTTAAGGCCTGTTTTATTTGCGCAGTATTTTTCATCATTTTATTAGCTTAAATAGATTGTACTTATTATCAAAGCAAAACTTGTAAGCATTATATTTGTGTGCCAAAACTCATATAGAAGGCTTTTCAAAAGCAGAGTGATATTTAGGAGCAAGAAATGAGTGACGAATTGGTTTTTGGAAAATTAATGCAAGGTAAAAGAGGGCTGATTATGGGGGTCGCCAATAAGCGCTCAATCGCTTATGGCATTGCCAAAGCATTGGTTGCGCAAGGAGCACAGATTGCGCTTTCTTATCAAGGTGAAGTATTAAAACGCCGAGTTGAGCCTTTGGCACAAGAACTTGGCTGTGATCTAGTTGTTGAATGTGATGTTAGCGATGGCAAGGCGATTGATGCGACTTTTGCAAGCATTAAAGAAAAATGGGGCAAGCTAGATTTTGTGGTTCATGCAATCGGCTTTTCTAACAAAGAAGAGCTTGAAGGGCGCTATATTGATACAAGTGCAGATAATTTCGCTCTAACCATGAATATTTCGGTTTATTCGCTAACGGCAGTTGCAAAACGAGCCGAAGAATTAATGACAGATGGCGGCTCAATTCTTACCCTTACATATTATGGCGCAGAAAAAGTAATGCCAAATTATAATGTGATGGGGGTTGCAAAAGCGGCGCTTGAATGTTCGGTGAAATATCTGGCTGCTGATATGGGGCCAAAAAATATTCGAGTAAACGCAATTTCCGCAGGACCAATTAAAACTCTTGCTGCTGCTGGAATTGGCGATTTTCGCTTAATGTTACATTGGACAGAAGAAAACGCTCCCCTAAGGCGCAATGTTTCAATAGATGAAGTTGGGCAAAGTGCGCTTTATTTCCTCTCAGATATGGCAAGCGGAGTTACGGGTGAAATCCATCATGTTGATAGTGGTTATAATATTTTAGGCATGAAGGTTTTGCAAAAAGATGCAAATTAATAATCTGCCTGATATATATTTTATTCGACATGGTGAAACTTCTTGGAATAAAGAAGGACGCTATCAAGGTCGCACCGATATTGCGCTCAATGATACTGGCTTAAAACAAGCTAAAAATAATGGCATTTTGTTACAACAAATTTTGCAAAAAAAGGGACTAGATCCAAGTGATTTTACTTGGGTATGTTCTCCGCTTTCAAGAACCAAAGCAACAATGGATAATATTCGCTCACAATTCAAAGAAGCTCTGCCAAAAGAAAAAATAGACGAACGTCTAATTGAACTTTCTTTTGGGGTTTGTGAAGGGTTTTTACACGATGAATTGGTTGAAGAGTTTTCTAAAAGAGGTGAGCGGGGTTCTGATTTTTGGAATTTTCGTGCTAAAGACGCTGAATCTTATCAAGATGCTAGTAAGCGAATAGTTTCATTTATCAATGAAATTGAAAAACCAACAATTATTGTATCGCATGGCGGGGTTGCTCGGGTTTTTCGTCATCTCATTGAAGATCTAAAACAAACAGAGGCCGTAAACTGGGCAACTCCACAGGACGCAATTTTACATTTTTCAAACAATGAAATGCAGCTTTTTAATCAAGATTAACCCCTCTTATTGCTAAATATTATCTTAGAGCTTATTAAAGAGATAAATAATTTAAGGTTTATTATGTCATTTAATAGTTTTGGTCATTTATTCAGATTTACCACGTGGGGCGAAAGTCACGGGCCAGCGATTGGCGTGGTAATAGATGGTTGTCCACCAAATCTTGAAATCTCACCAAAAATTATCCAAGCAGAACTTAATAGGCGTAAACCGGGTCAAAACCGTTTTACAACACAACGCCAAGAGCCAGACGAGGTGAAAATTCTTTCAGGGGTCTTTGAAGATAAAAATACAAATGGCTTAAGAACCACTGGCACGCCAATATCCCTATTGATTGAAAATAAAGACCAAAGATCAAAAGATTATTCTGATATAAAAGATAAATATAGACCGGGGCACGCCGATTATAGCTATCATCAAAAATATGGCATTCGTGATTATCGTGGTGGCGGACGCAGCTCCGCTCGTGAAACAGCGCCTCGAGTTGCCGCTGGTGCTGTGGCTAGGTTAGTTATTCCAGACGTAAAAATTAGGGCTTCCTTAGTGCAAATGGGGAAACATAAAATTGATTATAATAATTTTGATTGGGAAGAGGTAAATAATAATCCGTTTTTTTGTGCTGATAGAGAAGCGGCTAAAAAATGGGAAAATTATCTTGATGAAATACGAAAAAATGGCTCTTCAATAGGCGCAATAATTGAGGTGGTAGCGGAGGGCGTTCCAGCTGGTTGGGGCGCACCAATTTATGGCAAATTAAGCGCTGATTTAGCTTCCGCTATGATGTCTATTAATGCGGTCAAATCGGTTGAAATTGGTGCAGGGATTGATGCGGCATCATTATCGGGCGAAGAAAACGCAGATGAAATGCGAGCAGGAGAAAATGCTCCCTATTTCACTTCAAATCATTCGGGTGGAATTTTGGGCGGTATATCAAACGGTGATGCTATTGTAATTCGCTTTGCGGTGAAGCCAACTTCTTCAATTCTTAATGAGCGTGATACTGTAACAACCGACAATGAAAACACAAAAATAATTACCAAAGGTCGCCATGATCCTTGTGTTGGCATTCGTGCTGTGCCAATAGGCGAAGCTATGATGGCGATAGTTTTGGCGGATCATTTTTTGCGGCATCGTGGACAGGTAGGACGTGATGGAGCGTTTGGGTTTGAGAAATAAAATAGGCTAGCTATTCTCATCTTCAAAATTTGTTACCCCTGTTGGTGCGCCATCTTTATTAAGCGAGATTTTTTCAATCCGAGCTTCTGCTTTTTTCAATAGGCTTTCGCAATGAGATTTTAGCGCCTCACCACGCTCATAAATAGAGATTGATTGCTCAAGCGGCGCTTGCCCACTTTCAAGTTTGCCAACAATAGTTTCAAGCTCGCTTAAAGCTTGCTCAAAACTCATATCTTTTATTTCATCAACCATAAAACCCTCTTAAAATCTATTCCGATATGCCACTATTTAGCATATTTACGTGTTTAATAGAACCATCTGCCAAAGCGTTTAGATCATATCCACCCTCAAGCATTGATATTATTCGATTATTACAATATTTATCAGCAATATCCATGAGTTTTCCTGTTATCCAAGCAAAATCTTCTGATTGCCAGTTTAATCCAGCAAGAGGATCTCTTTTATCTGCATCAAACCCTGCCGAAATAAGTATTATATCAGGTGAGAAATTTTCTAATGCTGGAAATATACGACTTTCATAAGCCTCGCGCATTGCCACCCCGTTTGATCCTGCCTCAAGCGGACAATTTACAATATTTCCAACTCCCTCCTCTTCTAATTTGCCAGTACCAGGAAAAATATCCATTTGATGGCTTGAGGCATAAAACACATTTTTATCTTGCTTAAAAATATCCTCAGTCCCATTGCCATGATGCACATCAAAATCAATTATTGCTACCCTATCAGCACCATGTTTTCGAATTGCTTCACGAGCCACAATGGCGATATTATTAATAAGGCAAAACCCCATAGGCCTATCTATTTCAGCATGATGACCGGGGGGGCGAATTGCGCAAAAAGCATTATCAACCTCACCCAAAATCACCGCATCAAGCGCTTGCAAGCCAGCACCAACCCCAGAAGCAATAGCGTCAAAAGAAGCGGCAGAAATAAATGTATCTGCATCAATATTACCAATACCTTCGGCTGGACGAGCATCACGAAGGATTTTTAGATAATTTTTGCAATGCGCCAATTCAACAATTTCTAAATCTATTTCAATAGCTTTTTGACGAATTAGATTATTAAAACGAGGTTGAAAAAGCGCTTTTTCAATAGCTAAAAGTCGCTCGGGACGCTCTGGATGTCCTGATGGCACAAGATGATTTAAGCCTTGTGGGTGGCTAACTAATAATGTCGTCATATAAAAAGCCTTAATTGGCAAACATATCTTTTCTTGACGTGCATTGCTTCACTTGTCAAATAGGTGAAATGAATAAAAATCTTATAGTGCCAAAAGATATAATACAAGCAGTAGATATTTTGCTAAGCGGCAAGGTCTGCGCCTTTGCAACTGAAACAGTTTATGGATTAGGGGGCGACGCAACTAATGATGATGCAGTTTTGGCAATTTATGAAAGCAAAAACCGCCCCCGCTTTAATCCGCTAATTGTGCATTGTGCAGATATTGAGATGGCAAAGACACTGGTTGATTTTTCACCTTTGGCTTTAGAGTTAAGTAAGTTTTGGCCCGGTCCGCTTAGTTTAGTTTTGCCATTAAAGAAAAGTGCAAATATTTCTAGCCTAGTAAGCGCTGGGCTAAAGACTTTAGCAGTGCGAGTGCCAGCGCACCCATTGGCAAGAGAGTTGATAAAAAAAACTGGCAAACCACTTGCCGCCCCGTCCGCTAACCCATCGGGAGGGCTTTCACCAACCAGCGCCAAGCAAGTGATTAAAGCGTTTGGCGGCAAAGTGCCTGTGCTTGATGGCGGAGCATGTGAGGCAGGATTAGAATCAACTATTATTGCTATTGATGGCGAAAAAATAGTGCAATTAAGAGCTGGCGCTTTAGCACGTGAAGATATTGAAACAGCGCTTAATAGGGAAGTTTTACTAGCAAAAAAGGGAAGCGCAATTCTATCACCAGGAATGCTAAAAAGTCATTACGCACCAAAAGCAAAATTACGCTTAAATGTAAATGAGCCAACTGGTGAAGGGGCATATTTAGCGTTTGGAAATGCGCCAGAATTTGCTGGTAAAATGCTAAATCTTTCACCAAATGGCAATATTAAAGAAGCCGCAAAAAACCTGTTTGCTTTTTTACATGAGCTTGATGAGGGAGGCGCAAAATTAATAGAAGTCGCCCCAATCCCTAGTGAGGGGTTGGGTGAGGCAATTAATGATAGATTGCTGCGTGCTGTTGCGCCTAGGGGGTGAGATTGGTTTGTTTTCTCCCTCCTTCGTCATTGTCGTGCTCGACACGGAATCCAGTTAAGCTAAGTCTTTGGCGTTATAGAGTCTTTTGCCCACTGGACAGCGGGGGCTACTGGATTATCGTGTCGAGCACGACAATGACGGCGGAGGGAACAAGAATGACATCAGAAAACCCCACTAATCCCGAACCTTATAAGGCTTATCATCACGCCAAAAGCGCATTAGGCTTTCAAGGTCAGGGTCGCCGCCCTTTGGCAATACGACACGTAAATTTACATAAAGATCACCCTCACCGTGCAACCCCTTACCCTTTAGGCGTAAGGATTTGCCAGTATCAACGCCGGGAGGGAGGTTAAGTTCAACACTGCCTTTTAGAGTTGGGATGCGCACTTTTGCTCCCAACACCGCTTCATAAAGCGTAATTGGTACATCAACCCTTAAATCAAAACCATCGGGCTTGAATTTTTTGTGTTTTTTGAACTTTACCAAAATAACTGCATCGCCAGTTCCGCCGTATGGAGATTGCTCGCCTTGCCCCTTCATGCGGATTTGTTGTCCATCTTTTACTTTTTTAGGTAATTTAACATCTAGATTTTTACCACCCGGTAATAGGACTTGAATAGTTGCGCCCTCATTTGCTTGCTCAAGTGTAATATTGGCATTTGCCTTATAATCTTTTGCTTTGCCAGTGCTTGCTCCGCTAGAAGCAAAACCACCAGCGCTGCCAGAGGGGAAACCGCTTGTCCTAGTTCCAGCTTGTGCACCAGAAAAACCGCCCATAAATTCTTTTAATATATCTTCGGCATTAAATGCGCCACCTTGTGCGCCAGCAAAACCAGAAGGCCTTGCTCCGCCTCTTTGCGCCTGCCTAAAATCAAAACCACCAAGCTTAGAATTACCCTCAGCATCAATTTCACCACGATCAAATTGCGCTCGTTTTTCTTTATCAGACAATAAATCATAGGCGTTTGTCACTTCAGAAAATTTTTCTTTAGCTTTAGCATCATCTTTATTTTTATCAGGATGATAGATTTTTGCCTTCTTGCGATAGGCAGATTTAACTTCCTTTTCGCTAGAAGATTTATCAATACCTAATATTTTATATGGATCACGCATATTTTCTTTCCAAAAAGTTGCTATTTTTATATTCTAAACGCATATATGGCTATTGGAATTATAATTGTCTAGGGTAAATGAAAAGGTTAAAATAAATATGAGTAAGCAAAACCTTAGCGATATTTTGTTTGATGATGAAAATGATAGTTTTGTTTCACCCTTTGATCTGTTTGAAGAATGGTATCAACAGGCGCAAGAAGCTGAAACAGATTATCCAAATGCACTAACTTTTGCAACTGTTGATAGGAGCGGAATGCCAGATGCTCGCATTTTACTTATGAATGGTCGTGATGAGCGTGGCTTTGTGGTCTATATGAACCTTGAAAGCACTAAGGGGCAGCAATTAAAAGATAATCCAAATGCGGCAGCTCTATTTTATTGGAAGGCATTACGGCGCCAAGTCAGGATAAGAGGATTTGTTGAACAAGTGAGTGATAAAGAGGCAAACGCTTATTTTGCTACTCGCCCCAAAGGTTCACGCATTGGCGCTCATGCCTCAAAGCAATCTCGCCCATTAGCAAGTAGAGAAGTATTATTAAAACGCACTAAGGGGTTTGAAAAACAATATCCCGATGAATTTGTGCCAAGACCAAAAAATTGGTCAGGGTATAGAATTATTCCGCTTGAAATGGAATTTTGGAAAGACGGGAAATATCGTCTGCATGATAGGGTTTTATTTAAGCGAGAAAATGCTAATGCTGTTTGGAAAACTACTAGATTGAACCCATAAAGAGCCTTCTATAATGCGAATTGTCCTTAAAACATCAAAATTAGCCAGCTGGTCACGCCGATTAGGCTCTATTGCATTTCCTGTTTTAGCTTTCTCTGTATTTATGCACCGCTCAGGATCTATTGATTCTGAAACATTTCATTTAATTGTCTTTTTAGGGCTAGCAACTGCTTCTTTAGCAATTATTTTTGCCCTTATATCTTTTATTATCCTGTGGTTCAGTGGTGATAAGGGCTGGGGGCGAGGGATAACTGGTTTAATATTAGGAGGCCTATGCGTTGCCCCTTTATTATTTTCCCTAGTGCAATTTCAAAAATACCCTATTGCTCGTGATGTTTCAACAGACCCTGAAACACAAATTGAATTGCTTTCACCTCTTGCAAGCATAACAAATGTAGAGCAAGCAAACCAACAAGAATTAATCAGAGCTTTTCCTAATATGGTGGTTCGTTATTATCCCCTTAGTGCAGAAATTTCCTATGATTTAGTAAAAGGCCAAATAATACAAAATGGCTGGGAAATAATTGGCGAAAGGCCAATTACAGAAAATAATGCTGGCCAAATAAATGCTATTATTACGACATTGTTTGGTTGGCGTGATGAAGTAGCCGTTCAAATAGAAGAAAATGCGCAAGGATCAACAATAAAAATGCGCTCAGCCTCATTAATCGCTGATAGTGATTTAGGGAGCAATGGCAAGCGAATTGAAAGATTTCTATTAGATATGGATAATGCTATAACTAAATATATAAGAGATAATTTAGAGCTAGAACAACCTTCTTCTGCTATTTCTGACCCACATTAATAGCTATTTGCTAAAAATTACTATCATATTTCCAGCCCTTTAGTGAAAGACTTGAGACAATTTCACCTTTATCCAGTAAATATTCTAAATGTGCTTTTAAGGTAAGACGAGCTGCAAAACGAGTGCGCCCCTTATGTTGAGGATAAATAATATTAACTAGCTCATTTATAGTTAGATATTTATTTTTTAGCGCTTGCAAAATTTGACTATTGCGCTTTTTCCTATGGGTTTTAAGAGCTTTTGCATGAAGTCCCCCCTCTTTTATTTCACCACCATGTGCAGGTAAATATGTTTGCCAATCACTTGTGATAATTTTATCTAAAGAGGCAAAATAATCGCCTAATGAGCCATCAGGTGTGGCTATAAGAGTAGAGTTCCAGCCCATAATATGATCGCCTGTAAAAACATACGGACTATCTATTAATGCAAACGAGAAATGATTAGCGCAATGACCAGGTGTTGCTATTGCTTTAATCTCAAAATCGCCAAATCTAAGCTTTTCACCATCATATAAGATTTTATCGGGTACTAAATCCCAATCACACGCATTTTTTAAGTGATTAATTTCAAATAATCGCTTTTTGCGTGACAATCTATGCTTTCCACCAAAATAAATAGGTGCGCCAGTTTGTTTAGCAAGCTTAAGTGCAAGGCGAGAATGATCTATATGAGTATGGGTTAGTAAAATCGCGCTAAGTTTTCGCCCATCTATTGCCTCTAAAAGCGCTAGTAAATGATTAGAATCATCGGGGCCGGGATCAATGAGGACTAAATTGTCTGCACCCAAAATATAGCTATTAGTACCTGTAAAAGTGAAAGCAGAGGCATTTGGCGCAGTTACTCTTACAATATTGGGAGCAACTTTTACTACTATTCCAGTATTTGGATCAAAATCCTTATTAAATTTTAGTGAACTTGAGCTTGTAACCATTGCTATTTATACATTTATTTTGTTAAGAGTGATTAAGTTTAACTCTTAATAAGGGACTTTATTAAAATGCTCAATCTTTATGCTACCCAAAATACAATTTTGGGCAATTTGCAGCCCAAAAGTAAATTAGCGCAATCAATATCTACCCTGTTTATTGTACTATTAGGAACTTTGTTACTTACGGCTTCAGCAAAAATCAATATTCCGCTTATTCCAGTTGTAGCTACCTTCCAAACAATGGCTGTTGCAATAATTGCTGCGGCCTTTGGCTGGCGCATTGGCGTTGCAACAGTTGCGCTTTATTTAATGCAAGGCGCAATGGGCTTGCCAGTATTTGCTCTAGGGGGTGGTTTTGCTTATTTAATGGGGCCAACTGGTGGTTTTTTACTAGGATTTTTGCCAGCGGCTTTTATTATCGGTAAAATGGCAGATATGGGCGCATCAAAGAATTTCTTTACTTTATTCGCAGTTATGATTGCTGCTGACATTGTAATTTTCGCTTTTGGTTTTGCTTGGCTAATGGCTTTGGCTGGCTCTGTTACTTGGCTCGATCAAGCAAATCTTGTCAGTTCGGCCTATGCTATTGCGATTGAGCCATTTATCCTTTGGGATATTTTGAAAATGGCACTAGCCGCTATGTCTATTTATGGTGGTTGGAAATTGTTGAAATCTATTAAATCATAAAATAATCATAAAAGGTCAATTAAGAAGTACATTTTAATTGACCTTTTTTCTCTAATAAATGTGAATTTTAGTTTTTTTGAAAAAAATTTGAAAACAATTAAATTGAACGGTTGCTCTATGGCAAAAAACATAGTACCAACCAACTCGCTTTGGGGCGTCGCCAAGTGGTAAGGCACTGGTTTTTGGTATCAGCATTCGCAGGTTCGAATCCTGCCGCCCCAGCCAAAGCGTCGCATTTGATGTTTTGAATATATTTCTTATAGTTTGAGTTTTTATTTTAGCAAATTTATTAAAATTTAAAGACCAAGCGTAAAAAACATTATTACTAATCCTGATATTAATAACACCAAGCGCAATAAAATAGATTTTGGCGCTATGATTGCATAAGATATAAGCGTTAAACCTACACCAACTTTAAGTGCTGAAAACAGCGCCAATATTGGATAATCTGCTAATTTTATTAGATAGGGGTTAGCAATCATTCCTAAAGGTATTAGGTAAAGCCCTACGCCTAACGCCATTGCAGAACCTGCAACCTTTAACCAATTTTCTTCTACCATGCCAGCAGCGATAAAAACAGCGCCACAAACTGGTGGGGTTATGGTGCTTAAAAGAGCAAACCAGAAAATAAATAAATGCGCTTGTAACGGTTCAACACCAAGACCAATAAGTGCTGGCCCTGCAACTGAAACAGAAATTACATAAGCAGCAGTTGTTGGCACTTCCATGCCTAAAATTAAACATGCTAGAGCCGTTAATAATAGAGCTGGCCACAACAACCCACCAGAGCCTGATATAATAACCGAAGTTATTTTTACTCCAAGCCCTGTAATTCCCAAAACTCCAATGATTATTGAAGCGCAAATAATTATTGATGCAATCATAGAAATTTGCTTGCCTGCATTTATGCAAACTTTCGCAAGCCTATTTAGAAATTGTTTTCTATCTATTTTTAATTTGTCATTAAATAATAATAATATTGCCCCAACGATTATTGCCAAACATGCTGCATATTGAGGAGTATATTTGCCAATAAACATTCCCCATAATAAAACAGAAAATGGCACTAGAAAAAATGCTGAAGTGATTATTACAGTCCTCACAGCTGGCTGATCCTTTGCTTCTAGCCCCAAAAGATTATAGCGAAGAGAAAAGGCATTTATGCCAACCCAAACAGCAACAAAAAATAAAATTGCAGGCAAAAGAGCCGCCGCCATTATCCCCGTATAGGGCACTCCAGTTAGCTCAACCATAATAAAAGCACCCGCTCCCATTAAAGGAGGCATAATTTGCCCGCCCGATGAGGCAACAGCCTCAACCGCTCCAGCAAGCGAGCGTGGGTAACCTAATTTTCTCATAGCAGGTAGAGTTATAGCGCCAGTTGATGCTACATTGGCAGAAGCTGAACCAGAAATTGACCCAAAAAGAGCTGATGAAATTACTGAAACTTTTGCAGCGCCTCCCTTGAGGCGCCCAGCCGCCGCCGCTGCTATATTCATAAATCCTTGCCCTGCCTCACCAGCATTTAGTACTGCTCCAAAAATAACAAAAATTGCAACAATACTGACAGAAATACCTGTAAGTTTACCCCAAATACCCCCCTCAGCAATGGTTAGAGTGCCTAAGAAACTTTTTAAAGGAATTCCAGCATAGCCAAATTCACCAGGAATATATTGCCCAAACAAGCCATAAAATAGCGCTAATATTGCAACGAGGGGTAATGGCCAGCCAATAGCGCGTCTTGCCATTTCAAGCACTACTACTAATAGGCTTATGGCAATGAATATTTGGAAATTGTCATTAATATATCCATATTGATTTGCTAACATAGATTGGTTGAGGGCAATCCATGAGCTAGAGAATATGCCAACCATTGCTAAAATAGCACCACTTATGCGTGCAAAGCCACTTTTTGCTAAATAAACCAATGCCCATGGCAGAGCTAGTGCCATATGTAGGGGGCGGCTGACAAGGTTTGGGATTAGGCCTGAAAATATTAGCCATAAATGGAAGGAAATTGTAAGGGCGCCAAGAAATATCCAAAAAGCGGAATAGCGATTTTGCATTGTTAAGCCCTATAAAATGAAAAGCCAAAAGATATAAAAGCCAGAGGATATAAAAGCCAAGAAATAACTTCTTGGCTTTTATTTATAATCGTTCAATCTTATTTTTGATCTGGAGTTAGGCTGAAACCTATTTCCTCATAATATCTCATTGCTCCGGGATGAATTTTGCCGTTAATATTTGCCATCAAGCCCTCATTAACACCGTTCCACCAAGCTGCATCATTACCCATATCTGCAATTTGAGACCAATAGGTTTTGGTTAATTGATAGGCGGTGTCCTCGTCCATTTGTAAAGTTGTATAGGCTACAACTGGTAAAGATGTCGTAACAATATCCTCATCTTGCTTGGCATAAGTGCCAGCAGGAATTATTAATTTAGTACGTTTTGTTTGCTGTATTTGTTCTTCACTTAATGAAAGGACATTTACACCAGTGCCAGCTGCTGCCTCAATAACATTTGGCGCAGGGAAAGATCCTGCGGTAACAAATCCATCAATCTGACCATTTTTTAACGCAGAAACTGCATTAGATAATTCTACATTGGCTAAAGTAACTTTGTCCTTAAGACCAAATAATTCAATATATTTAGCGCCTTCTCTTGCACCAAATGATCCAGTACCTAATAAAATTGTTTTACCTTCAAGATCTGCAAATTCTTTTATGCGGCTTTTCTCACTAACAACAAAATGCATGGTTAATGAGGGAATAGGAAATAGCGCTCTAATATCATTAAATTTAGGGTTTTCTTTGCCCTCAAACATCGCCTTTCCGCCTTGTGCAAGGCCTACTAATACTGGAGGAGTGGTAAATACATAATTGCCTGAACGAACAGCGGCTTCCGTAACATTTTGTACAGAGCCCTGACTTTCTTCAACAGTAACAATTATTTCGCTATCTGATCCTTTTTTCATTGCTTCAGCAATTTGCACTGCCATTTGATAATAGGATGAGCCAGCTTTAGCGGATTTATAGGTTATCCTAGTTTCTGCTTGGGCAGAAAATGCAAAAATAATTGCTAAACCAGCAAGTCCAAGTGTTTTAAGTAGTTTCATAGGTGTTTTAAGTAATTTCATAATTGTTTTCCTCCATTAGTATTTATAATTCTATAGCCTATTGTGAGATGGGTATTTGTGCAATAGCAATACAGGAAAGATTAAAATTATTCACTTAGAGCTTTATTTAACCGATGCCATAGATCTTCAATATTATCAGAAACTATAATATGTTGATCAATTTTTTTAACTTTATGACTAACTATATCAACATTAAATCCACGCATAAATTCAAAGGCACGGTTTTTATTGAGCATGGCAACTGGTTTTTTCCTATCCGTTGCAACCCAAATTTCAAATAATGATTTTGCCGATAATAAAGATCCCGGAAGTGCAATAAATGCATCCGATGCTTCATTTATTTGCTGATTTTTCTGTTTCTCATTTTTGCTAAGCAGTTCAGTTTTTATATCTGAAAGAGCAGATGGAATAACAAAACCCTCTTCACAAAAAATAGTGATATCGCCACCAGCATTATTAATAGCAGTAATTAGTGGCACACAAAGACTATCATCTTGCGCAAAGCATAAGGTCTTTACATCTTTATCAGCTAAAAAAGACCCAACCTCTGCCATGATAGAGCTTCTTTCAGGATCGCCCTTACCCTTATCAGAGGCAAAGATTGCAATCGAGTGTTTCTTCTTGATGTCCATATTATAATCCACGCTTTAAGCTGCCCAAAATCCCACGCACCAACCTATTCCCCAAATTTCTAGCAACAGTTCGAACAAGCGTCTTCATTGCCGTCTCAGTGGTGCTTTGACGAGATGAGCGCCTTCTTGAGCCTTTGCGTTTTCTTGAACTTTTTGTTGGTCTGTCATCACGATAATCATCATTATAGCCAGTTCGGGGGCGGCGCATACGGCCATATTCCTCACGCTCAAAATCTTCCCGCTCTCTTTGTCTTTCTTCTTCAAGGCGGCGTTTTTCTACTCGCTTTTCAAGAGTTTCAAAAGCTGAAATTCTATCAATTCTTTTCTCATAAAGATTAGCAACTGGGCTTGCATTAATAATTTTTTGACGCTCGCTTTTAGTAATTGGCCCAAGCCGAGAAGAGGGAGGACGCATCATGGTTTGCCCAACAATCGAGGGCACGCCTTTCTTTTCAAGAGTTGAAACTAACGCCTCGCCAACACCAAGCTGCTTAATCACTTCTTCTGTATCAAAAGCAGGGTTTGGCCTAAAAGTTTCAGCGGCAACTCTAACAGCTTTTGCCTCTTTTGGCGTATAAGCACGTAAAGCATGTTGCACCCGATTGCCTAATTGCGCCAAAACTTCATCAGGAATATCAACTGGGTTTTGCGTAACAAAATAAACCCCAACGCCTTTTGAGCGCACTAATTTTACAACTTGCTCGACCTTT
>JAKISM010000005.1 GCA_021648585.1 Devosiaceae bacterium | reverse complement strand
AACCGTCAGAATAATCTGACATATGAGTTGTCATTCTGAGCGCAAGCGAAGAATCTTCTCTTAAACTCTTATTTTGACTTTGGAGGTCAATTATGAAAATTAAAACTCTTTTACTTGGTACAGTAGCCGCTGCTGGTCTTTCGACTGCTGCAATGGCGGCTGACCCAGCTGTTCTTACATCGCTTGATATTTGTAGCGAGCTAGGTGTCACAGGCCTAACAATCTCTTCAGATGATAACTGCCTACAGATTTCTGGTGGCGTTACTTATGAATTTAACTGGGGTGATTACGCTAGTGATGTTCCAACTCAAATTCTTGCTAGTGTTGGCTGGCTGCATGCTCCTGATGATAATGATGGCGTATCTCCTCTTCACCAAGACTGGTCATCTGATGTTGACGCATGGTTGAAATTTGTTGCTACTGCTGATAGTGATTTTGGTCCTGCTAAAGCTGTTATCAAGCTTACTAGCGTTGATCTTTTCACCGCAACTAACTCTATTGTAACTGCTGATGCAGGCAATGGTCTTTCTGTAAGTGAAGCTTATGTTTCAGTTGGTTCTGGTACAGTTCTTAGTGCTGGTAGAAAAGGCACAATGGCTAATCTTGGTCATGACACAGCTTATGACTGGCTTGGTCTTCGTCATGATGATTTCGGTCTAGGTGATGGTCTAGGTGCTGTTGCTACTGGCGGTCACGTTATTCAACTTGTATCAGAAGTTGCCGATGGCATTAAAGTTGGCGCTGCTCTTGAAAATCTTCAAGCTCAAGGCTCTCTAATTGGTATGATGAGCTATGCAGGCGAATCAGTTGCTGCTCATATTACTGTTGGCGCTAATGGTGCTGCTTCTTCTTGGGCTGTTCATGCTGGTGCTGAAGTTAAAGTTGACATGTACAAATTCCTTGTTGCTGTTGGCTTTGATGGCGCAACAGGTCTTGCTCAAAATGGTTGGGATGTAGTGGCTTCTGTAGAAGCGAAGTTTGACATGTTCACACTTGCTGCTTCTGTTGGCGCAAGCAATGATGGTGCTGGACCAGTAACAACTGCTGACAACATGGAATTCTCTGTTTCTGCAGCCGCAGCTGTTACCGACACTGTAACAATCAAGCTTGGTGCTTCATGGGATGACCATGATACTACTACTGCAACAGACGAACAATGGAAAATTGCAGGTCAGTTAGTAGCTAAAGTTACTGAAACAATCACATTGACTGGTGAAATTGGTGTTGACGGCAAAGCTGCCGCTGGCGCTCCAACATCTGTTGCATATGGTTCAGCTTCAGTTGGCTGGGAGCCAGCAGGTGGCGGATTCTCTTCTTCAGTTACAGGCTGGGGTAATGCAGAAGGCGCATACAAACTTACATTTAAAGCTGCTAAATCATTCTAAGCTTTATATAGTAATTATAAATTTAAGAAGGCTCGGAGAAATCCGAGCCTTTTTTGGTTGCTCGCAACCTCTGTCACCTTGAGCCCACCCCTGTCACCTTGAGCGTAGTCGACCCGCTGCGCCAGCGCTTGCGCAACCAAAAGGTCTTTTGCCACAAGGAAGAATTATTAGCTTATCCACATAGCTAAATGTTTAATCAATCTCATTGACATATCTAAGGAATTTACTTTATTAATAAAGAGTTAATATTTTAAGTGGTTACACCTATTTACCTAATATACAAATGCGTTTTAGGTATAGCTGTTTGGCTAAAATAAGTTGCTAAAGCCTGAGGGGGATTTTATGGGTAAAACTCGTTCTAATAAAAGAAAATGGGTTATTCCGGGTATTTTAACAGTATTATTAGGGACAGCGGGTGCTGTCACTCTAAATAATGATGATGTTGAGGTTGATCTATCGTCTCGTGTTAGTGCCGAACTTCAAGCTCAGGGGTTAGGCTGGGCTAGTGTGAGTTTTGATGCTCGTGATGCAAAAATAACAGGCACTGCACCAAACGAAAAAGCGCAACAAAATGCACAAGAAATTGTTAAATCAATATATGGCGTGCGCTCTGTTTCACAAAATATAGACCTATTAGCATCAGTATCCCCCTATCCATTTAGCGCTAGCATTAACGATGGCAATGTTAGCTTATCTGGAGGAGCGCCAGACGATGCCACCAAATCTTCTTTATTAGCACGCTCTTTAGCATCATCGGATAGTTTAGAGCTGCTGGCAGGATCTCCCGAGAAGAGCAAATGGCTTAGCGCCACTGATTTTGCACTACGCCAAATTAATAAGCTAGAAGAGGGTGAAGTATCCCTTAGTGATCTCACTATTTCAATTTCAGGTGTTGCAAAATCAAGAGATGATTATAATAGTTTACAAAAATCCTTTAGTTCGGGTGTTCCAAATGACGTTATTTTAGGTGATATAAATATTATAGCGCCGCTTGCTTCTCCCTTTGAGTGGAGTGCAACATATAAAGATGATAAATTTAATATTTTTGGTTCTGCTCCAAGTGAGGAGATTAGTGAAACATATTCAAAACAAGCCCCTGATGGAGCAAAGGTTACAAATAACACTGTAATTTCATCGGGCGAACCATCTGATTTTGCTGATGTTTCTAGTAATTTAATGAAAGCATTTGCCTTTATTGAATATGGAGATGCAAGTATTTCTGATAAGAGTTCTAACTTTTATGGCGCACCACGCAATGAAGAGGCTGTAGATAAAATCAATGCACTTCTTGAGCCTTTAGGCACAAATATTAGGTTAGAGCCGCCAAGAATTGCAGATTATAGATTTTATGCGGATCGTCAAAATGGTAAAACCTCTCTTTCAGGATATGTCCCACATGAAACAGAAAAAACAAGATTAGGTGAGCTTGATGGTTTTGATGTTTCAAAATTAAAACTTGGCTGGGGCGCTCCAGAAGGGTTTGATAAATCTGTTGAGTTTGGCCTATCAGCACTTGAAAATTTAAGCGAAGGGAGCTTTTCACTTGAAAATGATGAAGTTTCTTTAGCCGGAACTGCCAAATCTGTTGCTGATTATGATGCCCTAACAGATTTAATATCATCTGGTGTTAATGGCGCAAATATTAAATTGGCGCAAATTATTCCGCCAACTGTTGAAACCTATAGTTGGTCAGCTCAAAAGAGCGCTGAGGGAGTTACAACATTAACAGGGTTTGCTCCTAGCGATGATATTAAAGGACAGCTTGAAATTGCTGGCACTGGGGCGATTGATGAAATGTCACTTGCAAAAGGCGCACCAGATAATTTCGAAGAAAATGCAAAAGCTGGTCTAAAGGCTCTTTCATTGCTTGATAGTGGTGAAGTCAAACTTGAAGATGATGGTTGGACATTAACAGGTCAAGCTAATTCTTATGCAATAGCCACTCAAATTAATGAGAGCTTGGGTAGCGCTCAATGGAATATTGAAATTGCCTCCCCACCAAAACCATTGCCTGTTGCATCACCTTATTTGTGGTCAGTTGATAAAGATGAGAGTGGATCGCACGTTTTCTCAGGCTATGTGCCACAAGAGAGCCTAAAGAGCTATCTTGCACTACAAGCAAAGAATGTAAGCGTCAATAATACAGGCATAGCACAAGGTGAACCTGATAATTTTTCTGATGATGCGCTTGCTGGTTTGGCGGCATTGGCAAAACTTGAAAAAGGGCGGGTTTCTTTTAATGGCACTCAATGGTCATTAATTGGCTCAGCTAGTTCTCAAGAAGCAAGGCAATTAGCTCTTGAAACTCTTGAAGAAGGGGATGATGTCTCAACGTGGCAGGTTGATATTAGCGCACCTATTCCCGTTGCTTCAAAAAACTATCGCTTTGTAGCAACTAAGCCAGTTGATGGAGATATTTCAATCAATGGAGACGTGCCAACAAGTCAATTACAAAACTATATCGGCATAATTGCAGGTAAGGTTGCAACCGATAATTTAAATATGCTTAGCCCAGCACCTGAGAATTATAAACGTTCTGTTTCTGCTGGCATTGCTGCATTAAAAACACTGCAACAAGGTCAATTATCCCTTCGTTCAGAAAAATGGTACTTTAGCGGTGTTGCAAGGGACGAAGAAGCAAGAGAAAAACTGCTTGCTCAAATTGCTAATATTGAGGGCATAGCAGGTTGGAGCGTAAATATTACAGTTCCACCACCACCACCACCACCTGCTCCTGTGCCAGTTGCAAAGCCAGAACCAAAACCTGAACCCAAGCCTATTCCTGTCGCTTCAGAAAATTATCGTTTTGTGGCTACTAAGTTAGTTGATGGATCATTTGGATTAAATGGCGATACACCAAGTGTTGAATTGAAAAACTATACTGGAATTCTTGCAGGGAATGTTGGAACAGATAATCTATCAGTTCTTTATCCTGCACCAGATGGTTATAAGCGCTCATTATTTTCGGGTATGAGCGCATTAAAAACTCTTGAACAGGGTCAGTTATCTTTGCGTAGCAAAAAGTGGTATCTGACTGGAAATGCTAGTGATGAGGCAACTCGTGATAAGGCTTTAGCATTGATTACTGATCTAAATAATGATGCAAGCTGGAACGTTAATATTGGGGTGATTAAGCCTGAAGTAGCTCTTTGTCGCAAAGATGTAGAGGATTTCACGAGCAATAATGCTATTTTGTTTGATGTTGGAGAAGCTATATTAAAGCCAGAATCAATAAAGACTATTAATAGATTAGCGTTGCTATTAAAGAACTGCTCAGATACGGATATTCATGTACAAGGCCATACAGATTCTGATGCTTCTGAACAAAGAAATATGACGCTTTCAGTTGACCGAGCAGAAGCAGTGGTTGATGCTTTGGTTGCTGGCGGAGTTAATAGTGAAAGAATATTTGCCATAGGTTATGGTGAATCTATGCCAATTTCTACAAATGATACTGTTGAGGGTAAACGTAAAAACCGACGTACTGTTTTCAGTATTGTTAGCAAATAAGTTAAAGGGAGATATTTATGATTGATGCAATTACATATTTAGTGGGGCAATATTGGCTATTTTTGCTAATAGCGCTTTTAATTGGTGTGGTGACCGGCTGGCTCACGCTCTCAAGTGAATGAAAGTGAGATTTAGAAAATGACAAATATTCCAAACTTAATAGAAGTTGCACTATTACTTCTTATCGCATTTTTAATCGGTTGTTTCATTGGATATTTCTTGCGACGCATATTTCAAAAACCTAGCGCTGAGACAGTGCCAGAGCCTGCACCAGCACCAGTTGTTGCTGCATCAGTAAAAAAAGTTACTGCAAAACCTGATAATGCCGCCCCTGATGGCAAGCCACTAGCACTTGATGGGCCGCGTGATGGCAAAAAAGACGATCTTAAACGTATCAAAGGCGTTGGGCCAAAAATTGAGACCACTCTTAATAAACTTGGTATTTATCATTTTGATCAAATCTCTGTTTGGAGCCGTAAAACCATTAAATGGATAGATAATTATCTTTCATTTAAGGGGCGCATTGATCGTGAAAAATGGGTGAAACAAGCAGGGCAACTTGCAAAGGGCGATGAAACTGAGTTTTCTAAGCGTGCAGATAAAGGCGCAGTGCCAAGTTCTCGCAGTTCTAAAAAGAAAAAATAGTTCTATGTCATTGCGAGCCCATCTTTTGATGGGCGCGGCAATCCAGAAATCTTAGGTTTTTTATTAATGCTAAATTTTGGATTGCTTCGTCGCAATTTTTTATGTGCCTTGCACTGGCACAAGGCTGGACTTCTCGCAAAGACGGAGTTTCTTACATCATAGTGCAAAAGAGCATGACTTAAGTTTAATGAGGGATTTTTCTTAGCGCCTGCTTAATATTGGTTTTGGTAATGCCCTGCCTTGTACGATAAACCATATAATTGGCCATAACTTTTTGCACATATTTACGAGTTTCGACAAATGGAATGGTTTCAATCCAAGACACCGCATCAACATTATTTAGGCGTGGATCGCCATAAGCTTTAAGCCACTTATTCACATTGCCGCCACCTGCATTATAAGACGCCGCAGCCAAAACCAAAGAGCCTTTATATCTATCCATTTGATAGGCAAGATAAGTCGAGCCAAGCAAAGCATTATATGCAGGATCAGTTGAAAGCCTAGCTTGTGAATGTTTAATGCCCAATTTTCCTGCAGTTTCCTTTGCAGTTGCTGGCATGAGTTGCATCAAACCAAGCGCACCTGATCGTGAAACCGCATCAATATCAAAAAGACTTTCTTGCCTTGCAACAGCATAGATAGCGGCTCTATCAACATTTGCTAGTTTGTAAGATTTAGGGATACCATCCATTGGATAATTAAATAAATCTAATGCAACAGAGCGTCTATTGGCCAGATTTGCGATAGAAATTGCTACATTATGCGCATCAACCGATTGTGCCAAACGTGCCGCTAATAATAATTCACCAGGATCTTTTGAATAATAGGCAAGGCGGCGCACCAATGGCTCAGCCAAAACCCCAGAAGCATTTTTCTCTAATAGACGCACAGCTTTTACCAGTTCACGTTGTTCAAAAACAGGCTCAATCCCTCGCCAAGCTGGCATTGGGCGCAAAATCACGGGTTTTAGTCCCAATTCAGTACGAGCTAACTGCCCATAATAGACCTTGTCAAATTGCGCGGCTCTATTAAAAGCAGCTCTTGATCCTTCATTATCGCCAAGTGCTTTTAGCGTTCGCCCAAGCCAATAATTTGCTTGCGTAACGGAAGTAGCAATGGTTGATAAAGAGCGTTGGCGCTCAAAATGAACTTTGGCAGTTCTAGCATCATTAAGATAAGTAAGTGCTACCCAACCTGCATGAAAACTTGCTTCAACTAAGCGCCCATCAGGACCTTCTTTATAACCAGCTGCCGCTTTATAGGCGGTTTTATATTGTTTTAGTGCAATGGCTTTGCGAACAATTAAACGTCGCTCATACCAAAATTTAGACGAATGAGGAAAATTGCCCTTTGCTTTATCAAGGTGAGCAACTGCTGCTGATATTCTGCCTGCACGCCTTGCTAATTGTGCATTGGCAAAATGAAAAACATAATTATTACGCATTGATGGATCAACTCTATCAAGCAATTTTTGAGCATCTTTTGATTTGCGAGAAACCGCAATTCTAGCACGAGCTAATGATTTTTGCGCTGGTGAAAGCCTATTCATTATGCGCTCAACGCCCTTAGCACGATCATTCATCAAGAGATATTGTGCTCGTTGCCAATGATCAGAACGATTTAATAATGCGCCAAATTCTTTGTTGATTTTTTCTTCAATATCTTTTGCTAAAGATTTATTGACCCAAATTTGCTTAATTATTCTACCAGCTCGTGCGCTTTGCCCATCTTTAGCATAAGAGCGAGCTAGCGCAATTTGCGCATTAAGAATATTGGGCATTTGTCCGCCTAAAAGAGAAATTATTTCACCGCCAGAAACATTGGCCTTAACTAAAGATTGCTCCATACGAGTTTTATAAATACCCGAACTAGCAAAATTTGGTGCATCTTTTTGAAAGCGTAACACGCTATTATAATCTATTGCCCCATTACCATAATAAATTGCCGCCCATTGAATTGTGCGTCTTTCAAGATCAGAACTAATGCCTCTAGCCAAACTATAGGCTTGAACATAATCTTTAGCGTTTAACAGCGCTACCGCCCGACGAAAACTTGCTGAACCATTGGGTAATTGTACAGGATTGGCGTTCGCCTCAATAGAATTTGTAACTGTTCTATCAATATTTTTCTCAGCTGCAACAGGCGACATTAAAGCCATGCTGAATAATAAAATGAAAGTAAAAAATAGCTTGTTGAGAGAAGAAGAAAAGAAGCTAAAAGACCTAATTCCAATGGGGGGCATTTGTATTCCTTATAATAAAACCACTATGCCCCCAAGCATACTTAACAACAGTAAAAATTTTATTCACTAAATCGAATTAGTTTGTTTTTTATATTTATAAAGAAAAACAGAAGAATTGGTCAAAAACATGGCTCATTTATATTGTAGAACTAAATAATCATTTTGCTTTATTCTTAAACATAAAAGCCATATATATTGATTATTGCCCAAAAGGGATAATTAAATTTACGAGGATAAAATGTTCAAAGGTGCTATTTCCGCTCTTATTACGCCATTCAAAAATGGGGAGATTGATGAAAAATCCCTTGCTAAAATTATTGAATGGCAAATTAGCGAAGGCATAAACGGTTTTGTTCCTGTTGGCACAACTGGCGAATCGCCTACTCTTAGCCATGAAGAGCATGGGCGAGTAGTTAAATTGAGTATTGATGTGACAAAGGGGCGTGTGCCTGTGATTGCTGGTGCTGGCTCAAATTCAACATCTGAAGCAGTTGAAATGGCAAAATTTGCTCAACAGGCAGGTGCAAATGGCGTGCTTTGCGTTTCGCCATATTATAACAAACCAAGCCAAGAGGGATTGTTTCAACATTTCTCAACCATAGCTAATGCAATTTCAATTCCGCTAATTCTATATAATATTCCGCCACGCTCAATAGTTGATATTTCGATTGAAACAATGGCTCGCTTAAAAACTACCTGCCCCAATATTATTGGAGTAAAAGATGCAACTGGAGATTTAGGTCGTGTTAGCTTGCAACGAATTGCACTAGGCGAGGGTTTCAATCAACTCTCAGGTGAAGATATAACGGCATTAGCCTATAATGCTAACGGCGGACATGGTTGTATTTCGGTTATCTCTAACATTGCACCAAAATTATTTTCTCAACTGCAAGCAGCAAGTTTAAGTGGTGATTTCAAAACGGCTTTAGAAATACAAGATAAATTAACCCCTCTTATGCAAACTTTGTTCGTTGATCCTAGCCCTGCGGGGGTAAAATATGTTGCAAGTAAGCTTGGTCTTTGTAGCGCAGAATTGCGCTTGCCAATGGTTCAACTAACAAAACCTACAGAAAAATTGCTTGATGCAGCGATGGAGCACGCAGGAATTGCGTAAAATAAATCTGATGGCAGCAAAAAAAAAGAAATCAGAAATAAATAATGGACTTATCGCTGATAATCGGCGTGCCCGCTATGATTATGAAATTCTTGATACGCTAGAAGCTGGTATTATGTTAGTGGGGACAGAAGTAAAATCGCTTCGCACTGGCAAGGCGCAAATCACCGAATCTTATGCTTCACCAGAAAATGGTGAGCTATGGCTTATCAATGCCTATATTCCTGAATATGTTAAGGCTAATCGCTTTAATCACCAAGAAAAACGCCATCGCAAATTATTAGTTTCAAAAAAGGAACTTTCTCGCCTCGTGCAAGAAGTCGAGCGTGGAGGCAATACAATTATTCCGCTTAAATTTTATTTCAACAAACGTGGTATTGCAAAAGTCTTGCTTGGCTTAGCTAAGGGTAGGAAGAATTATGATAAGCGAGAAGTTGAGAAAAAACGTGATTGGAACCGTGAGAAATCCCGCCTAATGAAATCGCATTATTGATGTCTTCTTCCCTCCCCCTTGCGGGGAGGGCTGGGATGGGGGTTAGGAATAAGTCTTGGGTGGGGGCAAGAGTTAAAAAATTCCTATCCCTTTAACTCAAAACGCCTTTGCCTCTTTCGCCGCAGCAAACACCACATCTTCAAACATTTCTTCGCTTAGACGATTAGTATTGGTATTATAACGTGAGCAATGATAGCTATCAAATAATATAGTGCCGTTCTCAAAAACATGTTTTGCCCCATGTGCAAACTTATAGTTAACTTTTCGAGCGCCAATAGTTGTAAGAAAACTATTATGCGCCACAAGACCAAGCGCAAGAAAGACCTTAGCGCTAGGATTATCTTTCATTGCAGCGATTAAAAATGGACGACATGAATTAATTTCAGCGCCTATCGGCTTATTTTGCGGGGGCACACAACGAACCGCATTTACAATCATCACATTTTTTAATTCTAACCCATCGTTCGCCCTTGATTTATATTCACCAGAACTAAGCCCAGCTTTTGCTAATGTTTGAAATAATAAATCACCAGCATAATCACCAGTAAATGGGCGACCAGTTCTGTTTGCTCCCTTTAATCCGGGTGCAAGCCCAACAATAATTAATTTTGGCTTTTCATCGCCCCATATAGGGACAGGCGCATTAAAATAATCTGGAAATTTTTCTCGATTATCATCTCGAAATTCTTTTAGACGTGGGCAAATTGAGCAATCCTTATCAGGATTTACAAGATTTTTGGCTAATGTTTTTTTCGCTTTAATCATTGTTACTTAAATCTCACCAAATAGTTTCTTCTAATATCTATATTAAGAAGAAAACTAATAAAATTATACTATCAAATTTGCCAAATAGCTTGTATTTTTTAAGGTGGTCGTGTATGAGTTTCAAAATTCCTTAAAAAGTGGAGATTAATGTGGCTCGAGTCACCGTTGAAGATTGTATTGAAAAAATTGAAAATCGTTTTGATCTGGTGCTAATGGCAGCTCATAGATCAAGAATGATTACCACTGGCTCTGTTATTACAGTAGAACGTAATAATGATAAAAACCCTGTTGTTGCCTTACGTGAAATTGGTGACGGCACTATTTCACCTGAAGATTTACGTGAAGAGCTTATTCATTCCTTGCAAAAGCATGTTGAGGTTGATGAGCCAGAAATTGATGTCATTCCAGCTATTGAAGGTAGCACGGAAGAAGAGTCAATGACATTTGATTCGATGAGTGAAGATGAATTGCTTCGTGGCATAGAAAGTCTTTCTCCACCTGATAGGCGTGACGACTAAACATTTGACGGCTTATCAATTATTGTCATAACTAGGGTGTCTAAGATTTCTTGACACCCTTTTTGTTAGCTAAAATTACTTTAGCATTAGGAGTTTGCTCAAAACCATGATGCGTCAATATGAACTTGTTGAACTTGTTTTGGCATATAATCCAAATGCCGATGAGGCATTGCTAAATAAAGCATATGTTTATGCCATGCAAAAACATGGCACACAAAAACGTGCATCAGGTGATCCATATTTTGCTCATCCATTAGAAGTAGCAGCCATTTTAACAGAGCTAAAATTAGATGATGCAACGATTGTTGTAGCTCTATTGCATGATACTATTGAAGATACAGATGCTACAAGGGTTGAAATTGATCAAATGTTTGGCCACGAGATAGGCGCGATCGTTGAGGGTCTAACAAAAATTGATAGGCTAAATCTAGTTTCAAAAGAAAAAGCACAAGCTGAAAATCTAAGAAAATTACTTCTAGCAGTGTCTCAAGATGTGCGTGTTTTATTAGTAAAACTTGCCGATAGATTACACAATATGCGAACTATTCATTTTGTTCCGATAGAAAAAAGAAAACGCATTGCTCGTGAAACTATGGATATTTATGCCCCCCTTGCTGGGCGTATGGGTATGCAAGAGATGCGATCAGAGCTAGAAGATATTGCTTTTTCTGTCCTGCAACCAGAGCATTATAATGCAATTACCGACCGCCTTTCTAGCATGCAAGAAAAGAGCGCCACTATAATAAAAGATGTTCTAAAAGAGCTAGCAAAAAAATTCTCAAGCGAAAATATAAAAGCTAAAGTTAGCGCCAGAGTAAAAACTCCTTGGTCAACATTTTCAAAAATTGAGAGAAATTCAATTTCCTTAGAGCAGCTTTCAGATGTAATCGGCTTTAGAGTAATAGTTGAAAATATAAAGGACTGTTATAAAACGCTAGGTGTTGTGCATACAACTTGGCAAGTAGTTCCAGGTCGTTTTAAGGATTATATTTCTGTACCAAAATATAATGATTACCGCTCAATTCATACAACTATTGTTGGCCCAACAAGGCAAAGAGTTGAGTTGCAAATACGCACTCAAGAAATGCACGAAATTGCTGAATATGGCATTGCAGGCCATGCGCTTTATAAGGACGATATAAAAGAAAATCTGCAAAGATTAGAAAAAGAAAGCCGAGCATATTCTTGGCTAAGAAACACAATTTCCTCTTTAGCGCAAAACAATCTAAGTGAAGAATTTTTAGAGGATACAAAATTAGAACTTTTTCAAGATCAAGTATTTTGTTTTACCCCACGAGGCAAATTAATAGCCCTACCAAGAGGAGCAACGCCTATTGATTTTGCCTATGCCGTGCACACAGAATTGGGTGATATTTGTGTTGGTGCAAAAGTAAATTATTCCCTTGTCCCCCTCACCACTAAATTACAAAGTGGTGCAGAAGTTGAAATAATTACTGATCAAAATCATTTCCCCCCAGCATCGTGGGAATTTATTGCGGCAACTGGTAAAGCTCGTGCTGCAATAAGGCGCTCAGTGCGCCATGAAGAGCAAAAACGCGCTGCAACTTTGGGTGAGCAAATATTACAATCAATATTAAAAAGTGAAAGACTGGTTTTAAGCGAAGAAGAAATAGAAAAATTGGTTAAGGCTCTAGAAAAAACTGATAGGTTTTCACTTAGTTTTGAGATTGGCAAAGGCTTAGTTTTAGCTGATGAAATAATAAAACAAGCAGCAAGTATAAAAGGCGTGCGCCGAACAAAGAAGCGAAAAATCACTGCGCCGCTTGCTAAAGAAGAAGATGGCTGGTTTCCTTTGAAAGACAATATTGATTTTATGTTTCGTATTCCAAGTGGACAAAAATTATCTAAAAAAGGCGAAGCTCTGCTTTCTAGAGTTAATTTCAACACAAAATCAAATATCTCTGCGCAAGGGGTTTTACCCGGAGATAGGGTGGTTGGAATATTGATGCCTAATGAGGAAATAACAATTTTTCCAATAGATTCAGAAGCTCTTGAAAATATTTCAAATAATGAAAGTGCTTGGATTGATGTTAGCTGGGGCGTGGCTAATATTGTTGGTAGGCGTTATAAATTAGTAATTTCATTGCTGGCACTTAATAAACCGGGATCTTTAGCGCAAATATCTTCAATAATTGCTGGTTGTGATGCCAATATCCATAATATGGTTTTGCGACAAAGCTCACCTGATTTTCATAAATTAATTATTGAGTTAGAATTGCGTGATCTTGCGCAACTTAACGATGTTCTTGATAGTTTAAGGGGAACAGCAGGTCTATCAGAAGTTGCCCGTGCTAGTATTTCTGAATGTAAAACTATAGAAAATATTGATTGGAACAAAAATGAACAAACAACAAGTTCTTAAGGTTTTTAAGGATTGCAATGCAATATTAGAGGGGCATTTTATTCTTTCCTCTGGTTTGCGCTCTCCTGTTTTTTTGCAAAAAGCTTTAGTTTTTAGTCAGCCAGAAAAGGCAGAACTATTGTGTAAAGCACTAGCAGAAAAAATAAAAGTAGAAGGGTTCTCTGATGTCTCACAAGTTGTATCTCCAGCCGTTGGCGGCATAATTCCGGGTTATGAAACTGCAAGACAATTAGGATTGCCTGCAATTTATACCGAAAGAGAAAATGGAGAATTTGCATTAAGACGTGGGTTTGAAATTGAGCAGGGAGAAAAAGTCATAATTGTTGAAGATATTATTTCAACAGGTCTTTCAATTAAAGAATGTATTTCTTGCCTTAAAGATTTAGGAGCAAATGTTGTAGCTGGTGCTTGTTTGATTGATAGATCTGGCGGTGAAGTTGATATAGGAATTCCGCTTATTTCACTCCTTGAATATAAAGTACCAGCCTATCACCCAGATGATTTGCCTGCCAGTTTAGCAGCAATTCCTGCGATTAAGCCGGGAAGTAGAGGGCTTAAATGATTATTGGATTGGGTAATGATTTATGTGAAATTAAGCGAATAGAAAAGGTTCTTAATCGCTTTGGGGATCGTTTTATAAATCGTTGTTTTACTGATATTGAACGTAAAAAATCTGAAAGGCGAAGAATGCGAGCCGCATCTTATGCCAAAAGATTTGCCGCAAAAGAAGCCATGGCAAAGGCACTTGGCACAGGATTATCAAGTGGAGTTTTTTTACGGGATATGGGGGTTGTAAATCTTCCAAGTGGCAAACCAACATTTCATTTAACGGGTGGCGCAAAAATAATTTTGCAAAAGCTTGTGCCTGATGGGCTTAGCCCCCACATACATTTAACTATTAGTGATGATAATGGCATGGCGCAGGCTTTTGTAATTATTGAGGCGCTTTAAGTTGACCTTACAATTTATATTCTTTAATTAAATTATAGCAAACCATTAGGAATAGATATGAGCAAAACCAAACCAAAATCATCAAAAGCAAATAGCTTTGTTTCAGAAATTATGGAAACAATAATTATCATTGTTCAAGCTTTAATAATTGCTTTGGTTTTTAGGACATTTTTATTCCAACCATTTTTCATTCCAACAGCCTCTATGCAATCATCTTTAATGATTGGTGATTATTTGATGGCATCTAAATATACATGGGGTTATGGGCGTTATTCTTTTCCTCTTGGCATTATTCCATTTAATGGTCGTATTTTTGAGCGCATACCAAATCGTGGTGATATTGCGGTTTTTAGACCCGTTACCGAAAAAGACCCCTATATAAAAAGACTTATTGGCCTTCCGGGTGATAAAATTCAGGTTAAAGAGGGTAGGCTCTATATAAATGAAGAAATAACTAAGCGTGAAGAAATAGGCACAGTGCAAGATAAAGATAGTAGGGGTTATATTATCCCAGTTACTCAATATCGTGAAACTCTGCCCTCTGGTGTTTCTTATATTATTCAAGAAATTTCAGATGAGCAAAGATTAGATAATACGCAAGAATATATAGTGCCAGCAGGGCATTATTTTATGATGGGAGATAATAGAGATAGATCATCTGATAGTCGCATTTTAAGTTCAGTTGGTTATGTTCCAGCAGGTAATTTAATAGGCAAAGCTGAGGTTAGATTTTTCTCAATCACCGATAATATTGCTCCTTGGAAAATCTGGCTTTGGCCAAAAAATGTTCGCCTAGATAGAATGTTCGAATCGGTTTATCAATGAGCCAAATTTCACAAGAAAAAGCCCTAAGCGATTTTGAAAAAAAACTAGGCTATAGTTTTTCAGACAGGGGTTTTCTTGAAAAAGCGCTCACTCATACTAGTGCAATTTCGCCAGCAAAGAGAATTGAATATTCTTATCAACGTCTTGAATTTTTAGGCGATCGTGTGTTGGGACTTGTGATTTCTGATATATTAATCAAACGTTTCCCGCTAGCAAATGAGGGCGAACTTTCACGCACTCTAAATTCGTTAGTGCGAAAAGAAACCTGCGCAAAAATTGCACAAATAATTGACCTTGGAAAATTAATAAGACTTGGCGAAAGTGAAGCTAGATCAGGTGGCGCAAATAAAGAAGCAATTTTGGGCGATGTTTGCGAGGCGATTATTGGTGCAATTTATCGTGATGGCGGACTAGAAGAAGCCTATAAATTCATTGAACATTTTTTTGGCTCGCTAATTATGAGTGCAAATTCTAGCAGATTAGATTCAAAAACCGCAATTCAAGAATGGGCGCAAAGTAAAGATCTCTCTTTACCAACCTATGTTGAAACTTCTCGCTCAGGCCCAGATCATGCGCCAATTTTTTCTATCGCAGTGAATATTCAAGGATATGCCTCAGCAAGTGCAAATGGTGCTTCAAAAAAAATAGCCGAGCAAAATGCAGCTGAGAATTTTTTGCTTAGAGAAAATATTTGGCAAGAACAATAAGAACAATAAGAACAAAAGAACAAGAAAACAAGAGAAAAATTAATGGCTAAAGAAAATAATATTTCCATAACAAAGTGCGGTTTTATCGCACTAATTGGCGCACCTAATGCTGGCAAATCAACCTTGCTAAATGCTCTTGTTGGCACCAAAGTTTCAATAGTTACCCACAAAGCTCAAACCACAAGAGCGCAAATTCGTGGGGTGGTTAGCGAGGAGCAATCACAGGTTATATTTGTTGATACACCAGGTATTTTTAAGCCAAAGCGCCGTCTTGATAGAGCGATGGTTCATTCTGCTTGGAGCGGGGCAGGGGATGCTGATATTGTTGCACTGATTGTTGATACTCATCGGGGAATGAGTGATGATGTAAAGTTGCTAATTGATGGTCTAGCAAAAGATAAATCACGAAAAATTCTGGTTCTAAATAAAATTGATAGCGTGAAGCCTGAAAAAATTTTAGCGCTTAGCAAAGAAATTAATAATATTGTTTCCTTTGAGGAAACCTTCATGGTTTCAGCTCTAAATGGGAATGGTGTTGCTGATTTCATGAATTGGTGCGCCAATAATGTTCCACTTGGCCCGTGGCATTTTCCAGAAGATCACCTCACAGATTTAACCTTAGCTCTCACGGCTTCTGAGGTTACTCGTGAGAAATTATTTTTGCGCATTCACGAAGAAATTCCATATAATACCACCATTGAAACTGAGAGTTTTAAGGTACAAAAAGACGGCTCATATAAAATTGATCAAGTAATTTATGTTACTCGTGATACGCACAAAAAAATTATACTTGGCAAGGGCGGTCAATCTATCAAGGCAATAGGGGAGCAGTCTCGAAAAGAATTGATGGAGATTTTTGAAACTAAGGTGCATTTATTTTTATTTGTTAAGGTTCGTAAAAATTGGGCTGATGATCCAGAGCGCTATCGTGAGATGGGGCTGGAATTACCAAAGAAATAACTGTTTCTCTAAACTCCTACCCCTCTTATTCTTCTCCCTCCCCCTTGCGGGGAGGGCTGGGGTGGGGGTATAGGAATAAGAGAGGGCTGGGGCTTAGAAAAAAGAAGCAAAAATGCAATTCACAGGTGAAGGGTTAATAATCGGAACTCGCAAACATGGTGAAACTAGCACCATTGCCGAAATAATGATTGCAGATAGGGGGCGCTATTTTGGGATTGTCAGAGGTGGGCGCTCAAAGCGATTAAGACCAGTTTTGCAACTAGGCAATAGTGTTGAAGTAACTTGGCGTGCTAGATTAGAAGATCATCTTGGGGCTTTTAATATCGAATTAATTAAAGCCCGTGCCGCCAATATGATTTTTGACAAACAAAGCCTATATTTAGGGCAATTATTATGCTCGCATTTGCGCCTATTACCCGAAAGATATTCTCATAATAATTTGTTAGAAATGACAATTAATTTGCTCGATAATTATGAGGATAATAAGCTTTTAGCAATGCACCTAGCCAAGTATGAGCTTTTCTTGCTTGAAGAATTGGGCTTTGGTCTAGATTTATATTCATGCGCTATTAGCGGTGAAACCACAGGGTTAAGCCATATTTCGCCAAAAACTGGGCGAGCCGTAACGTTAGAAAATGCCAAGCCATATATTGATAGGCTTTTGCCCTTACCGCCTTTTTTTATTAGTGATGAAAATGCCTCAAAGGTTGATATTGCTAATGGCTTTAATATCACAAAGCATTTTTTAGCTAAACATATCTGGAATGTTAGACAAATTGATGCGCCAGCCACTCGGCAACAGATAATAGATTTGCTATTATAGTATTTTCCATTTCCATTTACACACTGTTTTTCTGCGGGTTCGTAAAATTCACGTAGTAACCTACGCTAAAATTTTACTCACCTTGAAGAAACAGCGTGTAAATGAAAAGCGAAAACACTATAAATCAGCTATAATAAAGAATAATGATTCGTTTGGAAAATAAATATGTCTGATAATGACCTCGTAGCGCCGATTGATAAAGAAACTGGTGTAATAGATCTAAAAAAAGCCCTTGAAGAGCGTTATCTCTCTTATGCGCTTTCAACTATTACACAACGTGCTTTGCCTGATGTTCGTGATGGTCTTAAGCCTGTTCATAGGCGTATTTTGCACGCTATGCGCTTGTTAAAACTTGACCCCTCACAAGGCTATAAAAAATCAGCTCGCATCATTGGTGATGTAATAGGTAAATATCACCCACATGGCGAGCAATCAGTCTATGACGCTTTAGTTCGTTTAGCGCAAGATTTTGCGGTGCGTTATCCACTTGTTGATGGGCAAGGCAATTTTGGTAATATTGATGGCGATAGCGCTGCTGCCATGCGCTATACAGAAAGCCGCATGACAGATGTTGCAGCTCGTTTGATGGAAGGCATAAATGAAGATGCGGTAGATTTTAAGGACACTTATGATGGCGAAGATAATGAGCCAATAGTTGTACCAGCAAATTTCCCCAATCTTTTAGCCAATGGCTCAAGCGGTATTGCGGTTGGTATGGCGACCTCTATTCCACCCCATAATGTCTATGAATTATGCAATGCAGCGCTTTATCTCATTCATCACCCCAATGCGAGTATCCCTGAAATAATGAAATTTATTCCGGGCCCAGATTTTCCAACTGGCGGCATTATTGTTGAAGACGAGGCTTCGATTGAGCAAGCCTATAAAACTGGGCGTGGCGGCTTTAGGGTGCGTTCTCGTTGGGAAATCGAAGAAACAGGGCGTGGGCTTTATCAAATAATTGTTACAGAAATTCCTTATGGCGTGCAAAAATCTCGCCTTATTGAAAAAATAGCTGATCTTTTATTGGCTAAAAAATTACCGCTCCTAAAAGATGTAAGGGATGAAAGTACCGAATTTGTGCGCTTGGTGCTTGAGCCAAAAAACAGAGCGGTTGATGCAAAAATTCTTATGGAATCATTGTTCAAACTAACCGATTTAGAGAACAGGATTTCGCTCAATCTTAATGTGCTTGATATGGGTAAAGTGCCAAAAGTAATGAGCATAGTTGAGGCGCTTGGTGCTTGGCTTAAACATAGGAAAGTTGTGCTGGTTAGACGCTCAAATTTTCGCCTAAGACAAATCGAGCATCGCCTAGAATTATTGGGCGGCTATCTTATTGCTTATCTAAATATAGATGAAGTTATTCGCATTATCCGATTTGAAGATGAGCCAAAGGCTGAACTTATTTCTCAATTTTCTTTAAGCGATGTGCAAGCAGAAGCAGTGCTTAATATGCGCCTGCGCTCTTTAAGAAAGCTCGAAGAATTTGAAATTAAAAAAGAGCATGACGCACTAACCCTAGAGCAAGAACAGCTAAATTCTTTGCTTGCTTCTGATAAAAAACAATGGGGCGTAATTACTAATGAGATTGAAAAATTAAAACTCGATTATTCGCCCAGCACTGCAACAGGTAAGCGGAGAACAAGTTTTGAGAAAGCTCCATTGACTAGTGAGATTGACCTTGTAAGCGCAATGATTGAGAAAGAGCCAATCACTATTATCCTTTCAGAAAAAGGTTGGATAAAGACCATGAAGGGGCACAATGCCGATGCAAATGCGCAGGCTTTTAAATCTGGTGACGAGCTTAAAATTGCGATTAAATGCGAAACTACTGATAAGATATTATTGCTTTCAACAGGCGGTAAGGTCTTTACGCTTAGCGCCGATAAATTACCTAGCGGACGTGGGCATGGCGAGCCAGTTCGCATTATGCTTGATATTGAAGAGGGGCACGATATTGTTGATATGTTTGTCTATAAGGCAGGAGCTAAACGCTTGTTGGCGTCAGATATTGGCAATGGATTTATCGTGCCAGAAAGTGCGCTTATTGCCAATACGAAAAAGGGCAAGCAGGTCTTGAATGTTTCAGGGGTCATTGAGGCAAAAATCTGCGTGCCAGCAGTTGGCGATCATATTGCAATTATCGGTAAAAATAGAAAATTACTGGTGTTTCCTGTTGCTCAATTACCTGAAATGAATAGGGGTAAGGGCGTGCGCTTACAAAAATATAAAGATGGCGGCATATCAGACGCTAGGATTTTTGATAGCAATAAGGGTTTGAGTTGGAGCGATAGTTCAGGGCGCACATATGTGCGCACAATGGAAGAATTAAGAGATTGGATTGGCGAGCGGGCACAAGCTGGCCGCCAACCACCAACGGGCTTTCCCAAAAACAATAGGTTTAATGGATAACAGGTTAAGCCTGTTTCAAACTGAAAATCTAATTATTACAGGATTATGATCGCTTCCTGCTGCATCGCCTTTTCTTAACTCATAGATTTTTATATCTCCTTTGCTCATCATGTGATCAAGAGAAATAAAAGGAAACACATCACGCCAACCAAAAATATTAAGTTTGTTAGGGTAGGTAAGCAGTGATCGTGTTAGTAATTTTAAGCCATTATCTTTTGCAAAATTACGAAGCTCATAAGACCAAGAGGTTGAATTAAAATCCGCACCAATTAATAATGGCCCATTAACATCCTCTAATGCTTTTGCAAATTCTGATAATTGTCCCTTTTTGCGAGCAAATGCTAAATCTAATTTTTCAGAAAAATCATTACCCTTCTTAAATTGGCTTATTCGTACTGGCCAGTCAAAATGTGTAGTAACAATAGTAAAATCATTACCATCATTAACAATCTTAACAAAAATCCTTGAAGTTCTTTGTTGTGTATTCTTAGCACAATCGCTGGCACTTAATTTTTCAAATTTAAGTTTTGAATAAATTGCAATATTAGCTCGCTTGCCTCCAACACATAAAAAATAATATGGATAATCTTTAACAAGTAGCGGGTGCAAATCAGCACGTTGAACTGAAAAATATTCTTGCAAAGCGATAATGTCAGGGTCTTCTTTTTTTATCGCTGTTGCCATACGTTGCATATCATAATTTAGGCCAAATAGGTTTTGCGAAAGTAATTTATATTGTTTTGTGCCAGCAACGGCTTCAGATTTTTCAACGCTCAAGCCCAACACAAATTCAGGCACAACAATAACTGCCGAGCTGATAAAACCAGTTGCAGCTATTGCTATATTTATCGATTGCCATTTTTTGTTTTTTATAAAAATTGGGGAGAATAATAAAAGCGATAAAGTACCAATAAAAATTAATGGCTGCAAATGATTAAATACATCAAGGGCAGGGTGAATAAAACCAAGAGCCGCTCCTGCGCTTATCAAAAACAAAGCAAGCGTTGCGAGAAAAAACAATAAGCCTATCAATGTAAAAAAAAATCGAATCATAATAAACTACCAATTAATAAGTTAAACTAGATTGTTGCTTGCACAATAACAATGCGACAATTCAAAGGCTTAGAAATATACCTTGAATCAGATTATTAATCTAAGTAATAGCTAGACTTTCCCAACCATTTTGATTTTCTACTATTTCAAGTGGCTCAAACTCAATTTTATAATCCATCTTTTTTGAACCCGAAACCCAATATCCCAAATATAAATATTCTAACTTAAGCATGTTCACTCTTTTAATATTCTCAATAATCATAAATTTTCCAAGTGATCGGCTTTGTAAATCGGGGTCAAAAAAACTATAAATCAGTGATATTCCATTTCTTAAAATATCGCACAATACCACCCCAATAAGAGCGCCATCGGCCCCATCATTAGTTCGCAAACGATATTCAATAATCATTGAAGGTACGGGACTATCTTCAACCATAAGTTCGTAATCCTCATATGACATATCACTCATATTACCATCAAAATGACGACTATCTAAATAGCGTTTAAACAAATCATATTGTTCTCTTGAAGTTTTTGGTGAAAGTTTTGTACTTACAATATCTTTATTTTTATTTATGATACGGCGTTGATTTTTGCTTGGCCTAAAAAGCGATGTGATAGTGCGAACTGGTTTGCACATAGAGCAATTCTCGCAAATAGGACGATAGAGAACATTTTGTGAGCGACGAAATCCATAATCATTTAATGCCAACATAATATCTTCTGAGCGCTTACCAATCAGATGAGTAAATATTTTTTTCTCTTTTAAGTTTGGCAAGTAAGGACAATCATCATCTTCACTAATATAGAATTGAATATTTTCTGGCTTTTGGTTGCTCATTATTTATCTTTCAAAATCTTAAACGCCATAATACCATGGGGCAACAATAGAAAAGACTATCCAAACAATAATAACAAGCGGCACACCAACAATAAAGAAATCTCTAAAGCGATAATGCCCAGCGCTCATAACTAATAAATTGGTTTGATAACCAATGGGTGAAGCAAAAGATGCGTTCGCTCCCAAAATTACAGCAACTATTAACGGCAATGGATCAACCCCAAGAGAATTAGCCGCTGCAATAGCAATAGGGGTAAACAAAACCGCAGTGGCATTATTTGATAAGAAGCTAGTGAAAATTGCCACCAGCAAAAATAACCCACTCATAATAACCGCAGGCGAGCTTGTGCCAAGTGAGCCAATGGCCTTATTTGCTACAAATTCAGCCCCCCCAGTAAATTGCATTGCAGTTGCCATCGCAATAGATGAGCCAACTAGCATAACTATACGTCGATCAATCGATCTCGCTGCTTGACGAATATTTAGACAGCCAAAAGCAATCATTAAAAATGCACCCGCAACAGCAGGAACAACAGTTGAGCTTAGCCCTGTAGCAATCGCTCCCACTGTGAGCGCAAATATAATTAATGCTCTTAAAGCATGTCCACGTGGTTTTACCTCAGAAGCACTCCACTCAATCACAATTAGATCTTGCAAACCACGCATTTTCTCAAATGCACTAGGCTGCCCTGCAACAAGCAAAACATCACCAGCCTCAAGCCTGATTTCACTCATAAGTTCACGAGGCATTCTTGAGCGTCTTTCCATGCCCAAAATCAACACATCATGTTGCGCCATAAATCCAGATTGATCTACTCCATGCCCAACTAAACGAGAACTAGGAGGCACAAGAGCTTCGCAAAGCATTGCGCCTCTTTCTTTCTCTTGGGAGTTTATCGAAGCAGTATCATCAAATGCGTGCCAATCTCTAAGCGCTTGTGTGAGTGCATCTCTTGTTGCTGCAATAATCATGATATCACCGCTTTTAAGCGTGATATCATCAAAGGGTGGTAAAAAGCGCTCACTTCCTCTTTGCACCGCTCTTACAGTCATATTGGTAAGTTTTGGGAACATGCCAGCAATCGTATGCTCGCCAATTAATGGGTGTCCATAAGTTAATCTGATTTCGGTAATAAATTGCGTGTTGCGATTGCGCTTAACGATTGTATCGCCAACATTATCTGGCATAATGCGTGGCGCAATAAATAAAACATAAAGCCAACCAACCAACGCCATTGCCAAACCCGGAACAGCAAAAGAGAAAAACGTAACACTATCAACGCCATATTGGCGTGCCACCCCTGCGGCAAGTAGGTTGGTTGATGAGCCAATCACCGTAGTCATACCACCAAGAATAGTCATAAAGCTAAGCGGCATCATATATTTTGAGGCTGGTAAATTTCGTTTAGCTAATAAAGATGCCAAAACTGGAATAAACACAATAACAACGGGGGTATTATTAACGATAGCACTGGCAGCACCAGCAATGATTAATGCAAGCACTACTACTCGCATTGGATTATCAGGCCAAAGCCTGACTAATTTTTCACTAAGTCCTGCAAGTGCCTCCGTTTGAATTAAGCCTTGCCCAACAACCAGTAGTGCTAAAATTGTAATAAGAGCAGGATTTGAAAAGCCGCTTAATAGAATCTCAGCACCAAACCCAGAATTTGGCAATAAGGTTGCAATAAGCATGAGTGAAACAAGTGCCCCCAAAGAGGTCAATTCAATGCTTGCCCATTCGGTTGCATAAAATAACATAGCCCCAGCAATCACCAAAAAAGTGAGCCACATTGTAATATTATCTTGTGCCATCAAAAAATCTAACATGCCCTATAATGCGTGTTTGATAGAGATAGACCAAGTATTATTTTGTTTTTTGAGAAGAAAACTCTTAAAAACTATTTGCAGTTGTTTGCATTGGTGATCGCCTAATCATCATAGTTGAGGTTAGTAAATCGTGTAATAATTGCCGCCTTGCCGTGAAAAGCCCAATGAATAACAAGGGAGCAAAAATCCAAATTGTTAGCCAAAATACGATCGGGTGAATTAAAACCCTCCAACCATCAAGTGGTACGCCCTTTGTTGGGGTAAGCACTAAATCAAACAGTTGCATTCCAACACTAGCACGTCGATGCGAGCCGAGTGTGCTGGCATAATAAAGCAAAATAGAAAATGGTAATATAAGCGGTAAGGTTAGCCAACTTATACCAAAAGTAGCAATTCCTGCGATAAAAATTATAAGTGTCACAAGCAACATAATCACACCAATGATTATAGAATCAATAATAAACGCCATAATTCGCCGCAACAAAACACTTTCAAATAGTTCTGGATTAGTCTTGGGGTCTGGAAGATAAGAATTCATGTTCACTCCTATTATGTCTAAAGATTGTATGGAATGAAATAAATTTCAAGGGCAAAACACTACTTATTTAGTTTTTGCGCCATTTCAAGCGCAAAATAAGTAAAAACCCCAGTACACCCAGCCCTCTTAAAAGCCATAAGACTTTCAAATATTGCGCTATCTCTATCTATTGCGCCATTTTGTGCGCCATATTCAATCAATGAATACTCTCCCGAGACCTGATAAGCAAATATAGGAATGTTAAACCTATCAACCGCCTGCCTTATAATGTCTAAATATGGCATTCCGGGTTTAATCATTATCATATCAGCACCCTCTAAAATATCTTGCTCAATTTCTAAAATAGCTTCATCAGAATTAGCAAAGTCTAGCTGATATGTGAATTTATTGCCCTTTAAGAGAGAGCTTGAGCCAACAGCCTCACGAAATGGGCCATAAAAACTAGAAGCATATTTTGCGCTATAAGAAAGAATAGGAATTTGCTCAAACCCACTTTCATCAAGCGCAATACGAATTGCCCCAACTCGTCCGTCCATCATATCAGAGGGCGCAATAATATCAGCGCCAGCTTCTGCTTGTATAAGGGCGGATTTTACCATCACATCAACGCTCTCATCATTTAATATGATATTATCTCGCATTAAGCCATCTTGCCCATGAGAAGTATATAAATCTAGCGCAACATCAGTGATTAATCCAATTTCTGGCACGCTGGATTTTATTTCACTAAGTGCACGACAGATTAAATTATCCTTGTTTATTGCCTCGCTGGCTTGCTCGTTGCGCTTGCTTTCATCAGCTTTTGGAAATAATGCAACTGCCGGTATGCCTGCCTGATATGCAAGTTTGGCTCTCTTAACAGCTAAATCAACAGATAGGCGCTCAATATTTGGCATATATTTAATGCTTGAGCGCTCATTTTCACCATCAATAATAAATATTGGTAAAATTAAATCACTAGGCACTATTGCATTTTGGCGAACCATATTACGTTGCCAAGCAGAGCTACGCAAACGGCGTAGCCTCCTTCCCTCTAAAAACTTCATATTATGCTTATTAAAATTAGTGCTCATTTTATCTCGAATAATTTTATAATGTTCATATTGTCATAGGGTGGTATATCAATTAGCTATAGAAGACTCTACGAAACTATAGTGATATTTATTTTGGAGATAGTTTAATAGATATTTTCCTTAAAATTAGCACAATATAGGGTATATTTTGTTGATTTTAAGGGAAATAGATATAAATTAGCTCCCTAAAGAAATGTCACGATAGTTTCGCAGAGGCTTCTATATGTAACCATTACTTAAATGAGTTAAAGGATAAAAAGTGAGAATTAAGACATTATTGCACAAATATTTAATGCCTCTATTAGCAATTATAGCTCTTTTTCTGGCACTTCATGATGCCTATTCTCTGCTAGGCGTAAGTTCTGGCGATATTAGCCCAATAGATCAAATAGGCGTGATAGGTTTTATATTAATGGGGATGTTTACTGTTTTTCGATTGTTTAGCGCTGTTGGCATGTGGATTGGAGCTGGTTGGGGCGCTCCTCTACTTATCATTGTTACTGTAATTGAGTTAGCTTTATTTGCAGCTGGAAATAGTCATATTAATATACAAGGAATAGGACTTGGCATAAGAATATTCGTGCTGTTGGGAATAATCATTTGGTTTTTATTACACTATCAAAAAACCAAAGAAGAAGAGACTTGATTTTGGTGAGGACTTATTAAGGTTACAAAATCCTTATAGTAGGTAAGGTTTTATAAAGCTAAAAACTTGAATCTTTTCAGTAACATACAATTAATCTTATCTCTTAATCTGATATTATTAGCCTATGTGTAAGTTGACATTCATAGACATGGCAAAAGATCGTGCAAAAATAACAGTGAGGTATATAAAATGAACATGAAATTTGCAGCAGTTAATGCTGAACAAAACCAAGAGAAAAATAGCCTAAAACCGAAATATTTAGAGGCGGTATCACGTGTTGAGCGTTTGCACCGTCGTCTGTTAGATTTAATTAAAGACGAATTTGATCGTATGGGCTGGGACGATATTAATTCAACACAAGCGCTTATGATGTTTAACATCGGAAATAGTGAAATAACGGCTGGTGAATTGCGCTCAAGAGGATATTATTTAGGTTCAAACGTTTCTTATAATCTAAAGAAACTTGTCGACGCTAATTATATTTTTCAGGAGCGCTCAAAAGCTGATAGACGTTCTGTGCGCATTAGGCTTAGCCCAAAGGGTGAAGAAGTTGCAGAAGTTATTGACGAGCTTTATGATCGCCATCTTACATCATTAGAATCTGTAGGTGGACTTGGTGATGATGAGTTTACGGGACTAAATAGTGCCCTTGATCGTTTAGAGCGCTTTTGGGTAGATCAAATCCTTTATAAGCTATAATTATAGAGATAAATAATTTTATATTACGCCACCCTTTTGGGTGGCGTTTTTTTTTAATATCAATATAATCGCAATTATGAATAATAATTCGAACAATGAAATCTATATAGAGTTCACACAAATTGGCAATCAAATGCGCATTGCCGCCATTGATGCTAAAACGGGTATAGAAGTTATAGCAATAGCTCCAGCCAGTGCCACCCAAGCGCAAATGCAAAAATTAGCGCTCGATAAATTACGCCGCCGCATGGAACAACTAAAAAAATCATAATTGGTTGGCCATAATTGATTGGCCATAATTGGTTGGCATTGTATAAAGCTTGTGTTAAGCGAAAAAAGAATTTTCCAACTTCAATATTTAAGAGGTTTTACCATGAGCAAAGCAACTATTTCAGATTTTTTCGACAATTCTTTAAGTGAAGGCGATGCTGAGATCGCAAGCGCCATAAATAAAGAGTTAAAACGCCAACAAAATGAAATTGAACTTATCGCATCAGAAAACATTGTTTCAAAGGCAGTGCTTGAAGCGCAAGGCTCGGTTCTAACCAATAAGTATGCCGAGGGCTATTCTGGGCGGCGCTATTATGGTGGTTGTCAATATGTTGATATTGTTGAAGATCTTGCTATTTCTCGTGCTAAGCAGCTTTTTGGCAGTGAATATGTCAATGTGCAGCCAAATTCTGGCAGCCAAGCCAATCAAGGTGTGTTTCAAGCGCTAATAAAACCGGGTGATACAATTTTAGGCATGAGCCTTGATGCTGGTGGGCATCTAACACATGGCGCAAAGCCTAATCAATCTGGCAAATGGTTTAACGCAATTCAATATGGAGTGCGTAAATCCGATGCTCTAGTTGATATGGACGAATTTCGCTCTCTAGCGCTTGAACATAGACCACAACTTATTATTGCAGGCTTCTCTGCCTATTCTCGTGTGTTAGATTGGGCAGCTTTTAGAAAAGTTGCTGATGAGGTTGGCGCATATTTATTGGTTGATATGGCGCATATTGCTGGCCTTGTTGCTGGCGGTGTATATCCTAACCCAGTTCCTCATGCGCATGTTGTAACTACCACAACCCACAAAACTATGCGTGGTCCTCGTGGCGGAATGATTCTTACCAATGATGAAGCAATTGCCAAAAAAGTAAATTCAGCTATTTTCCCCGGAATTCAAGGCGGACCATTAATGCACGTTATTGCCGCAAAAGCGGTGGCATTTAAGGAAGCGCTAAGCCCCGAATTTGCAACTTATGCAAAAGCATGTGTAAAAAACGCACAGGTTTTAGCAAAGACTTTGGTTGCGGGTGGCGCTGATATTGTTACTGGTGGCACTGATAATCATCTCTTATTGGTCGATTTGCGACCAAAAGGCGTAACAGGAAAAGCAGCAGAACATGCGCTTGGTCGTGCTTTTATTACGTGTAATAAAAACGCCGTGCCAGATGACCCTGAAAAGCCATTTGTAACTTCTGGAATTAGGGTAGGCACACCTGCCGCTACAACTCGTGGTTTTGGTGAAAAAGAATTTGAGCTAGTTGGCGAGATGATGATAGAAGTGCTTAATGGCTTAGCAAATAATGGTGAAGAGAATAATGGTGAAGTTGAAAATCGGGTGCGTGTAAAAGTTGAGCAATTAACGGCTACATTCCCAATTTATTCTTGAAGGAAAATAGATGTAAATTAGCTTTCTAAAGAAATTTTATCTAACCCCCACCCTCAATCCCTCCCCGCAAGGGGGAGGGAAGCAGGAACTGCGATATATTAAGTGCAAATCTAATCCCCCTCCCCCTTGCGGGGAGGGGTTAGGGGTGAGGGCATAAGAATAAGAGGGGTGGGGGCATAAGAATAAGAGCGGTGGGGTTAAGTGCTATCAAATCCTAAAAAAGGTTGACAGTTTTTGCGTAAATATTGCTATACTTTTGAAGATATTTTTATAATAGCCCGTGAGGCAGAAGGAGTTTTATGCGTTGTCCATTTTGTCAAATTGATGATACTCAAGTCAAAGATTCTCGCCCCACAGAAGATAGCTCGACTATTAGACGTAGGCGAATTTGCAATGGTTGTGGGGGACGTTTTACGACGTTTGAGCGTGTGCAACTTAGAGACTTAATGGTCATAAAAAAATCTGGTCGCAAAGTTCCCTTTGAGCGAGAGAAATTAACACGCTCAGTGAGGACAGCATTAAGAAAAAGAGAAATTGAACCTGAAAGAGCCGAGCGCATGATATCAGGTGTTGTTAGGCAATTAGAGAGTTCTGGCGATATTGAAATAAGTTCAGATATGATAGGTGAATTGGTGATGGAAGGCTTACGAAATCTTGATGATGTTGCCTTTGTGCGCTTTGCATCGGTTTATAAAAACTTTTCTGCCGCCAATGATTTCAGAGCATTTCTTGAACTATTAGACAAAGAAGAATAGGTATAGTTGATTGACAAAAAAAACAGAAAAATCTTTAGATGAAAAGCGAATCCCTAATCAAAGAACACTAGCACGACTTAGCGCAGTGCAAGCGCTTTATCAAATGGATGTCGGGCAGGCTAGTTTAGAAACAACGCTAAAAGAATTTACTTCTTTGAGAAAAGGAGCAGAACTTGAGGGCGAGGAATCTTTGCCAGCGGATCATGATTTTCTAACTCAAATTGTAAAAGGCGTTACAAAAAACCAGTTGCAAATTGATCCCGATATTGATGGTGCGCTCGATGATACTTGGCCAGTAGGTCGCATTGATGCAACCATGCGAGCAATATTGCGCTCAGCAACCTTTGAGCTTTCAAGCCGCAAAGACATTGCACCAGCGATTGTCATTAATGAATATGTAGAAATTGCAAAATCATTTTTTGAGAACGATGTTTCAAAAATGGTCAATGGAGTCCTAGATAAGATAGCAAAATCGTATATAAAAGAATAAAGCGTATATTTTCTTTGATTGACTTAGATCAAGTGCAGTTTTTGAAAAAGAATTATTTTTATTAAAAAAATGTATTATAATAAATAATAGGTGATGAAATGGTTACAGATATAGCAAGCAAAAACATGAGTCAGAACAAAAATATTGGGCTTCTTTCGGTCAGTCAGGCAATTGTAGGTTCACAGCAGGCGCTTATTATGTCGGTTGGGGCTCTAGTCGGCATAACATTAGCTCCAAGCCCAGCTCTTGCTACTGTGCCTATTACTTCTATGATTTTTGGGCTGGCTCTTAGTGCGGGCTCTGCTGCCATTCTTTCGCACCGTTTGGGCAGAAAAAAAGCCTTTATGTTTGGCGCTGCCTTTTCTGTATTAGCTGGCATTTTGGCAACTATTGGCATCCTTCTTTCTTCCTTCATAATTTTTTGCATTGCTCTTTTTATTGGCGGCGCGTCCGCCGCCATTGGGCAACAATATCGCTTTGCCGCAGCTGATAGTGTGCCAGAAGAGAAAAAGGGCAAGGCAATTTCTTGGGTGCTAGGTGGTGGCATAATAGCTGGGTTTTTAGGGCCAGCGCTTGCTCGTTATGGGCGTGAATGGTTTGTTGGAGCAGAATTTGCAGGCTCGTTCATTGCGCTTTCAGGGCTTGCCTTGCTTGGTATTTTTGTCCTTTCTCTTACAAATCTAGCCCCAGCACAAAGCCATGAGCAAACTGCTAGCGCTACCCCACTAAGAGCAATTGTTAAATCGCCCAGTGTTTTTGTTCCAATAGTCACTGGCATGGTAGCTTATGGATTAATGACTTTTATTATGGTTGCCGCCCCTTTGGCGATGGTTATGGGTACTAAAATGGGTGGAATGGATTCAATGAGTGCGATGGGTGGTATGGATAATCAAATGGCTGGTATGCACTCAAAGGAAGCCGCCATCATGGCTATCCAGTGGCACATTATTTTCATGTTTGCCCCAAGCTTCTTTGTTGGTGCAATTATTGCTAAGATTGGCGCTCGCGCAGTAATTGGCATTGGTCTAATATTTATTCTTGCCTGCTCGTTTCTAGCACTAAATGGCGTAAGTTTTGGGCATTTTAGCCTAGCAATGATCTTATTAGGTATAGGCTGGAATTTTGGATTTATTGGCTCAACAACTTTACTTGCAAAAGGCTATCTTCCTCAAGATGCAGCAAGAGTACAGGCGCTAAACGAGCAGTTAGTGTTTGGCACAATGGCAGTTGTTTCCATTTCATCTGGCATATTGCTCAATACAATAGGCTGGCAAGCAATCAACGTGATAGCAATCCCCTTTGCGTTAGGCGCAATAGCTTTGCTTGTTTGGAATAGCTGGCATTCTAAAAATTGATGATAACTAATTTAATTTTGAAACATATTAGATATTGTCATATTGAGCGACCCGCTACGCAAGCGCCTGCGCGGCGAGAGCGAAATATCTTATCTCAAAGCATTTAAGACCTTTCGCTTGCGCTCAAGGTGACATGGCGGGGGCATTCATGTAAAGCCGAAGCATCTATCGGTTTGCGCGCTGCCACGGCCACAGGCCGCTCGTAATATCTCGGCGCTCAAAACTGAGCAGTGCAAGTACAAAGAAAACTGCCGCCACACCCAATAATATTAAAGCACCCTCAAGTTGAATTCCTTTGCTAAAAATTTCAGGGCTGGTGTCAAAATGGGTGAACAAAAACAGGAATTTTATGACTTCAAGGGAAGGCAGGGAAATTACCAGTATTTTCCCAAAATAGCTGATTATAACAAATATTGTCAAAGCCATCGAAGCGGTGCGCCGAGCGGGCAGATAAGCTCCCAAGAACAATCCTATCATCAAGAATGCCATAAGGAGAGGCCAGCTACTCATTATCGCAACAAAAAGTTCAAGAACAGAAATATCCGTTTCGATCATATTTTGGATTATAATAAATGTAGCAGTACTGCCCAGACTAGCGATAGTTAAAATAAGCAAGATTGCCACACTCAGCGCCAAAGCCTTTATGCTAACAATTTGCCAACGAGCCAGCGGCATTGTTACAATAAGTTCTAAAGTGCCGTTTTCTTCTTCTCCAGCAAGGGTGGCTGTGCTGGAAATCACAACATAAATCACCAACATTATGGGAAGAAATTGCACAACTGCAGATGCCAAAAACCCCTCTAAAGAGCCCATATTCATGCCCATTGACTGATATAGTGGAATATCACCCAGTGTTGGCAAATATTCAGCCATTTGGGGATATATCCCAACATACATTGCTCCAAAAAGCGCTAGGCCGATCCCCCAACCCAATATTGCGAAACGCCGTGAAAACAATTCATGTTTGAATAGATTAAGCATGGCTATCCTTTGCCCTGACGCTTGGGTCTTCATCACTATAAAGGGACATAAATATTTCATCTAATGTTACTGGCAGGCTTTCAATTTCCTCAATGCCATAGGAGGCTGCCTGCTGCATAAATTGTACCATGTTGCTAGCAATTTCCAGCGTTATCCATTTGTCCTGTCGAGCAATTTCGCTCACCCCGTTAAGGCTAAAGGCATCGATTGGTGGTTCTGATGTGAAAAATATGCGAAACCGTTTGAATTGTTGTTCAATTAAAGAGTGCACACTGTCAGTCTTGACAAGCCGACCCTGCCTGATAATCCCGACACGGTCACAAACCGCCTGCACTTCGGGCAGAATATGGGAAGAAAAAATGACTGTGCGCCCCTCGTTCTTAGCTTCGTTAACTAGCTCAGCCACTACATGCTGCATTATTGGATCAAGACCCCCAGTGGGCTCGTCCAAAATTAAAAGCTCTGGCTTGTTCATAAAAGCTGCTATCAGTCCGATTTTCTGCTTATTGCCTCTGGAATAAGTTCTCATCTTTCTTGATGGGTCAAAATCAAGACGTTCATAAAGTTGGTTACGAAAGCGATTATCAGGAGAAGTTTGTCGCAACGATGCCAACATGCTTAAATAATCTTTTGCCCTCATATTGGGATAGAGATTGAATTCTCCGGGCAAATATCCAACATTTTGGCGAATTTGAACCCCCTGTTCCCGACAATCCAGACCAAAGATTTTAGCACTGCCGCTGGTAGGTCGCATTACATCCATAAAAAGACGAAGGGCAGTAGTTTTTCCAGCACCGTTTGGCCCTAAAAACCCAAACACTTCTCCCTTTGTCACCTGCAAATTAACATCTTTTATGCCGCGATGGGTGCCATAAAAAAAACTTAAATCAGAAGCTTCAAGAATAATGTTGCTCATAATTTGAGCACAGTTTCATAAAAGCTCAATATTTACAACTTGTATGTTTCAAATATAGCATAATCAATTAATTTTGATTATGCTATCAAGGTGCGAACAGCGCCCAGCGCTTATGCGCTGCACCCGTGTAGGCCTTGCGGAGCAAGAATAGCCGTGAACGAAATAACTAATATATCTAAATCATTTTAATATGGTTTAGATATATGAAGCAGTTTATATCGAAGCAAGCAATGCTTCAACAAATGATGCATCTTCACCAAATGATGGCGTGCGTCTTGTTTCAATAGCAATTATCCTGCCATCTTCAAGACTATAAACTGCCTTATCAGTTACACGACGTTTCTTATCAAAATAAATCGCCAAAACTGTGCGGCTCTGAATTGTAGTAAGCCCAAAGGCTGTTTCTTCAATTTTGGTTTCAACATAATAAAAAGCAGTTTCTTTAGCGAAATTGCTTTTGGTTTGTGGTGATCCAAGCACCGCAATAACTAAATCCTCACTTTGTCCAGGACGAATTTGATCCATTGCGCTTTGCGGGATAGAATAACCTTGCGTTCGTTGATTTACAAAACCAGTACAACCATAAAGTGCAAGAGAGAAAATTGAGATAATTGCTAATTTTGTAAATGAGCTAAAAATTCTGCCATTAATATTTCTTACCGCTAACATGAATTAATATCTCCAATTTGACTTTTCTAACGCAATGAATACTTATTATAATAATTGCTAACACTTGTTTAGCCGCCAAACTATCTATATGGCAAGCAGGTAAATGTAACAAGTTAATCACCTAACAAGTTTTATAAGGAAAAGCCAAGCATGATATGGCCGTTCAAGAAAAAATCATTAAATGAAGAACATGTTCTATCCATCTATAATGCCATTGTGGCACAATCTCGGCAAGTGCCATTCTATAGGGATATGAATGTACCTGATAGTGTTACGGGTCGTTTTGATATGATTTCATTACATATGTGTCTTGTGTTGCGCCAATTACGCTCAGATGATAAAAATGTGAAGCAATTTACACAAGAATTATTTGATTTGTTTTTCAAAGATATGGATAACTCATTGCGTGAAATTGGGGTGAGCGATGTGGCTATTCCCAAAAAAATCCAAAAAATGGGATCACTTTTTTATGGGCTTTTGGGCAAGCTTGCCAATGCTCTTGATGATAAAGATGAGGAAGCGCTCATTGAGGTCATTAACAATAATATTTATGATGGCTCAAGCCAAGAAAATGCTTTAACTATGGCTAAATATGTAAATAAAACAGTATCTTATCTAAAAAACCAAAAGCAAGAAGATATTATGTTAGGTCAGATATCATTTGGAGAAGGTCTGTGAACATCCCCTTAAATGATAGCGTTGATTTAGATGTAATAATGCGGGTTGATAATTTACCAAGTAAAGGGCGTAGGTTAAAAATACAGGCGAGCGAAGCGCAAAATAAGGAAATAGCAAAGCATCTAAAAATTGATGGAGTTGAAAAGTTCTATGCTAAATTATTAGCCAAACCAATTAAATCAGGTTTTATTGTCAGCGGTGAATTAAAGGCTACAATTAGCCAGCAAAGCGTTGTCACATTCGAGCCAGTAATTCAACATATTGAGGAAGATTTAAAGCGTCTCTTTTTGCAAGGAAATAGAGATGAAACTCACAATGGTGCAGGTTCTGAAGGTTTTATTGATTTAGAGGGCGGTGATTTGCCTGATTATTATAATGAAACAGAAATAGACTTTAGCAATTATTTACTTGAAGTTTTGGCTCTAGCGATAGACCTTTTTCCAAAGAATGCTGGTGAAAAAATTGAATTAGCAAAAAATGGAGATGAAAATGAAAAACCCTCACCTTTCGCAAAATTAAAGAACCTAAAGCTTAATTAAAGCAGTCTCATAATATTGCAGAACAATTTATAATATGATTGAGATAAAATCTCTAAGGGTATAGGTAGGATATTCGTGCCATAGCGTTTCATTACGATTCGCTAAAAGGCGGGGGTGTCGGGGTCGGGAGCAAAGCGACCAACGGCGACAAGAAAAAAGAGGCGGGGGTGTCCCTGAATCAAGTTCAAGGCAGGCTCTGGTCGGGCAGCCTGCGTGGCGTGAACGCAAGAAAGATGTAGCGACCAACAGCCTGCCCCGTGCTTGACACGGGGGCGACAAGTATGAAGTGAGTTTGATATTTATGAGCGATATAATAACAATATCAGTAGATGCAATGGGTGGCGATAATGGCGCAAAAGTCGTTTTACACGGCGCTTCCTTATTGCTGAGCGATCATAAAAATGTGCGGTTTCTTTTTCATGGTCGCCAAGAAATACTAGAGCCTTTATTAGAAGAATACCCTAAATTAAAACCTGTTTCAAAGCTTATCCATGCTGAAAAAGTAATAGAAATGCACGAAAAGCCAGCAAGAGCCTTGCGCCAAGGTCGCGGCAAATCTTCTATGTGGTCAGCATTACAGGCGGTTAAAGATGGCGAGGCACAAGTTGCGCTTTCAGGTGGTAATACTGGCGCTTTAATGGCAATGGCAACCTTTTGTTTGCGCCCAATGGAAAATATTTCACGCCCCGCCATAGCTGCAATATGGCCTTCTATGCGAGCAGATATTGTGGTTTTAGATGTTGGTGCAACGGTTGGTGGCGATGCACGTCAATTAGTTGATTTCACTATTTTAGGTAGCGCTTTAGCAAGAGCGCTGTTTGATCTAGATGAGCCAACTGTGGGGTTGCTCAATGTTGGTGTTGAAGAAGTAAAAGGGCTAGAGCAGGTTAAAGAAGCTGCCGCTATGTTGGCGCAAGCTAAAGATGCTGGTTTTGCCTATCATGGCTTTGTAGAGGGTGATGATATTGGCAAGGGAACTGTTGATGTGGTGGTAACTGAAGGTTTTACAGGCAATATTGCCCTTAAAACTGCGGAAGGAACGGCTCGCCAAGTCGGGTCGTACTTACGTAACGCCCTAAAAGCTGATATTTTATCAATGATAGGAGCTTTTTTTGCTTCAAAAGCCCTTAGAGCATTAAAACAGAAAATGGATCCTCGCACCAATAATGGCGGTGTATTTTTGGGGCTAAACGGCATAGTAATAAAAAGTCATGGCGGCACCGATGAAATAGGTCTTAAAAGCGCATTGGAATTAGCCTATGAAATGGCGCAAGATAATTTATTAGAAAAAATAAATGATGGCGTGCAAAAATTTTCAACCAGCCAGCAAGAGCAAAAAGATAAAGAGGAAAATCTGAGTGAGTAAAATAGAAATTAAATCTATTGTTAGATCCGTCGGCTCTTATTTGCCAAAGCGCATTTTGACCAATGATGAATTAGCAAAAACAGTTGATACATCTGATGAATGGATTTTCCAAAGAACAGGAATTCATGAGCGTCGCATTACCGCAAAAGGTGAATTTACTTCTGATC
>JAKISM010000004.1 GCA_021648585.1 Devosiaceae bacterium | reverse complement strand
CTGGTTCTTCATCGTTTACATTTACAACAAAGCTACCATCCATTATTGCCGCTTGCTTGGCTTTGACCATCGATACTATTTCAGCTGGTATCATAGTTTCATCCATTGTAAGCGATCCACCACTATGAGCCATATAGCTATATATGCTATAATCTGCCCCAACATACGACCCATCAACTATCGCAGCAATTGCCGCATTGATTGTCGGCTCCATATGCCAAATTGCTGAAGCAAGAATTGTATTTGGATAATCATCTGATGTATCAATCACATTGCCAATTGCCTTTTTACCACGCTCAACTGCTGCATCAGAAACTCCAAATCGCTCAGCATACATAACATCTGCACCTGCATCCATCATTGCAAATGCACTTTCTTTTGCTTTTGGTGGATCATACCAGCTGTCAAGGAAGTTCACGAGGAAGGTTACATCAGGGTTAGTTTCACGAGCCCCGTCCATAAAGGCATGCATTAATCTATTAACCTCAGGGATAGCATAACCCCCAACCATGCCAATTATATTTGTTTCACTTGCATCACCTGCAATCATGCCTGATAAATATGCAGGCTCATGGATATAATTGTCAAACACTGAAAAATTTGGTGCGGCTGGCTTAAACGATGATCCCATCAAAAATGCAGTATCAGGGTAATCTAGAGCAACTTTTCTTGCTGCACGTTCAAGTCCAAAAACCTCACCAACTATTAAATCAACACCCTGCTCAGCATATTCGCGCATTACACGCTCATAATCAGTATTAGAAACATTTTCAGAATAAACATATTCAATATCCCCACGCTCTTGGGCAGCGTTAAGCGCAATATGAATTCGGCTGATCCATTGCTGTTCAACGGGCAGCGTAAATATTCCAGCGACTTTTGTCGTTTGAGCCATAGCAGATAGCGGTGACATAATAAGTCCTAAAGCTACTGCTCCAGCAATTACCATTCTTCTAGAAATTAATTTTGGTAAATTCATGTGTCTTCTCCCTTGTTTAATTTTACATCCCCTTATATTCACGAATAGTAATGCATTATTTTACCAACTGGTCAAGAATTATACATAGAATGACCAAAACAATCCTCATATAGCGATCCTGCTATGATTAAGAAAACATCACTTGTTGTTCATCGTAAATAAAATTGGCTGCGGAGTTTCTCCCCGCAGCCTAAAAGTAAAAATATTGGTTATTTAATTCTTATCGTTTTGGTAATGGCATCCAATCTGGCACAGAAACATCAGCATGGGCGAACTGAGGCATTTTAGCCGATAGATCTTCCATGTTTTTAATATCGCTGTCATTAAGGAATTTCTGAGTGATAAGCGTTGGTGGAACAATTACGTTTTGTCCAACTTCTTCACCAGCCAGCAACATAGCCAATGTGCGAACAGACACTTCGCCAACAACTGCTGGGTTAGTAGCAGCGGTTGCTACCCAAGAACTACCAGGTTCACGCATAGCGGCGATATCTGCAGTAGAAACATCAGCTGAATAAATATCAATCTGATCTGTTAGGCCTGCTTCATCTACAGCAATTTTTACGCCCTTTGCAAATTCATCATAGGGTGCAAACATAACTGTAATATCTGGGTTTGCCTGAAGCACTGAACGAGCTTGGTTTGCAACTGAGTTAGCGATTGGATTATCTAATGTGCCAAACATAGCAACTTCATCAATACCAGGATAACGTTTCTTAAACTCAACCCAAGTTTCATCTCGACGATCAAGTGGTGCAATACCAGCTACATATACATAGCCAGCTTTCCATGTATCGCCATTATCGATAATAGCTTGTTCAAGCGCAAGACGAGCTAAATCTCTATCAGATTGCTCAACCTGAGGTACTGCTGGATTTTCAACATTTACGTCAAAAGCCACAACTTTAATTCCCGCATCCAATGCACGCTGAACGGCATCTTGCATAGATTCTGTGAGTCCGTGCTGAACAATAATTCCATCAACCCCAATTGCTATGGCCTGATCAACCATATCAGCCTGTAATGCAGCATCTTGACGACTGTCAAAAATGCGAAGATCTACGCCAAGAGCCGCAGATTGAGCTTCAACACCAGAAAGATATGCTTGGAAGAAATCACCTGTTGAAAGATAACGAACAAGGGCAATTTTTACATCACCTGCATTATCAAAAGGAGCCGGCATGCTTTGAGCAAATGCGGCTGATAAGCTTGCACCCAACGCAAAAGCGCTGATAGTAAGCTTCATAAATATACGACGTGTTAGTTTCATTTTAGTCTCCCTGTTTAGTTTATAGTCATTGTAGATTAGTGAGTACCTTTTCGCCTTGAGAGCGCAAAGGTAAAGACGAGTGCGATAACAAGTACTGCGCCTTTTACGAAATCTTGAGTGTAATAAGGGGCATTCATCATAGTTAAACCTTGCAATAGAATACCAATAAATAGTGCGCCTATTACGGTGCCAAATGCGTTGGGTTTTGCAGCCCCTAAGACAGCAAAGCCAATAAGCGCAGCGGCAACAGAATCCAATAATAAATTATTTCCAGAGGCAATGTCACCGCGACCTAGCCTAGCTGCAAGCAATATGCCGCCAACTGATGCAAGAACACCTGATATCATATAGGCTAAAATTTTATAGCGTTTAACATTAGCGCCAGCCAATTCCGCTGCACGTTGGTTTGAGCCTATCGCATACATTAAGCGACCATGGCGTGTTAGCTCCATAAATACCCATACTAAAAACCCTATTACCAACAAAACAATAACCGATACTGGTATGAGATTATCAATAAAAAAATCAAATCTATGACGACCTAAAGCTAAAAATGCAGGAGAAAACACACCCTCAGTAACTCGTCCGTCGGGCATGGTCATGCCAGTAGAAATAGAGCGTCCTTCCGTTGGAATACGCTGCAAACCAATTAGCAAAAACATCATGCCAAGTGTTGCCAATAGGTCAGGAACTTTCATTTTTACAATGAGAAGGCCATTTATAAGCCCTACAAATGCTCCCATTATAAGGCAGGCAATTACAGCCACAAAAGCATTCATTTCTAGCACCACCATAACATAGGCGGATAACATTAGGGCTGAAGTAGCTGTAGAGCCAATTGAGAGGTCAAAACCATCAACAACCAGTGTTGCGGTTACCCCAAGAGCCAAAATTCCAGTAATAGCAACTGATTGAAAAATAAAAACGGCACTAAATGGGCTAGCAAATCCTTCTGCAGTGAGTGAGAAAAATATTATAAGTCCTACCATTAATAATAAAAACCCATAGCGAATAGCCAACTCGGCTAGTGTTCTTTTGCGCTTGGTTTGTGGCGAGTGTTTTTTCAACTCATTAGTTTTAACTTCAGGTTGCATGTGCTGATAATTCCGTTGATTGGCTTAGCTGTCCTGCTACTTTGGATAGAACCTGTCCAATATCTATATTTTTATTTTGATAGTCGCCAACAATAGTGTGATCTGTCATAACAATAATTCGATCGGCAATTTCTAATGCCTCGTCTATCTCGGCAACAAGTACCAAAGTTGCCCGCTTAGACGCTGTTTGGCGAATTTTTTTACCAATGTCCCTACGTGCCTTAATATCAACTCCCTGAAACGGTTCATCAAGAACAAGCAGATTACTGGCCTGTGCAAGCCAGCGCCCAATCATTACTTTTTGTTGATTGCCGCCTGAAAGAGAACCAATTTCATCGCTGTTGCGTTGGCATATAATTCCTAAATCAGATATTGTCTGGTTTGCAGTCTTATGTTCGCTTGCAAAATTTAAGAAAGAAAAATTAGAATGACGATTAAGGAATGGAATAGAAATATTTTTTGTAATATCAAAATCTTGAACTACAGCATTACTTGCTCGATCTTTAGGGCATAAAAATACGCCAGCATCTATTGCCTGTCGTAGAGATTTTGGTTGGTAGGGTTTGCCATCTAATACGATATTCCCTGAAAAAGGTTTTTCAATGCCAAAGAGAATATTTGCAAATTCCGTTTTTCCACTGCCAACCAACCCAGTAATTGCTACCACTTCATTTGCATGTAAATCTAGTGAAAATGGAGTTGAGTCAGAGCGTATTTTCATGTTTTTGATTGCTACAATCGCTTCTCCTTTTTCAGGAATATCAATTTTATTATCTGTCATAGAATGCCCAAGCATGGCTTTTACTGCTCCTTCATAATCAAGGGAAGCGCCCTCAAAAGTGCCAGAAATTTTGCCGTCTCGCATAGAGATGATCCGATCAGCAATTCGTCTTATATCAGACATGCGATGAGAAATATAAAGGATAGCAACCCCCGATTCTCTCAAACGATCAAGTAGTTCAAAGAGCCTATCAGCTTCCACAGCAGAAAGTGATGATGTAGGTTCATCAAGTATCAGTAATTTAGGTTTATGTGCCATCGCTCTGGCAATAGCTACTAATTGACGATCAGCAAGATGTAATTCATTTACCAATTGCGTTACGTCAACATCCAAACCCATAGTTTCTGCAATTTTTTGTGCTTCAGCTCTATTTTTACGCTGATTAAGAAAAAAACTACCACCTGGTCGTGCCAAATTGTCAAGTATAAGATTTGAAGCAATATCCAAATCAGGAATTACGCCATCATTAATAGATTGATGAACTGTTACCACTCCTGCTTTAATAGCTTCAGCTGGTGTTGCGGGATTAAATTGTTTGCCAAAAAGCTTAATTGCGCCGCCATTTGCGTTGTAAACACCGCATAATATTTTAACCATGGTGGATTTGCCCGCGCCATTTGCACCCATTAGAACAGTTACTTGACCTGCGTATAGCTCAAGATCAATGCCACGTAGAACATTATTCTCTCCAAACGCTTTGGTAATTTCACATAATTCTACGGCTGTGTTTAGCACATGTATTCCTCCTTGAGGATAAAGACTACCAATCAATTGTGTCAAATGTCAACTGCTATTGACATTTGCTTGTTTATAGCCAAAATTACTGAAATGTACTAAGCATAAGAAAAGAAAAAAATGAATGATGAAATGTATGAGCCGTTAACTGTTAAAACTCTTGGATCAAGATTAGTTGGTATCGACGCTGTAAATTCCATATTGGGGCACGACCTAAGCAAGTGGAGTGTAAATGAAGTTGGGGATGGAAATCTCAATCTTGTATTTATTGTAAAGAGTGAATTGGGAAGTGTTATTGTCAAACAAGCGCTACCTTATGTTCGTCTTGTGGGTGATAGTTGGCCGTTGCCTCTTAAGCGTGCTTTTTTTGAATATCACGCATTGATTAGACAAGCTGAGCGTGATCCTGGGAGCGTGCCTAAAATCTATCATTTTGATGAAACACAAGCGATAATTGTTATGGAGTTTTTTACGCCACATATAATATTGCGTTATAGTTTGATTGCAGGAAATAAACATGAGGGGCTTGCAAAGGTTTTAGGAAATTTTTGTGCTAGAACTTTATTTAGGGGGTCTGATTTAAGTATGAAAGCTGCTAAGCGCAAAGCAGATGTTGCGCTATTTGCAGAGAATATAGAGCTTTGTGATATTACAGAAACTCTTGTTTTTTCTGATCCATATTTTGATGCCGAAAGAAACCATCACAATTCTGCTCTTGAGCCTTTAGTTGCAAGTTTAAGGGCAGATGTTGATTTGAAGGTTGAGGCTCATCATTTAAAGGCTAAGTTCTGCAATAATGCGCAAACCATGTTGCATGGGGATTTCCATACGGGCTCGGTAATGGTGACAAAAACCGATACAAAAGTCATTGATCCAGAATTTGTCCTTTATGGGCCAATGGGCTTTGATATTGGAATGTTATTTGCAAATTTTTGGATGTCGTATTTCTCTCAACCTGGGCACGCAAGCAAAGTTGGGCAAAGAGATGATTATCAGGAATGGATATTAAGTGTTGTTGAAGAGGTTTGGAATGTTTTCATTATGGAGTTCTCATGTTTGTGGCGCACTGAGCGCACTGGAATATTATATGAGCGATCATTGTTTGAAGATCAGGGGCATGATTTAGGAAGCGAGCAAGCTTTAGAGCATCGTTTAAAAGAGATTTGGCAAGATACACTTGGGTTTGCTGGAATAGAAATTATCAGGCGCACACTTAGTTTGGCACATAACGCAGATGCTGAAACAATCTCTGATGAAGCTTTAAAAACACAATGTGAAGCGTGTGGATTGGTATTAGGTCGCCAATTAGTAATCAATCGTTCTGATCTTCATTCAATTAAAGAAGTTCATGATCAAATCAGAAACATTCAAAAGGGGAAGCAAATATGAAGGTTGGCGAGAAACATTATCGTTCTATTTGGTATGATAACGAAGAACGAGCGGTAAAAATTATTGACCAGCGCTGGTTGCCGCATGAATTTAAAATTGTGGACTTGATAAGCCTTGATGATTTTGCAGTATCAATAAGGGATATGTGGGTTCGTGGAGCTCCATTAATTGGTGCAACCGCTGCTTTTGCTGTCTCAGAAGAAATGAAAAGAGACCCTTCGGATAATTCATTAAACAATGCATGGGATATATTACATGAAACACGCCCCACAGCTATTAACCTTCGTTGGGCGCTCAATCAGATGCGTGATCTGCTAAAAGATGTTCCAAAAAACAAGCGAGCAGAAATTGCTCATGCTAGAGCACTTGAAATTTGTGATGAAGATGTGGAGCGCAATCGCCAAATTGGTTTGCACGGTCTAGAAATTATTAAAAAAATTGCTGCAAAGAAAAAGCCAGGGGAAGCTGTTAATATTCTTACCCATTGCAATGCAGGCTGGTTAGCAACCGTTGATTGGGGCACTGCTACTTCACCTATGTACCATGCGGTTGATGCCGGAATTAACGTGCATATATGGGTTGATGAAACCCGACCACGCAATCAAGGGGCACAACTTACTGCTTGGGAAATGGATAGCCACGGCGTGCCGCATCACTTGATAGTTGATAATGCAGGGGGGCATCTTATGCAGCATGGCGATGTGGATCTGGTAATTGTAGGCACAGACAGAACCAGCTCTCATGGTGATGTATGCAACAAAATTGGCACTTATCTTAAGGCATTAGCCGCAAAAGATAATAATGTACCTTTTTATGTTGCATTGCCTTCGCCTACAATCGATTGGACGATTAAAGATGGTATTAAAGAAATTCCTATTGAAGAGCGTGAAAGTCATGAAATTACCCACATACAAGGAAAACTAGAAAACGGTACTCTAGCCAAAGTGCAAATTTGTCCCGACGGAACTTTAGGGGGCAATCCAGCTTTTGATGTTACTCCTCGTCATTTAATCACAGGGCTAATTACCGAACGGGGTATATGCGAGCCTTCTCCACAAGGTCTAGCAGCGCTGTTTCCTGAAAGAGTATTAGACAAATAACGAGCTTTAATTACTTTATTTTACGCTTTCAATCATCTGACGAGCTGTTTTATCACTGGTAACAACATGGGTAACATAGCCTCCAGCAATTGCTGCGAGCATTGGCGAAACTTTATCTTCTCCGTCGGCTACAAGTAAGCCAATATCTAATCCTTGCAATTTATCAAGCGATATCCCAATCATGCGATCATCGAGCTTACCAAGAATTGGCTTACCTTTTGCATCAATAAACCGCCCGCACAATACCCCAGTTGCCCCTCGCTCTACATACCAGTCTAAATCTTTTACACTTACCAACCCAGAGCCAACAATATGGCTTTGAGGAGTGCAAGAGCCAGCGGCAAAAATTGCTTTGTTGCAATGGCTTAACGCCTCTAGTTGAGATTTAATGATAGGTTCATTACGCAATCTTTTTGCAAGTAAAGGATCGCTTAGAACAGCAGGGGCATGCAAGTTGATACATTTTGCACCAAGGTTTTGTGCCATATGCGCAGAACATATTTCTGCTGTAAAACCATAAGGAGTTGCCATTGAGCCAACAAGTTGAGAGACTATAATATCCTTGATTTTTCTTTCTTCAAGCGCCTCAGCTACTTCATAAACTGTTCTCCCCCAAGCAACTCCAAGTCTATCACCTGGGTTAAGCAGGCTTGGCAACCATTCAGCCGCACCACGAGCCACCCGCAATAAAACCTCTTCCTCAGAAAGGTTTCCAGCAGGCACAACATGGGCAGCCTTTAGATTAAATCTTTCGCGTAAATCTTGAGCAAGCTGATGGCCTGTAAATATTTCAGGCGCCAAAGAAATGCGGATAAAGCCTTTAGAGCGAGCTTCTTGGAGATAATTAACAACCGTCGCTCTTGAGACATGTAGGGTTTCAGCTATTTCAGTTTGGTTTAACCCATCGTGATAATACATCCAAGCAGCCTCAATCACGATACTTTCACCACTTATCTGTCCTACTGTTCTTCTACGTGTAATTGTTGCCATTGGAACCCTATAAAAATAATTACTTTATATTTGACACTATATGCTGACATTTGTCAAAATATGTGTTTAATGTCTTAAAAATAATAAAACAATAAAGGTGTGAACATGGTTCTTAACAGATGGAATGATAAAGATGCAAAATATTATGTTGATAAAGCAGGGAGCAATCCAGCTGATCAAGAGCTAGCATTACGTGTTTATACTTCTAGGCTTATTGGTCAGGATTTAAATCTTGTTTTACATGGCGGAGGCAATACTTCTTGCAAGCTCAAGCGCAAGGATATTTTTGGCAATGAAATTGATGTGCTGCACGTTAAAGGTAGCGGCTGGGACTTAGGTGTTATTGAAGCCGCAGGCCTACCTGGTGTGCGCCTAAAGCAATTGTTGGAATTACGCCAGCTTGAAAAATTGAGCGATGAAGACATGGTGAATTTACAGCGAGCTAATTTACTAGATTCAACATCTCCAAATCCTTCTGTTGAAACATTGTTACATGCCTTTTTACCACATAAATATGTTGATCACACCCACGCTTCAGCAATGCTCTCATTAGCAGATTTGCCAAATGTAGAAGAAGTGAGTGCTGAAATATTTGGTGATCGCCTTGTATGCGTTCCCTTTATTATGCCAGGTTTTGAATTGGCAAAAATTGCTTCTGAAATTTATGATGCTAATCCGAATGTTGAGGGGCTTATTCTCATCAATCATGGGCATTTTGCCTTTGGTGACAATGCAAAACAATCTTACGACCGATTGATTGAACATACGAATATGGTAGAGGAGTGGCTGGAAAAGACTAGTGGCACAATTCCCGCTACTGCTAGCGAGAGCTCAAAGAAAATATCTGATAGTGTTGCAGAAATCCTTCCCATGTTGCGCGGAATAATCGGTGAAGCAAATGCAAGTTTTACAAAAAATCAAGATTTCGCCATGCCAGTTATGAATATTCGAAATGGAGAAAATGTTAAAGAATTTTTTGCCCGAGACGATCTTAAATCCTTATCTCGTCGTGGTGTTGCAACACCAGATCATGTTATTCGCACAAAAAATTATCCGCTTCATATCACCGCTGATATTTTAGCGGGCGGTCACAGCGCAATGGCTAAGGCAGTAGATGATTTTATTACTGAATATAAAAGCTATTTTGATGAAAATAACGCCCGTCTTGGTGGTATAAAGACCATGTTATTACCAACCCCAAATCTTGCTTGGGTTGAGGGGGTTGGTGTTGTTGGAATTTCAGCTAACGCAAAGGCTGCAAATATTGCTTCTGACCTAGCGGCGCAAAATATTACCGCAATGACAAATGGCGAAAATTGTGGCGGCTTTTATCCAGTAGATGAGCAAAGGTTATTTGATATGGAATATTGGTCACTGGAGCAGGCCAAACTTGGAAAAGGAAAACCTCCTGTTATGCAAGGGCGTATTGTAATGATTACTGGGGGAGGGGGTGCGATTGGCTTAGCGAGTGCAAAAGAATTTGCAGCACTTGGTGCTGATATTTTCCTTGTTGATCTTGAAGAAAAAGCTCTTTTTGCAGCGCTAAAAGAACTTGGAGGTAATCATCAAGGCATTGCTTTGGACATTACCCAAAAAGGTGCAGCGAGCAAGGCAATGAGTGCCTGCGTTAAAGCATTTGGTGGTCTAGACATTCTAATTTCAAATGCAGGAGCGGCATGGACTGGAGAATTATCCACATTAGATGATGATGTCTTGCGCAAGAGTTTTGAGTTGAATTTCTTTGCCCATCAAACGTTTTCAAAAGCAGCAGCTGCAATTTTTACAGCGCAGGGGCGAGGCGGACAAATCTTGTTTAATGTATCAAAGCAGGCAGTTAATCCAGGTAAAGGCTTTGGAGCTTATGGAATACCTAAAGCGGCAACATTCTTTTTATTACGTCAATTAGCACTGGAGCTTGGCTCAAGCGGAGTTCGTGTAAATGGTGTAAATGCAGATAGAATTCGTTCTGGTCTGCTTGATGAGGACTTTGTTTCTGAGCGAGCAAAAGCACGGGGTGTCGATGAAGAAACTTACATGGCAGGTAATTTGTTGCAACGTGAAGTAGAGGCCTTTCATGTTGGCAAGGCCTTCGTTGCGCTAGCGCTAAGCGAGCGCACCACCGCCCATGTTTTGACGGTAGATGGAGGAAATATTGAAGCTGCTTTGAGGTAAAAAAGTTTGAACCCAAATTTGCTAAAATAATGGTGTAGGTAAATTAAGTTATAAACTTAGGTGAAGTTGATTTTTACCAATGCTTGATTTTGCCTTTTTGTAACCTGATACTCGCTGTGTCGGATTATTATTTGTTCAAAAAAAGAGATTATAGATTAGGTGCTCTAGCAACGTATCTTAATAGAAGTGAAGCTATTTTATTTAATATACCTAAATCCGTCACTATCTAAAACTTATTTTTTTTGATCATTTTGACTAGCAAATGAGCAGAATCACCGTCAATAATTAATCCTTTGCATATCCCGCTACGTAATAATGCGCATGTTGCCTCTACCTTGCGTGATCCAGCAGAAAGAATAATAGTGGTAGATTTTTTTAGATCCTGAAAGCTCACGGCTAAAGTGCGATCATTTAACGGATGTGCAACTGGGAGACCGTTTCTATCAAAGAAAATTCCATTAGTATCGCCAACAGCACCAGCATTACGCAAAGCAATCAGCTCCTCTGGTGAAATCATGTCTTGCTGACGTAGCAATGATCTCTCAGTAAGCTCACCAATTGAGATTAAGGAAATATCTGCATGTCTGGCCAACTCAAGCGGTCTTGCAACTGTGCGCTGAGACAGTAGAACCTCTCGATCCTTTTTGGTATCAGCAATGAAAGGCACAGGTAAAAAGAAACCTTCGGCACCTGTTGCCCGCGCTAGAGCTTGAACAACTTCAAATGGATTGAAGGCTGAGTTGGCAGTGAGTGATCCCATAAGGCTGATAAAGCGAGCTTTTGGCGCTTTAACCCCAGCCATATGAAGGGTCATTTGTTCCAAAGTGCGTCCCCATCCAGTGCCAATTACCGCATTAGGATTACTTACAAGAATATCTCGTAAATATTTCGCAGCAACAGAGCCAACTGCACGTCTTGGAAAGTCTGCGAGATTTTCATGAGCGTCTATCTCGGTTTGTGATAACCCTAAGGACGGTGTGCAAATGCAAAATTGTAGACCAAATTCACTTTGGATTGCCTCTTCTAGAGGAAGAAGGCCAATATCTCTTTGATCAATTGCAATGCTAACCAGACCGCTAGCGCGAGCCTTTTGCAATAGCTTGTTCACCCGTGCACGTGTCAGGCCCATTCTAGCGGATGTTTCTTTTTGGTTTAGTCCGCCAAGATAATACAACCAAGCCGCACGAGCCATTAGTTGATGTTCGTTGATTTCTGTCATTTCAAGGAAGATACGCTGTAAATTGGTTGATAGGCAAGCTTAAATATGTTTAATTAAAATACAAGTGTATTTGCTCTAGACAAATGTAATTCAATAATCTATAGTTCCTAATAGTAGGCGTGATAAGAGTATGATCTTGATGAGCGTCTCAACCAATAAAGGGAGAAATACGACATGAAGAAGTATACAAAGATTACAGCAGTTGTTGCTGCTACTCTTTTGATGAGTGTATCGTCTATATCGGCGTTAGAGATTGTCTGGGTTCATTCAAATGCGGCTGCTCAATCGGAGCAGCGTGTTAAAGTGGGTTTTCAGGAATGGCTACAGGAGTCTGGAACAGACTGGAAAATTAGTTACCTCGACTCAGGGGGTTCAGGCGAATCTATGGCTTCAAACTTGCAAGATGCTGCCTCGCGCGGTGTAGATGCAATAATTATAACAATGGCCGATCTGCGTGCGTCTCGTGCAGCAATCTCATCTGCATCAGAAGCTGGTATTCCTATTTTCTCGGTAGATAGCGGATATATTGATGGAATTGCAGTTGATATCACCACAAATAACTGGGCGATGTCCGCTGACGTTTCTCCTTATTTGTTGGATGAAATGGGTGGTGAAGGTAATTTGATTTTCTTGCGTATGGCTGAACATCATGGCACCCGCAAACGTGGTGATGTGATGCTTGATGTGTTGCGAGAGTATCAAGGTGTAAATGTGCTTGTTGAGCATAATATCGATTACACTGCTTTCTTTGAAGACACAACAAACCGTATGCAGGATTATGTCGCTCGATTCGGAGAGGATATTGACGCTGTATGGGCCCCATGGGATGGTCCAGCTCAAGCCGCTATTAACGTAATGAAAGCTGCTGGCTTGAAGGATGTTAAAGTAATTGGAATTGACGGCCACCCAGAAGCAGTTGCAGAAGTATGTAAGTCTGACAGCATGATGATTGCAACGGTTAGTCAGCCTTTTGAGGGAATGGGCGAGCAGGTTGGTGAATGGATAACAAGCATCGTTGTAGACGGTAAGGATATTGCTGATGTGATTCCAAGTAAAACTGTTTATATGGATGCTCCATTGGTAACTAAGCAAAACTGTAAAGACTTTCTATAGGTCCCCTTCTGCTCGCAGCTTGTCTATGAAGTTGCGAGCAGATATCTCCGCCTCCTATCGATACGCAATCCCAAGGTCAGTTCATGAGTGTTACGCTTAACAATATTGTTATGGATTATTCTGGAAACTTGGCCCTAGATGATGTTAGTGTGACTTTTGGCTTCAATGAAGTTCATGGTTTGATTGGTGAAAATGGAGCTGGAAAGTCTACACTAATCAACGTGTTAAGTGGAACAGTTAGCCCGACTTCTGGAGATATTTATATCAATGATAGTTTGGTGAAGTTAGGTACGCCTTGTGACGCGCTTTTGCATGGAATTGCACAAGTCAGTCAAGAAGGAAGTCTTGTGCCTCAATTGAGTGGGGCTGAAAATATTATGCTAGGTGCCGAGCCAAAATATCTCGGTAGTATTATACGGCGCAAGGATTTACTATATCGGGCAGAAAGGCTGTTGAATAAGTGGTTTCCTGAAGCGTCAATCTCTTTGGATCGTTCGGTTGAAACTCTAGGTGTTGCTGATCAAAAGGTGATTGAAATTGTTCGAGCCTTACGTGGCAATATAAAAATTCTTATTTTAGATGAGCCAACTGCTGCTTTGCAAAGTCGTGAAAAGGAGCAGCTATGGAAGATTATTAGTTCGTTGCCCCAAAAGGGAGTAGGAGTTGTGTTGATCAGTCATTTTCTATCAGAAATAAAGCTCCTCTCAAATAAGGTTACTGTCTTACGTGATGGAAAATTTATTGATACGTTGCAAGTTGAGAACACCACAGAAGGAAATTTGATTGATTTAATGTTGCGCAGAACAGGTGCAACCAAAGGTTCTGGTGAGGTCAAAAACCGTAGTTTTGTTGGTGGTAAGACTGTTTTAAGCGTAAAAAACTGGAAGGCGGGGCAAGTTAGTGTTCCCCAATTTGAAGTAATGGCTGGAGAAATAGTGGGTCTTATTGGTCTGACTGGCGCTGGTCATTTTGGTTTTGTCCGCTCTCTTTATTCAAAAGAAGGTCTGATATCTGGAACTGTTGAGGTTGAGGGAAAGCCAGTTGCTGGAAACGTGCGAGCAATGCAACGTAGTGGTGTGGCCTTTGTTCCAGACCACAGAATGGAAAATTCGTTGATGCCGGATGGTTCCGTAACTGAAAATTTATCTCTGGTACATCCCGACTTTGCAGCCCGTAGTGGTATATTGAACTTTGGCGTAGAAAAAGCCGAAGTGGTTCGTATCATTGATTTATTGAATATTAAAACTAGTAGTCGAGGGCAATTATTGCGAAACCTGTCAGGTGGAAATAAACAAAAAGTGTCTTTGGGGAAGTGGTTATATGGGGCTGAAAATAAATATTGTGTGATGATTTTCATTGAACCAACCGAAGGCGTGGATATTGGTGCCAAACAAGAAATTTACAGAAAAATTCGTGCGCTTGCCAAGCAGGGTATGGGTATAATTATTGCTTCTTCTGATTTACTTGAAATTGAACATATCGCACAGCGGGTTGTTCCTTTTGTAAATGGATTCCCAAGTAAAGAAATTTTTGCAGAAGACTTTTCTGAGAAGCGTTTTATTTCTGCATTATCTGGAGAAAACGCATGAGCAGGAAAGTGCAAGAAATGGATATTAAAAAGAGCAAAAACATTCAATTTAACATGGAGTGGGTTCAAAAATATTCCACTCTAATTGTATTGGTTTTGATGTTTATCGGTTTTTCAGTTTCAGTTGACCGATTTATGACGATTGTTAATCTAACAAATATTTTGCAGCAAATTTCTATTCTAACTATAGTTGGTTGTGGTTTAACTTTTGGGTTTGCTGCAAAAGAAATTGACCTATCAGTGGGTTACATAGTTGGTTTGACTGGTATTTTGGTGCCAATGTTGCTTGTTAACGGTGTGGATCTCTGGTTTGCTATTACTATTGGCATGGGCGCTGGGCTTGTTGTTGGAATCACCAATGGTCTACTGGTTACAAAAATAGGTATTCCTTCTTTAATTGCTACGCTCGCCACTGGTTCAATCTTGTTTGGTATTAATTTTATGCTTACAGGCGGGCGGGCAATTTATGGAGGTCTGCCAGACAGTTATCTTTTTTTGGGTCAGGGACGCTTGCTAGGAGTGCCTATATTGGCATTTTTTATGATTGCAGCAGTCGCTTTGGCATGGTTTGTTATGGAACGTACGGTGTTTGGTCGTTATATATATGCTGTTGGCGGCAATGAGAAGGCGGCGGAGCTTTCTGGTGTTCGAATAGTATTTTATCGAACAGCCGCGCTTACCATAGTTGCTCTTTTTGCAGCTGTTGCGGGTGCTCTTCTGGCTGCGCGTCTTGGGTCTGGCCAACCAAATGTTGGTGAAAGATATCTTTTGGATGGGCTGGCAACAGTCTTTATCGGAATGACGATGTTCCGACCGGGAACAGCGACGGTATTGGGAACTTTTTGTGGCGCTTTATTTATAGGCATTCTTGATAATGGTCTGAACCTAATAGGGATGGATTCTTATATCCAAAATATTGTTAAGGGCATTGTTATTCTGGTGGCGGTGGCAATCGTGTCGCGCACAACTAAACTCAAGCTTTTGTGAGGGGGAAATAAACATGACCGAGATTAAGTTGAAACATGCAAATGATGCCAGAACTAACTCAAGGCTTGAAGATCTTTATCGGCAAATGCGTCGTGTGAGAACATTTGAGGAGCGGGTTGGCGAGTTGTTTGTACGAGGACAAAGTGCAGGCTCAATGTTGCACTTGTCTATTGGAGAAGAGTCTGCAGCGGTTGGTGTTTGTTCAGCTATGAAAGAAGGTGATAGTTTTACTACTCATCATAGAGGGCACGGAATTTTTTTGAGCCGTGGTGCTAATCCTAATCTTATGATGGCTGAAATTGCTGGAAAGGAAACTGGTTATTGCAAAGGAAAAGGCGGCTCTATGCATATTGCTGATATGGGGTTGGGCCATCTGGGTGCAAACGCAATTGTTGGAGGGGGGATACCTGCTGTTGTTGGAGCTGGGCTCGCTGCAAAGCGTGGTAAGACTGGAGCAATATCGGTCGCATTTTTTGGTGATGGAGCTATGCAACAAGGGATTTTGTACGAAAGTATGAATATGGCTGCGTTGTGGGATTTGCCAGTTTTGTTTGTGTGTATAAACAATCAATATGGAATGGGTACGAGAATTGACCAGGCAACAAAGGCTACTAATTTACATGAACGTGCGATAGCGTTTGGCTTGAACGGCATAAGTGTGGATGGGCTGAATGTTGAAACTGTTCAAGAGACAGCACAAAAACTTACGGACGATGCCCGTGTTGGTAAGCCTGGATTTCTCGCTGTGTCATGCTACCGGTTTTTTGGTCATGCCCGCATGGACAAAAGTCCATATCGTAGCGAAGAAGAAGAGGTCGAAGGACGTAAGAGAGATCCAGTATTATTTGCCCGAGATAATATAATCAAAGAGGGGGTGTCTAATGAGTTTTTGGATATTATTGACCAATCTATCAGTGATGAAATGGACTCTGCTATAGACTTTGCAATTTCCTCTAATCCACCCCCATTATCATCAATGTTTCGTGACGTTTATGGCCCTAACGAGCCAGAACCTGAACCAGTTCAGACACGTATCAATCGAATTTTGGCAAGGGAGTAATTATGGTTGAGTTGACTTATCGTGATGCGTTACGACAGGCATTATATGATGCAATGATAGAAGATGAAAGTATTTTTATCATTGGTGAGGAGGTGGGTCGTTATGGCGGCGCTTATGGCGTTACAAAAGGGCTTATTGATAAATTTGGACCCGAACGTTTACTTGATACTCCTATTTCTGAACCAGCAATTATTGGTACTGCAATAGGCGCTGCAATGAGTGGTTTGCGACCTGTGGCTGAGCTTATGTATGTCGATTTTATCGGTATGACGATGGATCAGTTAGGAAATCAGGCAGCAAAAATCCGCTATATGTTCGGTGGTCAGATTGGTGTGCCGTTAGTATTGAGAACTCAAGGTGGTGCAGGGCGGTCTGCTGGCGCTCAGCATAGTCAAAGTCTTGAAGCATTTATTATGCACACTCCTGGTCTTCGTCTTGCTATGCCAGCAACAGTATCTGATGCCTATCACCTTCTGCGTCAAAGCCTTACCAAGCCTGATCCAGTAGTATTCATAGAGCATAAGAGTCTTTATTCGTTAAAGGAGGATGTTGATCTGAGTATTGATCCTCTTCCTTGGGGTAAGGCAGCTGTTCGCCGACATGGTTCAGACATTGTGATAGTCACCTATTCCCGACAGTTGCAATTTGTTATGCAGGCAGCGGAAGCTTTGTCAAAACAAAACATTGAAGCAACAGTAATTGATCTTCGTACTCTTAATCCGCTGGATTTTGATACAATTCGTAAGGAAGTTGAAAAGGTGGGTAAGGTTTTAGTTGTTTCTGAGGCCGTTCTTACATCAGGGGTTGCTTCTGAACTCTCAGCGCGAATTTCTGAGGAGTGTTTTGATTATTTAACAGATCCGGTGGTGCGTGTTGCTGGAGAGGATTGCCCAATTTCAGTTTCTGCTGATCTGGAGGCAGGATCAATTCCATCTCCTAAATCGATAGAGGAAACAGCAAAAAGGCTCGTGATGTGATCGAATCTATATTAAACATGCCTAGTTTGGGCGAGGCAATGGAAGAGGGGGTTGTTAATTTTTGGTTAGTTAAGGTTGGCCAAAAATTCAAGCGTGGTGACCCAATTATTGTCGTTGAGACGGATAAGACGGCCGTAGAATTCCCTGCGCTTGGTGAGGGGACATTGCTTGAGAAACTGAAAAATGAAGGTGAGACTGTGTTGGTCGGCGAGCCGATTGCCAGAATTAAAATTGAAGATGGGCCAGACTGGACTGTAGCTGATGATAATGCTGATAGTGACAAAGATAAAATAGAGGTGCAACTTGCATCTCAATCAAAAGAGTTGCAAATCAAAGGTATAGGAAAGAACTCTAAACCAACAAGTAAGAATATTGGTGTGCGTCGTGCTACTCCAGTTGCGAGGCGTATAGCTCGTTTAAACAATATTGATATCGACAGCATCAATGGTAGCGGGCGGCGCAGACGTGTTGAAAAAAGTGACGTGGAGGCAGTATTGTTACATAAGGATAGTGCAAGTCATCATTATGAACATAATATTTCTTATGTGTCCGCGGGAGAAAAGAATAGTAAGTCGTTTTTATTGATACACGGGTTTTCTGGCGATAATACCACTTATGCGGGGTTAATAAATGGACTTTCTAGGGCTGGACACCATGTGGTAGCAATTGACCTGCCAGGACACGGAGCCAGTAAACTCGAAGCAGAAAATGTAGAGGAATTATCCGTAAACCTTGCAACCTTCGCAAAGGAAGTATTGGGTTCACAACCCTTCCATCTAGTTGCTCACTCTTTAGGTTCAGTTCCAGCGCTTGCATTGGCTAAAAATAAATCCATTGCTTCTTTGACATTGATTGCGCCAGTGGGTATCGGCTTGAGTATTGATTCAGGTTTTATTCTTGGTATGTCAAAACCTTCCTCGTCTGGAGAAGTGAAACAGCTACTTAAGCGTATAACAGACCGCCCGTTAAGTTTGTCTGACTCAGCCATTGATGCGCTATACAAAAACTTAAGAGGGGGGCGGCTACAATCTCTTGCAAAGTCTTTGTTTAGTACAGATAGGCAAAGCGTTGACATTATTCCAGCACTTGAGGATATTGCGAGCAAAGTTCCTACACGTATTCTGATTGGGCATAAAGATCGTATTATTGATTGGCCTGATGTATATTTTGTTCCAAGTAACGTAGCCGTACATAATTTTGCTCATGCAGGGCATATGGTGCATTGGGATCAACCCACTGAAACACTCAAAATTTTATTGCAAGGAGTATAGAATGACAACTGCTAGAGATAGATTGGTTGAAGTGAAAGGTAGGATCGGCGCATTTTCAAATGCTACACCAGATCTTTTTTCTGGGTTTGCCAAAATATCAAGAGTGGCGAGCACACAGAAAAAAATATCCACTGCACATAAAGAGTTGATGGCAACTGCCATTGCTGTAGTAAAAGGCTGTGATGATTGTATTTTATATCATGTGGATGGAGCTAAACGACACGGTGCTGATGAAGGTGCTTTGGTTGAAGCATTAGAGGTTGCTGTTGAAATGGGCGGGGGTCCTGCAATAATGTATGCAAGTAAAGCGTTGCAGGTATTTCGTGATCTTTGAGTTTGTCTGTTATATTTTATAATGATGGGGGTAAATATGGTCTATTTTTTAACAGCTGACGGAGGGACAGAAAGCCTACGTGCCAGAATTTATGATATTTCAGGAAATTGTTTAGGTAGCTTTTCATGTCCTTATGAGACTAAGTTTGCAGCAGGAGGGCAGGCTGAGCAGGATCCTTCTAGTTGGTGGAAAAGCTTTGTTAAAGCATCGCGCGGTGCAATTGAAGAAGCAAAAATATCAGGCGATCAAATTGTGGCCGTTGCCTATGCAACTACCAGTTGCTCGGTTGTGGCGTTGGATGAAAATGGAGATGCGTTGCGTCCAGCAATGATATGGATGGATGTACGTGCCAGCTCAGAAGCTGATGCTGTTTTAGCAACAGGTGATACAGCTCTTGAGATGAATGGAAATGGTGCAGGACCAGTATCAGCTGAGTGGATGATACCAAAGGCACTCTGGTTAAAGCGGAATGAACCTCAGATATTTAACAAGGCACATAGAATTTGCGAATATCAAGACTATCTCAGTTACAAGTTGACTGGGGAATGGGTTGCTAGCTTGAACAATGTAGGTCTGCGTTGGCATTATTCTACTCAGCGGGGAGGGTGGGCTACAAGCCTTCTTAAGGCACTTGACTTTGAAGAGTTACAGGGTAAATGGCCACAAAGAGTTGTTGCTCCAGGAAAAATTATTGGTACGCTGAGAGCTAGTGCTGCTGAGGAGCTTGGGATACCTAAAACCGTCAAGGTCATACAGGGTGGTGCAGACGCATTGATTGGAATGATTGGGCTGGGTGTTGCTCAACCAGGACAGCTTGCGCTTATTACTGGCTCTTCTCATCTGTTGTTTGGAGTGACCGATGCACCTGTTCATGCGCACGGTGTATGGGGGAGCTATCCAGATATTGTTTATCCGAGTCGTTATATTGTGGAAGGTGGTCAAACTTCAACTGGTTCAATCATAAACTGGCTGGGCCGCTTAACTGGAGGACCTCTCGATTTTGACAGTTTGAATGCTATGGCTGAAGAATTGGAACCTGGTTGTGATGGGTTAATTGTTCAAGATCATTTTCAGGGAAATCGAACTCCTTATACGGATGCTATGTCTCGTGGTGCACTAGTAGGCCTGACACTATCTCACGAGAAGCACCACATTTTTAGAGCTATCATGGAGGGAGTCGGGTTTGGAACTAGAGCTATCTTGGACGCCTTTACACGTGCAGGGTACACAAACACTGAAATTATAGTTGGTGGTGGTGCAGCAGCCTCTAGACTTTGGTTGCAGATACATGCAGACACATCTGGCCTGCCTGTTCGCGTTCCCGCTACGCCTGATGCCCCTTCAACTGGAGCGGCGGTTTTGGCAGCATATGGCTCAGAGTACTTCTCTAGCATTGATGAAGGAATTTCTGCAATGGTGCGTCCAGGGGTTCATGTGGAACCGATAAAGGCTAATGTAGCAAAGTACGAAGAAATATATGGGCGCTATTTAGCGCTTTATCCAGCGCTGAAAGATGTTTTGAGCAAATAGCGCAAATACGTTGATCTTCCCTATGCAACAGCACATGAACTCGACGATAACCAAAGCGAACACGTGTTTCATATATCTCCTTGATGCGTAATTTTAAGGGGCAAGGTCAGGGCAAGGTCATAGGTAAGAGCTAAATATGAAATTGGAAGCAGAAATAATTATATAGAAAATTAGGGGCTGATACCTAATATATTCAATTATTCAGCAGCTTTAATTTCTTTTGCTAGGGTTTGGCTTTGCCTAATAATTGCGCTTAATCCAATTCCACCTAAATAGTTTCCTGCCAAAAACAGATTTTTGGGGAGGCAAAGATTGTCAATTATTTTCTCAAGCTCTGGGGTATAATGAGGTAAAGATTGCGGGCGACGTAATATAAATGCTGCAATTGGTTTTTCTTCTTTATTAGAAAGTTTTTTTCTGTCAACAAGTGCTAAATTTATAAGCTTCTCATCACTTTGGCTAAGCACATTTCGATTATACGCCCCTCCAATAATCCATCGCTCTACTGGGTTTGAATATTCATCTGGAAAACCATTCTGCCCTGCAAGCACTCCTAAACAATTAAACCCCTCACTAACTGGGAAAAGACAACCATATCCATTAAACAGCGTCTTGCCTTGCTTAAAAACTAGATGCACACTTGCTAAATCTAACATATCAAGCGCCATCAGTTTTGCGCCTTCTTTGACGCCCATTTGTTTGAGTAATTTTCCGGTTGCAGGGGCTGATGAAGCGATTATTGTTATCTGACTTGCATCAATATCATCTGCACTAACCTCAACATTGTAATTTATTTTTACTGAGTTTTTTTCAAGATAAAGTGCCAATTTATTAGTTAATTGCTCCATACCGCCTAAGGGCATAACAGAGCCACGAACTTGCGGTTTTCTTTTCTTAGGCTGCTTATTTTTCTTGCCAAATATATTGCTTAAAATAAGCGAAGCACTCATTTTCCTGCCATCACCAGCATAAACACCCTGTAAAAATGTCTCTAATGTATAACGATAGCCCGCCTTACCAAGAAATGCCTCGCCCCAATTATTTATAGAACGCCCCTTTGAAAGACCTTTGTCTTTGGATAAGATAAGAGAAACAACACCCCCCATAAAACGAAGGCTTTCGAATAGATTAAGCGGCCAACGCCTGATAGAGTTACGATAGATATATTTTATTTTTGCAAGTGAGCCTTTAGTTGCTAGTTCAAGCCCTATATCGTTAAATATGTCTTCAAAAACTTCAGAATTTACCAATGAGCTGGCGGCATAATCCATTGGCCCAAATTCAGATGAAAAAGTCTTAATCAACCCGCCAGGGCGATCAGATTTTTCAAAAATCTCAACCTCGCAACCACCCTTAACAAGGTAATATGCGCTTAAAAGCCCACTTATTCCTGCCCCTATTATGATGATTTTCATATTGCTTTTGAAAAAGTTATAGTTTGAGGCTTTGCCCTTAACAATCGCTTATCAAGAGAAGTGCATATAACACGCAAAAAGCCTTTCCCTTCCTCAGTAATCGACATGGTATTTCCATCAAAAGACACAAGTTTATCTGCAATCATTGGCTCAAGTCGAGATTTAACAGATTGAGCTTGTGCATCATCAGAAAAATATATTTTAAATTTTGTCATCAATTCTAAAATTTGAGCCTGAACAAATTGATCTTCTTCATTTAACTTATGCCCGCGCATAGTGGGAATGATGCCTTTATTTGCTTGAGCCTCATAAAGCGATAGAATTTTTTGATTTTGATGAAAACAATCGGGGGAAGCGGAAATTGAACTAACGCCTAATCCAAGCAAAACATCTGTTTGCTGATCGGTATAGCCCATGAAATTTCGGTGTAGGCGACCCTCATTCATAGCAATTGCCAAGTCATCATTAGGTAATGAAAAATGATCCATTCCAATTTCAATATAACCAGCATCAAGCAATCGCCCTTTAGCATAATCATAAAGGGCGCGTTTGTCTTTTGGGCTTGGCAGATCCTCGTCCTTAAAAAGTCGCTGCGCTGGTTTAATCCATGGCACGATTGCCAAAGAATAAAGGGCAATACGATCTGGTTTAAACTCAAGGGTTTTATCAATTGTATTTATCATCTCTTTTTGACCTTGCCCAGGCAATCCATAAATCAAATCAAAATTAACAGAAGCAAAACCAAGCCTTCTGGCGCTACTAACAGTTTTGGCAGTCGCTTGAGGTAATTGAATTCGGTTGACCATTTTTTGAACGTTTAAATTAAAATCCTGCACACCAATGGAGATGCGGTTAAAACCAATTTCACGTAGCATTTCTAAATGTTCATCAGTTGTATAGTTGGGGTGAACCTCAATTGACCCCTCAAAATTATCTTTATCTATTTGCACATTTGATAAAATACCCAAAAGCAACCGGCGTAGATTATTAGGGCTAAGAAAAGTTGGAGTGCCACCACCAAGGTGAATATTTTTTAACGCTTGTTTATTTAGCGCAGGAACTAATTTTTGATAGCTATCCCACTCTTTAAGCAAACAATTAACATAGGGGTCTTCATAACGATCATGGTTGCGGCTGATTGTTGTGTTGCAAGCGCAATAACAACAAAGAGATTCACAAAAAGGAATGTGAATATAAAGGCTCCATGGACTATGCTCTTTATCAAAAGTGCGATTTAATGAGTTAATCCATTCATCAGTTGTTGGGGCGTTATCCCAATATGGAACTGTTGGATAGGAAGTGTAACGCGGCGCTGCTATGTCATATTTAGCAAAGAGATTATTATTATTTTTCATAATTATACTCGCGTACTGTTTTTACAAATAAAGCCACATTTTTTTCAGGTGTTTTGGGTAAAATGCCATGCCCAAGTCCGCTGACCCAGCCTTTGGGCGGACCACCATTTGAATACATTCGATCAAGATAGGCATTAAGATGAATAAGAAATTCTTCTTGGGGCAAAAAAAGTAAAGACTGATCAAAATTACCTTGAGAAAACCCTATTTTCAAATTTCTCATATCACTAGCAGACCAGCGATGATCAACCCCCAACCCCGCCAAAATATCTTTTTCAAAAAATGGGTGATTATAGTGAGAAGGCGTAGTTCCTTTAGTATAAAGTCCAATTTTTTTGGGGAAATGATTTGCAATTTCTTCAATATAAGGAAGCACAAGCGACTGATAAAGTGCTGGAGAAAGCTCTCCTGCAGCCGTGTCAAACATCATAATAATTTCAGCTCCTGCTTCAAGCTGCTCTTTTGTATTTTGAATATAAAGTGGCAATAAAATTTCCATAAATGAATGAAAAAGCGACATAGATTTTTTAGTCTCAATAAGATTTCCTTTATGAGTTCCCTCAACCGCATAAGTAAAAAGACTCCACAACCCCCCATTAAACCCTATCAGGCTTTTATCATCAGGTAGTCTTGCACGAGTTTTGCGAACTGCCTGCGCTTGAAAGGATAGTTTTTGAGCTACATCTAAAGATTTATCAAGTTTTGAAATTGTGTCTTTGTTGAGCTGCCAAGCCAATTTTGGACCAGTGCTAGTATATTCAAGCCCCATGCCCATAGCATTGAGAATGAATAAAATATCGCTAAATAAAATTGATACATCAAAATCAAAATCATCAATTGGACCCATTGCAACTTCAGCGGCAAGATCAGGTGTTTGGCATAATTTTGTAAACCCATGCTCTTTGCTTAAAGCCTGATAATGCTGATGATAGCGTCCTGCCTGCCTCATAAACCAGATGGGTGGTGTTTTTTGATCTATACGTTTTAGTGCATTTTCAAAGCGAATATTTGTCATTAGTTTACTTTCATATTTGGTATCCACTGATATCCAACAGATCGGATTGAACGGATAGATTTGCCGCCCTCTTCGCCAAGTATTTGGCGTAAGCGGACGATAGAATTATCAATTATTCTATTGCTTGGGAATTGATCAGAGCCGCATAATTCATCTAAAATATTATCTCGTGAGACTGGGCGAGGTGTTTCTTTGATGAGTAATTTTAAAAGTTTAAAGTCTCGGTTCGACAGATAGGTAATTTTGCCGCCGCTATCACTCACTGACATATTATCCAGATTTATTTCCCTATCAGCACATAAAATTATTTGTGGCAAATGTTTGTGATTATTGAAAACATGCTGAATTCTTAAGAGTAGCTCTTTAAAAACAAACGGCTTTGGGATAAATTCTACAGCCCCAAGCTCATACCCTTCAAGTCGATCTTGAGCCGAGCTTTGCGCTGTTAAAAATAAGAATGGGATAGTTAAACTACTTCTTAAGTTTTTAGCAAATTTAAAACCAGAGCCATCAGGAAGTCCAACATCTAAAACCAGCAAATTAAAATCATGTTTCTTCAGTGCTAAATTGGCTGACTTAATATCGCATACCCAAATAACATCAAATCCCTCTGCACTTAAACGATCACAAACTGTTGCGCCAAGCGATTTATCGTCCTCCAAAAGCAAAATCTTATTCATGAATTTTTTGCCTTAAAAAATGTGAGCAATACAGCAAAACCTTCTTGTTTTTTTTGAGCAGGAAAAGCAATCTTGCCTTTCATTTTGGCAATAAGTTTATCAACCAGATAAAGACCGATGCCAGAGCTATTATCAGAATTTGAAGAATGAAACATCTCAACAAGCTTTTTTCGTGATCCCTCATATCCAGAGCCATTGTCACTAAAGCGAACAAGAATTTTATTGTTATTAAAAACATTAGCTTCAATAATAATTCGAGTTGCTTTGCCATGTTTGATGGCATTATCTATCAAGTTTAAAAAAATAATTTCAATAGCGCGTCGATCGCCATATATCTGTTGATCATGGTTTAGCGAAATTTCAATATCTGGTTCACTAAAACGAACTCTTGCTAAAATATCTGAAAGAAAAATATTTTCTAAATAAAGTGGTGCAATTTCTAACTTTGATAACTCTAAAGAATTTTCTAGCTTCATCTTAAGCCTTCGGCTATCTCTTTCCAGCCTAACCAAAATTGGGCTTTGTTCGCCCCTATATTCATCACGCAATGCTCCAATCTGCATTTGCAAACTGGTCATAGAATTTTTTAAATCATGAGAAAATGCCAGATAAAAATCATTAAGAGTGCGATAGGATTTTCGCTCTTGATAAATAAGATAAACAATAGCAATACCACCTGCTAAAAGAGAAAGAAGAAGTGAAAACCCCTCCCACTTCAACATTGTGCGCACGCCATTATCGGCACTTAGCTCAATCTGGTTCCAAGCATGTAAAAACCACCAGCCCGCAAGCGATACTGTGAAAGTCAGCCAAATAATTGCTATTAAAACTTTAATTTGGAATTTTATCATTTAGTAAGCCTAGCCAAGGCACGTTCAAATTTTGATAATGCTAGCGTAAGTATTTCATCATCATGAGCATGTGATAAAAACATAACTTCATATCCATTTGGCGCAAGATAAATCCCTTCGTTTAGCAAGGCTAAAAAAAGAGGTTTAAACCCTTCTTGAATATTTTTAGGAAAATCTGCTGGTGATTTAATTGATAATCCTTGCCCGCCAGAACAAAGCCACAATAGTGAACCTACCTGAACCAATTCAATATTTAGTTTGGATTTTTTTATTATATTTCTTAGCTCATTAGCAAAATATGTCGCACGTTTATTAAGCGCTTCATACTGACCCGCTTTTGCGGCTTTCTTAAGTGTCGCCAAACCAGCACGCATGCTTATAGGGTTGGCGCTTAGAGTTCCAGCTTGATAAACTGCACCACTAGGGGCAATTTGATCCATAATATCGGCGCGACCACCAAAAGCACCAACAGGAAAACCACCGCCTATAACTTTACCATAGGTGATAAGGTCTGGAGTGATATTTGTAATTTCTGCCATGCCACCCTTTGATAAGCGAAAGCCTGAGATAACCTCATCAAAAATCAACAAGGAATTATATTGCTGGGTTAGTTCTCTTAACTTTTCAAGGAATTTTATATCAAGTGGCAAAAGACCAAAGTTGGCTGGTAAGGGTTCAATTATTAGTGCTGCAATATTCTTTCCCTCAATCGCAAATAATTTCTCAAGCGCTTCTTCATCACCAAGTGGCAAAATTAGTGTATCTGATGCCTGTTTGTCACTCACTCCTGAGCTTGAAGAAGATGACTGCCCATTCGCCAAACCGCTACCAGCTTTGACCAACATGCTATCAACATGCCCATGATAACAACCATCAAATTTAACAATCTTTGAGCGATTTGTATATCCACGTGCCAAACGTAATGCACTCATTACCGCCTCTGTGCCAGAACTTACAAAACGCACACGCTCAACTGGTGCAATATTTTCAACTATCCATTCAGCTAATTCCAAAGAATATGGGTCTGCAGCACCAAGTGACCAGACATCGGAAATAGCGGCCTTTACCTCTTCTTCAACATCTTTATCTCTGTGACCCAAAATAAGTGGGCCAAAACTCTGGCAAAAATCAATATATTCATTACCTTCAACATCAAAAAGAATTGCTCCCTTTGCACTTTTAAAAAATATCGGCGCTCGACCTAGCCCCTTAAAAGAGCGCACAGGGCTATGCACTCCAGCGGGGGTTACACGCAATGCGCGATCAAATAATTCTTGTGTCATGTTTTTGTAACTCCAAGCTTATGTGCTTTTCTTGCGCCATAGGTAATGATAAATTGTGCGCCAGAACGCCAAAAAACCTGCCATGTTTCAAGCAACGCTTTGTCAAAATCTATAAGTCCTTCACGTGCCAACAGGGCAATGGAGGCATATTCACCACTTACCTGATAGACACCAACTGGTAAGCCTGATTTTTCATGAATAGGTGCAACAAGATCAATGCTGGTCATGCCAGGTTTTAACATTAACATATCTGCGCCCTCTTTAGAGCATCGTAGGCTTGAGTTAATTGCATCATCACGATTGCGCACATCAATCTGATATTGCCGTCTGTCGCCAAAAGCAGGAACACTATCTGCTGCGCCACGAAATGGCCCATAAAATTCACTAGCAAATTTGGTTGAATAGGACATGATAGCAATATTAGCATGTCCGTTTTTATCAAGTGTTTTACGAATATCGCCAACTCGCCCGTCCATCATATCGCTGGGGGCAATTCCATCTGCTCCAGCATCTGCGTAACATAAAGCGTAATATGCAATAGCCTTTAAACTGGCATCTAAATCTATTTTAGTAGATTGATCCTTATGAAAAATACAACAATGCCCATCAACAGAAGAAGAGCAAAGGCATGTATCGACCCAAAGATGAATATCTGCGCCAAACCTATCCTTAATTGCTTTTATTGTTTTTGCGCCAAAATCTGCGCTAATGTCCTTGTTAGCAGGAATGTTGAAAAGCATGAAATTACGCACATTATTATTTAGGTCATTTTCAATTTGCCTAAGAGCGGCATCAATTCCCATTCGAAAATTATCTAAAAGAGCAGGAATTTCTTCTTCTCCTGTCAACCCCTCTACAACAAATAATGGTTGAATGAGCTTTGAAATAGTTAGCCCATCTTGGGCTAATAATTCACGAATATGCGGATTTGCTCTGCTACGCATTAAATGTTTCATTTGTGCAATACCTTTAACCATTCATCTTCATTGATGAAGGGAGTAACATTAGCACCATCACCAAGTATTTCTTTTATTATACTATAAGTCTGCCCCATACCGCATGCATGATTTTTGTCTTTTATTTTTGGCTCTAGCTCTAAAGCACGCCTAAAAGAAGAACCTGAACGCCAATAAAAGTGTGTCTCATCTTTGATGTTTAAATCATTACTATTTGGAATCAATTTATATGTGCCAATAGCAGGTTTAGAGGGGCTATCCGCATGAGTTAATGTAAGCCAGTTAGGCGACAGATTTAACAAGGTTTCAATTTGCCTGTCTACACAAGCACCAAGATTATCATCAACCCCATTTACCCAGATGTTTTTTGCTGCCAGCTTAATCCAGCTCGCAACACCACTTGCCCAAATTTTGTGATTTTTTATTTTGGTTAAATAATCATCAGGAATGTGCGAACTAGCAAGAAATAAAACATCTGCTTTTGAAATTTTTTGCAAACTATCCGCACTTGGCAAAATGTCTTCTCTTGAAAAAATATCAATTAAACGATTAGGGTTGTAAATATCCTTCAAAGCAATATTTTTAGACAATTCTTTAGAGTTGACTAAAGAAAACTGCTTAAGACTTTCACCATTATCACTCTCGCCACGAATAGAGAAAACCCTCCCCCGAGCAAGAGTTTTTACCCAAACACCAATTTTTTGGTGACAGCCGCCTCCGTAAGAGGAAAGAATTGAGCGCTCTATTGAAACGTCAGTAAAAGTCTGCTTGCAGTTAATTTCATCAAGAATGGCAATTAAATCTTTGCGCTGTTGCGCAATTTCAACCACAAGCGCTCCCTGCGCTGCGGCAGGTGGGTTGGCACTTATAGGAAGTACCATCCATTCGCATTTATCAATCACATTTCTAACTGCTAAAGCGCTTTGCTCAAAATTATCGTTTGCTCTGCTCCATTGATCTGAAGTCAACAACCTATCAATTGCCGCCTTTGCTACAATTAGCCCGTCCACCTCTAATTCTAACATTTTACTTAATCGAGTTTGAATATTACCCCGAACTGATGAAAACTCGACCTCATTTAATCCATTTGGAAAAGCTTTTTTTAGAAAACTCTCAAGGTTAAACATGCGACGGGGTGATGAAGATAACAGCCATATTTTTTTACTCTTCTTTATTCCCTCAATAGCTGTTTTTTTAATCAGTAATAAATCAGCTGGATCGGCTCTTGGTAGAGTTGCCGCCAAAATAGTTGATCCATCACTTTCGGTTGGTAAATCTTTCCACGAATGCACAACCATATCCACATTTCCATTGGCAAGCCCCGCACGAAAATCTTGTGTAAAGACACCTTGAGATGGCATTTTCCAAAGTGGATCATCTTGATTTTCATCGCCAAGCGAAGAGCTAAATTGATACTCAATCTCAAGATCTAAATTTTTCTTTTTTAATGCCTCGCCAACCATATAGGCTTGAATGCGGGCAAGATCACTTTTTCGACTAGCAATTATTAAGCGCATATATCTTCCCATCCAAAGGGTCTAAAATGACAACTAAAAAATCTTTTCCGGCTAAGAGCTATAATATGTTTCTTAGCACCTGCTATTTGAACTTGAAACAATGCAGAGGTTTTTTCAATCTCTGCAAATAAATCATTTAATGTTACCAACCTACAATCAACATCAAGCGCTTTATCTGCACTTTGATCGCGCAAATCAACAATTATGTTGGGTTTAATATTTGTCTTTTTTAGCCAACCCTCTATCTGCTTTGAGCTAAGAGGAGCTGCAATGATTAGCCCCTCTATAGATTTAAGTGCAATTTGTTCATCAAGAGCATATATTTCTAAGTATTTTGATAAGCGGGCAGGTATTTGTTTTGCCTTTGAGGGAGATCGCAAGAACATGCTTATCTGATGATTTCCATCATTAAGATAGGGAAGAGCTTTTTTAGCCAATTGTCCTCCTCCAATAATTGCAAGCTGCTTACAATTACTAACACTAGATTTAGTCAAAGATCCATAAGAACGCAAACCCACATCTGCTAGATAGCTATTGCGAATTTCTTTAACGTCAACAATCAAGTCTTGGGCGACACGACGAAATTGATTAAACCAACTTGGAACCCTCATGCTCTGCCCGTTTACAAAAATCTTAAATTGTCCAAATACTTCCGTCTCGCCCACAACACGAGATTCTAACCCGCAAAGAATATTTAACAAAGCTAAATATGCTTCTTCACCCTTGATTATAGATTTTGTGGGGGCTTTGGATATATAAATTTCGGGCATCATGGAGATGTAAACTTTGCGCTGGCATGTCTCAAATAACGACCACTCATCAAGGCTCAACACAGGTTCAGCTTGTGTTGGACTTTTTTTAATATGACAAATGGTTAGGTTTTCAATCATGAAAAAACATAGGTTCTATCAATAGTTCTATTGTCATAGAATTGTCACGCTAGTCCAGAATTTTGATTTAAATTACAACCAGCCCTTTAACTCTTTACGTGTTATTGCCTCAATTACGTCCATGCCAGCATTACTATCATTCAAACAAGGAATATAGATATATTCCTCTCCGCCATTTTCTAAAAAACTATCTCGCCCCTCAATTGCAATTTCTTCCAATGTTTCAAGGCAATCAACACTGAAGGCAGGAGCTAAAATAGCTATTTTCCTTGCTCCCTTTTTGGGTAATTCTGCCAAGACTTCATCTGTATATGGTTTTATCCATTCATCTGGACCAAATCTACTTTGAAATGCAACCACAAGCTTTTCTTTACTCCAGCCTAACCTTTTAGCCAAAAGCCTAGTTGTCTCAAGACATTGTTCATAATATGGATCTCCTGCATCATAATAACTTTGAGGCATTCCATGATATGAAGTCACCACTATATCTGGATCAAACCCTGCATTTTTTATCCCCTCAAGGACAGATTGTGCCAATGCGTTTATGTATATTGGATCATTATAATAAGCAGGCAAAGTTCGAACGGCAGGCTGCCATCGCATGGTCTTTAGAACATCAAATGCTTTATCATTGGCGCTGGCAGTTGTGGGGGCGGAATATTGTGGGTAAAGAGGCATTAAAACTATGCGGCTGCAACCCCTAGCTTTCAGCTCCTCTAGTTTATTTTTTGTTGAAGGATTACCATAACGCATCGCAATATCAACAATCACATCTTTTCCTAAACGTTGCTGGAGCTTTTTTGCCTGCGAGTTTGAAATCACCCTTAAAGGGCTGTCATTCATTTTCTTGTCCCAAATTTTATCATAAAGCATACCGCTTTTTTTCGGGCGAAAAGTTAAAACAATAAAATTAAGGACAAACCACCAAACAACAGGGTTAGTTTCAATAACTCTTTTATCACAGAGAAATTCTTTCAGATAACGACGCATAGAAAAATAATCAGTTCCATCAGGAGTTCCTAGATTAAGGAGCAGAACTCCAATTTTTTCTGTTTTGTCAGTTTTGGTTTTTATCATATGTCAATTATCATTATTTATAAGAGCAGGTTTTATATATGGATATTATCACAAGATAATAAGCTAGTCATCTTGCTAAAAGTAAATTACACACACTCATCTCTTAAATGTCATGATTTTGTCATAGGTAAAAATTTTGCCTTAAAAATATAGTTGTAAAATTTCAGAAATATTTAAGGGGCTGTCCCCAAGATATTTCCCAGTGCAGCAAGGAATATCAACCGCTGCACTTTAAACGGCAATCCACTTTAGCGAAGCATTGGTTTCTAAGTTGTTACCACCAACTGTATCTTCTGCAATGCAACGTGTCAGCACGGTATCAAACAGGTGAAAGAACACATCGCTTTCACGAAAGCCCCAAAAGCAACTTGATGTTTTTTGGATAAATTGAAGCAAACTAATTGTGATTTGATTCTTTTTTGTAATCTTAGGGGTGCCTTGTATAGCAAAATGCACGGCAAAACTGGCGGAGAGGAAGTCCTCTTATTTTAATTTTCTAAGTGATTTAATCCTTATATTTCAATTAGTTACAAAAATCATGTTTAGCATTTTGTATAGCAGAATGTATAGCAAAAACCCTATGGCGAAAGATATTCCATTAAAAAGAAATTTTATGACTGAGCGACCAAAACCCATTCATGCAAAAGAATTTATTTCTATTGAGTGAAGAAGCTTCCCTTGTAGCACGAACCCAATGAATAAAACCCTAAATTACAGATAAATTTTAAGAAACCTTGACCTAATGGTAAATTTGCTTGCCAAAAGGTTAATGAGAGTAATAGAGTGGATATTAAGGAAAGCTAACCCTCAAAAGAAGGGCGGTTTTCTAGTTATATTTTTTTTGAGTTAACTTTAGGAGGAATATTATGAAATCTTTTACCAAAATTCTAACCGCTGCGCTTATTGGAACGACCTTTTTGGTCGCCCCAGTGCTTGCCGCTAAAGTGCCAGCTGGCACTAATTTAGCTGCTGATCAGACATTTACCTATCGTGTGCTTGATGAGCATTCTTCGGTTGATCCACAAATTGTGGAAGATGTTTCAGGTTCTGAGATTGTTCGCGATATATTTGAAGGCCTGTTAAACCAAGATGCCCTTGGCAATCTTATTCCTGGTGTTGCGACGAGTTGGGAAGCGTCAAACGGCAATCTCACTTATACATTTAAGCTAAGAAAAGAAGCTAAATGGTCAAATGGCGACCCAGTTACTGCTAATGATTTTGTTTATGCTTGGCAGCGTTTAGCAGATCCTGAAACTGCATCTGCTTATGCTTGGTATATGGAAATAATGTCACTTGAAAATGCCAAAGAAATTATTGCTGGAGAAAAAGAGCCAAGTGAACTTGGTGTTTCAGCTCCCGATGATTATACATTGGTAGTAAACCTAACTGCACCATTGCCGTATTTTGCTGCTATGACAACTCATGCTTCAACTTTCCCATCACCACAAAAGGTGATTGAAGAGTTTGGTGCCGAGTGGACAAAACCAGGCAATATTGTTTCAAATGGTGCTTATGTTTTAACCGAACATGTGCCAAATGAGCGCTCAGTGCGTGAACGTAATCCTATGTACTGGAATGATGCTGAAACTGTTATTACCAAAGTTACGGCATTAGTTATCAATGATGAAGATGCAGCGCTTATTCGCTATCTGGCTGGTGAGCTTGACAGAACAGAAGTTCCAGCAGGTCAATATCCTCGCCTTAAAAAGGAAAATCCTAATGAGGCGATTTCTTTCCCAAGACTCTGCTCTTATTATTATAGCTTTAATGTCTCTGATAGTGGACCTGAAGCATTTAAGGATGAAAGAGTTCGTCAAGCGCTCTCCTATGCACTTGATAGAAATGTAGTGACTGAGCAAGTGCTTAAGGGCGGTCAATTTCCAGCCTATACATTTACTCCCGGAACTACTGCAAACTTCACTGTACCAGATGTGCCAATCGGTCAGATGACACAGGCAGAGCGTGATGCAAAAGCTAAAGATCTTATGGAAGCGGCAGGATATAATAAAGATAATCCGCTTAAGTTTGAACTGCTTTATAACACCTCAGAAGAACACAAAAAAGTTGCAACAGTTGCAGCGCAAATGTGGAAACAAAAACTTGGTGTTGAAGCAACTCTGGCTAATCAAGAATGGAAAGTGTTCCTTGAAGTTCGTGGCAAGCAAGATTTTGATCTAGCTCGTGGCGGCTGGTGTGGCGATTATAACGAAGCATCAACCTTCCTAGATTTAATGACTACTCCATCTGGTTATAATGACGGCAAATATTCTAATGCTGAACTTGATAAACTAATGACAGACGCAAAAACTGCGGCAGATCCAAGTGCAAACTACACAAGGGTTGAAGAAATTATGGCAGAAGAAATGCCTATAATTCCTGTTTATCATTATACTGGTGTTTATATGATGAATGAATCTATTATCGGTTCATGGCCAGTTAAAAATGTTGAACAGAACTGGTATTCTCGTGATCTTTATAAAGTTGAGAAATAAATAAATTTAGACCTCGCTCAATTTGAGCGGGGTCTTTTTTAGCTGTTATTGATTGTTCAACAATGTTTAAATTCATATTAAAGCGTTTAGGGATAGCTATCCCCACCTTGCTTATTTTAATTGTATTTTCGTTCACCCTGATGCATTCAGCACCAGGTGGCCCGTTCACTTCTGAGCGCCCATTGCCACCGCAAGTTTTAGCAAATATTGAGGCAAAATATGGGCTTGACCAGCCTTTTTATAAACAGGTAACAAATTATATTGTTGGCATAGTAACTAAGGGGGATTTTGGTCCATCTTTTAAATATAAAGACCGCACGGTAAATGATATTATTGCACAAGGTTTTCCTGTAACACTAAAATATGGAATATGGTCATTCATTATTGCAGTAAGCGTGGGGATATCTTTGGGGACTGTTGCGGCGATTAAACATAATTCTATTACTGATTATTTTGCCGTGGGTTTTTCTATTGGGGCGCAAGTATTACCCAATTTTGTTATGGCACCAATTTTGGTAATAATTTTTACGCTTTGGCTTGGTTGGCTACCGGGTGGTGGCTGGAATGGTGGGCAATGGCAATATCTTATAATGCCGGTAATTGCGCTTTCAACTTCTTATATGGCGAGCATTGCTCGTATTATGCGCTCATCTATGCTTGAGGTGCTAAATTCTAATTATATTCGCACTGCCAAAGCCAAAGGTCTTTCAAACAGACAAATAATTTTCAAACATGCGCTTAAGCCTGCTCTTTTGCCAGTAATAACTTATCTTGGCCCTGCTTTTGTTGGAATGATAACTGGCTCGGTGGTGATTGATATGTATTTCTCAACTGGTGGTATTGGGCAAATGTTCGTCAATTCAGCTCTCAATAGAGATTATTCGGTCATTATGGGCATAACAATTCTTATTGGAGTTCTCACGATTGCATTTAATTTGGTGGTAGATATCCTTTATGCTTGGATTGATCCCAAGATTAGATATTAGGGGAGGAAAATGGTAATTAGATCAAAAAAAATAGCGCAAATGGCAGAAAATTTAGCCGCCCATGAAATGGGTAAAAGCCATTCCTTGTGGGCGGATGCAAGGCGCAGATTTTTCAAAAATAAAGCCGCTGTTATTTCTCTTATCGTGCTTACTCTTATCGTGGCTTTTGCTTTTTTAGCTCCTTATTTTACCAAATGGAGCAATGAAGAAATTGATTGGGCAATTTTGGGCTCTGTAGCAGAGGACGGAAAACCTTCATTTGCCAGGGGGCATTTTTTTGGCGCTGATCCATTGGGGCGAGATCTTTTTGCCCGAGTTGCGCAAGGAACGCAAATATCGCTTATGGTGGGTTTTGTTGGGGCTTTTATTGCGGTGATTGTTGGCACGCTTTATGGCGCTATTGCTGGATATTTTGGTGGTCGTATTGATAATATAATGATGCGAATTGTCGATATTTTGATGTCGATACCATATATGTTTGTGCTTATTCTTTTATTGGTGGTTTTTGGGCGATCCATCTTTATGTTATTTGTCGGGCTAGGGCTTATTTCTTGGCTTGATATGTCTAGGATTGTACGTGGACAAACTATGGTGCTTAAAAATAAGGAATTTGTTGAAGCTGCTATTGCTGGCGGTTCAACTAAATTTACCATCATTGTCAGGCACATTATTCCTAACCTTTTAGGTATCGTTATTGTTTATGCCTCGCTGTTAGTGCCTGCAATGATTCTCACCGAGAGTTTCATCTCCTTTTTGGGGCTTGGGGTGCAAGAGCCAAATACTTCGTGGGGAGCGCTAATTTCTGAAGGGGCTGGCACGGTGCTTTATGGCACTTTATGGCAATTATTATTTCCATTGGCGTTCTTTGTAGCGGGGTTGTTTTCTTTCTTTTTTATTGGTGATGGTTTGCGTGATGCGCTTGATCCTAAAGATCGCTAAGGGGGCAATAAATGAGTTTACTTGAAATTAAAAACCTTAGTGTTAATTTTTCAATCCTTAATGGCTCTGTTAAGGCTGTTGATGATATTTCTCTTAATATTGGTGCTGGGGAAACTGTGGCAATAGTTGGTGAAAGCGGATCGGGGAAAAGCCAAACGGTTTTAGCGGCACTTGGCCTTTTAGCAGAAAATGGCGTGGCTTCTGGCTCGGTAAAGTTTGAGGGGCAGGAACTGATTGGGCTTGAGAGAAAAAAACTCAATCAAATTCGTGGCAATCAGATTTCGATGGTGTTTCAAGATCCAATGACTTCGCTAAACCCATTTATGCGAATTTCTGATCAAATGACTGAGGTGCTGACATTACATAAGGGCATGAGCAAATCTGAAGCACTTATTGAATCGGTGAGAATGTTAGATGCAGTGCGCCTGCCCGATGCAAAGCAGGTAATAACTCGCTTTCCGCATGAATTATCTGGTGGTATGCGTCAACGTGTTATGATTGCCATTGCGCTTTCCACCGAGCCAAAAATCCTAATCGCTGATGAGCCAACAACGGCGCTTGATGTAACGGTACAGGCACAAATGCTTGAGCTTTTTAAGGGGCTAACCAAAGATTTTGGAACGGCGCTTGTTCTTATCACCCACGATCTTGGGGTGGTAGCTGGCATTGCTGATCGTATGATGGTTATGTATGCAGGGCGCTTGGTTGAAAAGGGCACGGTTGATGAATTGTTTTATTCACCACACCACCCCTATACATTTGGCCTTTTGCATTCAACTCCGCACGTTGATAATCCAGAAATGCGCCTAGAGCCGATTGA
>JAKISM010000003.1 GCA_021648585.1 Devosiaceae bacterium | reverse complement strand
TTAAAAGTGGCTCTGCCTCAGTTGAAGATTTGCTGTTACTGTTCATTTATCTTGAAATTGGCGCAATGGTTTCAATTTATTTCAAGACAAATCGCCTACCTGTTCGCTTTCTTGTCTATGTGGCAATTACCGCAATAACTCGAGAATTAATCTCTATTGCTAATTATCACGATAAAACTGATGCTATTTATATTATGATGATTTCAGGTGGCATATTATTGCTTACTTTCGCAGTATTGGTTTTAAGATTTGGCTCTTTCAGATACCCAACTGATAAAAATCTAGCTGAATTAGAAGATGATAGTTAGATAAAAAGACCCTATTTCTTAAACACAATAAAAGCCGCCGCCCCAACCATTGCGCTTGCAGCGCCTCGATTTAGATATTTAAGGGCTTTTGGGGAGCGTAAAAACTCTTTGGCACTTGTTGCTAGTAAAATATATGGCAACACGACAAGATAAAGAACCGCAATAGTTAGCACAATCAAAACCAAATAATCATTTAGATTTATATTATTCAAATCAATCACACTTGGCAAAAGCGCTATATAAAAAATAATAACCTTAGGGTTGCTAATCGTTACAACATATCCCGAAATAAACGAAGGCCAAAAGCTTTTTCCTTTAGCAGAGCTCATTTTTGCAGGATCAATACCTGCATTCCAAAAATTCCACGCAAGCCACAATAAATAAGCCGCACCCAAAAATTTTATCACAATAAAAAAGCCAGAAAAAACACTAGCGATTGCCGCTAAACCTAAAATAGCAAAAGTAAGATATGTAATATCACCTAACACCAAACCATTCAAAAAATAAAATGCTGGCTTAAGACCAGAGCCAAGCGCCTTGCCAACTGAGGCTGCAATTCCCGGACCGGGAATAGAAGCGGCAATGCCAAGAGCAATCGCATAGGGTAAAAACTCAAATAAATTCATAAGTTTAACTCCAAGTCGCGGGGAGGGGTTTAGGGGTGGGGGTATAGCATAAAGCGGTGGGGGTAAGAATAAAAGCGGTGGTAGCATATAATAGAGCGATAGGGCTCAAAAAAGCAAAATATAAAAACCACCAATTCTACTATATCTAACTTCTAGAATTAGGCGCCAACGTAACTTTCAACCCATCTAGTTCTTCACTCATCAATATTTGGCACGACAGGCGTGAATTAGCTTCAACATTTGGCACAAGATCTAGCATGTTTTCTTCCTCCTTAGAGGCAGGAATTAGTTTTGAAACCCAATCCTCATCAACATAGATTTCACAAGTAGCACAAGCACAAGCACCCCCGCATTCTGCCTTTATATCTTGACCCCAATCACGAATTACTTCCATAACTCGCCAGCCCTCAAGCGCTTCTAATTCATGCACCTTGCCATCATAATCGGTTACAAAAATTTTCACTTTACGCCTAGCTTTTTCTGCAATTTTGTTGATGAAGTAGTATATTGAAAGATCACTCTTTCATCAGGATTAATGATTTTTTTAGCTGCTTGCGACATAAGAGCTGCCTCGTGAAAACCGCTTAAAATTAGCTTTAATTTACCCGGATAATAATTTATATCGCCAATCGCAAACATGCCTTTAATTGAAGTTTCAAACTTTTCAGTATCAACCGCAATAAGATTATCATTAAGCTCAAGCCCCCAATCAGCAACTGGCCCAAGTTTCATCGTCAGACCAAAAAACGGCAATAGACGTGTAGTTGGAATATTTCTTATATCGCCCGCTTTGCTCTTAATATTAACGGCAGAAAGTTCATTTCCCTCACCCTCAAGTGAAGCGATTTGCCCCAATATAAAATCTATTTTACCAGCATCAACAAGCGCCAACATTTCATTGACCGAAGAAGTAGCCGCACGAAATACATCACGCCGATGCACCAAAGTTAAAGATTTAGCGATTGGTTGCAAATTAAGCACCCAATCAAGCGCACTATCACCGCCACCAACAATCATCACATCTTGGTCACGAAATTCCTCAATACGGCGCACCGAATATTGCACCGACTTGCCTTCATATTGTTCAATATTTTCAACAGGGGGGCGCTTTGGCTGGAACGAGCCGCCACCAGCCGCAATCACCACAACAGGGGCTAAAAATACTTCGCCCTCATCTGTTACAACCTTAAAAGTGCCGTCCTTAAGTTTTTCAACTTTTTCAACCATACGGTTATAATGAAATTCTGGATTAAAAGGCTTAATCTGTTTCATAAGATTATCAGTAAGCTCTTGCCCCGAAATTACAGGGAAACCCGGAATATCATAAATTGGCTTTTCAGGATAAAGCTCGGCGCACTGCCCACCGGGGCGATCAAGAATATCAATAAGATGGCATTTTAGGTCTAACAAACCAAGTTCAAACACCGCAAACAGCCCAACAGGGCCAGCACCAATAATAATTACATCGGTAGAAATTTCAGATTTACTCATTATTTTATTTCTCATCTTTATCTTTAGTTTGCATAAGTACATAAGCGCCAATCATGCCAGCAAGCCCACCCAGCCATAGGTTACTAATTTCAATTTGCAACATATCTATAATATATTGCCCAACAATCATTACTACAATAACCGCCAGAGCGCCAAAGCCGATTGATTTTAATGAATAAAGCATTCTCTTTCCCCTAGATTTATAGAACAACAAAGTACCATTTAATATATATGATAAATGCAATAGTCCTATTTAGAGCAAAAACCAATATATAATATTAGAATTTTTTCTCTAAAATATTACTCCTGCTAGATTTTTATTTTGGAAAAATTACTTTTATGGCATATCCAACACAATAATTTCGATTCTAATTGAGATAGTGCTTATGAAACAGCAACAAAACATAATTGTAAAATATATTCCAATTACATTTATTTTACTTTGGGCAACAGGTTTTCTTGGCGCACGTTATGCTATGCCTTATGCTGAACCGTTTGCTTTCTTAACAATTCGCTTTGCTGTAACTCTTCTAATACTTGGTAGCGCAGCTTTTTTTCTAAGGACACAGTTTCCAAAAGGAAAAGCGCTTATTTATGCCCTAATAACTGGCGCATTAATTCATACAATTTATTTATGGTCAGTTTTTTGGTCAATTAAACAAGGATTTCCAGTTGGATTTGTGGGTATTATTATAGGTTTACAGCCAATAATTACCGCCCTTTTAGCAATGCAAATCATCAAAGATAAGATCACCAAAACCCAAATTTTGGGATTAATCATTGGATTTTTTGGCGTTGGCTTGGTGCTTTTACCTAATGGCTTTAGTAATTTTGACAAGGCCAACCTATTATTCGCTTTTGTAGTACTTTTAGGCATTATAGTTTTTAGTCTTGGCACAGTTTTACAAAAGAAATATAGCAATGAAAAAACCCTACTTGGCACAATCATTGCACAATATGTTGGCGCTTTAGCGCTCTCCTTGCCATTAGTGCTTATGTTTGAAACATTTACTTTTGAATGGAATGGCCAACTAATATTTGCATTTATCTGGCTGGTGTTAGTCCTATCTATTGGGGCAATAATATTGCTAATGATTATGATAAAAGCAGGCGAAGCAACCAAAACCGCCACTTATTTTTATCTAGTGCCAGTAATAACTGCAATCACTGCCTATTTTCTCTTTGGCGAAACTCTAAATGCAATTCAAATTTTTGGCATGATAATAGTCAGCGCTGGCGTAATGCTAGCAACAATATTTTCAACAGGGTTTAAAAGAAAAAACTAACCCTGCCGCTCTGGCACATGCACAATAATGCCATCAAGCTCGTCCGATACTTTCACCTGACATGAAAGACGGCTTTCATCACGCACATCAGAGGCAAAATCAAGCATATCCTCCTCACAAACAGAAGGCTCTCCTGCTTTTGCAAGCCAATCCTTATCAATATAAACGTGACAAGTTGCGCAAGTGCAAGCACCGCCACATTCACCAATAATCCCAGCAATATCATTTTTAATGGCAACTTCCATAATAGTTGCACCATTTTCAGCGCTAACTTCTTGACGCTCGCCATTTGCGCTTACAAATATAATTTTACTCATATAGATTAATCCTAATTCTGAATTTCAACTTATATAAAGCGAACAAATAAATAGTGCAAGTAAACTAGATCACTAGTTAGTCAGCAATAATTCTAGCAATAAAGCGTCGGGCTTCTTCAACTGCAAAGCCAATATTTGCAAGCATTTGCGCTTCAACATAGCCATTTTGTCGCAAATCCTCTTCAGCCAACATAATGTTTTTAACTATTGCTTTTGCGCCAACTCCAGCTGCTGCCCCTTTAAGCGAATGAAGGTGCAATTTAAGTGCCTTTTCATTATCGACATTGTCACTAAGGATAATTTTAAGACTAGAGCTTGCTGTTTGATCAAATAATTTGAGAATTTCAACCTCAAGCTTAGGGTCGCCCATAGTTTGAGCGCATAAAAAAACTAGATCAATAATACGATTTTCATAAATAGCATTACTTGTTTGAGAATTGGATTTTTTGAGTGAGGAGGCCATTATTTTCTAACCCTTTTACTAGATACAAACTTGGGTACTTACCTTGGGCACATACTTTATTCACAGCTTATCACACTAAGGTGAACATCAGATTAAGTAAAAAACCATATATTTTTCAGAAGAACAGTTGCAAAATATTAGTTTTTTGACTATGTTTTTTTCATCGTTAACCATTTATTAATAAAATTTTCTGTTTTCATGCAGATTGATTATAAATGATACATATACCAGCGCACGGCGGCGGGGGTTGTGAAATGAAGCAAAAAGTCACTTGTTTCTTTCATTTGGGGCATTATCACTGGGCATTATCACCTAGTGATGACTAGCTTTTCAACTCGTTTCGCTTAAGTTTAACAAGTAAATTAAGGCAAGAGTTGTAAAGAGTATGGCCAAACAAACTAACACCCAAGCAAAAGCAACAATTTCATCTAGCGATCCCGCTTCTTTGGCATTTTCTGCTGTTGAGAATGCCCTTAAGGGTTCAGTTCTTAATGATGATGTGAAAAACCCAAAAGAAAGCTCTACTCAATCTGGCGAGAAATCCCAAAAAGAGCGTAAGCGCGCAGCAAGAAAAATTGCCTCAAGAGCCGCATCAGCTGCTAATGATGATCGCCTAGCTTCTAATCCCGCTCTTTATTCCAAGGCAAAAACTCGCTCTTCTGCTGCTTCGCTTTGGATAGCCACTTTATTATCTATTTTTTGGCTAGCAGCTATGGGCTTTATTGGCTGGATAAATTGGGGCGAACAACTCACAAGTAACGAACAAATAACAAGCATCATTAGCACAGTCGAATTTGCAGGATATTTGGCGATAACTATTTTGCCAGTCCTTAGTTTTTTTGCCATTGCCATATTATTACGCCGTGCAAAAGATTTGCGTCTAGCCGCAAATTCTATGACACAAGCAGCCATTCGCCTTACCGAGCCAGAATCAACGGCCGCTGAAAAAATTTCAACCGTAAGTCAAGCAGTTCGACGTGAAGTAAATGCGCTTGGTGATGGTCTTGATAGGGCTATTTCAAGAGCTGGTGAACTTGAAGTAATGGTTCATAACGAAGTAGCTTCGCTAGAAAGCACTTATTCAAATAACGAAACACGCATGCGCACTCTTATCCAAGAACTTGCAAGTCAGCGTGATGCAATAGTTACAAATTCTGATCGTGTCCGTGATGCAATCACAGATGCTCACACTATGATGCTAGAAGATATTGACAAAGCTGGTAATTCACTTGCTGCTTCAATCATTCAAAGCTCAACTGAAGCTAAGCAAAATTTTGATAATTCTCTAAACATTTTTGATAGTTCTTTTAACGAAAAATCAGATGGATTTATTACTTTAATAGAAAACAAATCAACGGATCTTTTATCGCAAATAGAAACTAGTTCACAAAATCTTGAGCAAACTCTTGACGAAAAAATACTTGCACTAAATGAGAGTTTTGATAACTCAACCCTTTCATTTTCTCAAACCATTGAGCAAAAGACACAACAATTAGACAATAATCTAAAGCAAAGTGGCTCATTTATTATTGCTGAGCTTGAAACTAACTCAACTAATATAAACAATACCTTAGAAGCCATTGGCACTCGTATTACTAGCAATATTGACTTAGGGGTTAGTAGCGCACTCAATGGAATTAATTCAACAGCGAATAGACTTGATGAGGTACTTTCAATCAGATTTAACTCTATGGATTCATCTCTAAACACAGCTTTAATTGAAATTAGTAGCGCCATTGATGAAGCTGGAGACAAAACTCAAACAATGCTTAATGAAGCAGGTACGCAAACTCTTTCAAATATAGAGGCTCGTGTTGATGAAGTGTCACTTATTCTTAGCTCAAGGCTAAATGAAGTTGATGCAGTAATTGGCGACAAGGGAGAAAAAATAATATTAGCACTTGATGGACATACTGTTGGCTTTAAGTCGAGTGTAAATCTATTAGAGGTAGCGCTTGACGAAAAAACTGCCTTGCTAGATATCACCCTAAATAACAGTACAAAATTATTATCTGATTCTATTTCTGAACGCACTCAAACACTTGCAAAAACTATTGATGGGCAAGCTCAAGAAGTTCGCTCTCATACAAATAACGCCGTGCGCTCAATCTCTGAAACAATGCAACAACGCACTAATGAGATGTCTGAATTAGTTACAAAAAATGTTTCCCAAGTTAATGAGAACATTGGCAACCATATAGACATTGCAATAAATCGTATCTCAGACGCTGAGTTAGGTCTTAATTCTCGTATTGAGCAAGCGGCAAATTCAGTAGAAGATAGCGCCAATAAAACTGCAACGATTATTGAAACTGGCGTTGAAGCAGCTCGTCAATCCATTGTTGAAATGGTTGATGATAGGCTTGGCACATTACCAGAAGCAATTACTGCACGTGTTGATATTACAGCCGATCGCTTAACAGCACTTAGCGATGATATTAATAACTCAATTTCGCAATCAATGAGCGACCTTGAAAGTAGCGCTACAAAAATTGAAGAAACCATTGGATCATCTTTAGCAAGCGCTTCTCTTACTATTTCTAATGATGTAGAGCAAACCACATCACGCATGGATATTGTTGTTCGCACAGCCCTTGAACAAGTGAAAGAAGCTGCCCGCCATATTGAAGATCTAGTAGAAGTAAAAGCCATTGAAACTGCAGAAACTCTTAGCGCTAAACTTGATGAAATGAACCAAGTAGTCGCTACTCAAAGCGACAATTTTGCAAATATTATTTCTACTAAATCAGAAGAGTTAGAGAGCTCCCTTAAAGGTCACTCAAATATTTTATTAGAAGCATTAGGGGAGAGTTCACGCGAGGCTGAGGAATTAATGTCACAATCTTCAAACCGCATATTAACAGACGTGAACGATGCACTAACGAAACTAAATGATTCTAATCTTTTATTACAAAGAGTTCTTGAAACCTCAACTGGTAGCCTATCAAAACTTGAAACATCAGTTGCCAATCAAACTTCGTCTTATTCAAGCACTGTTAAAGAAGCTGTTATTCAAACTGAACAAGCTGGTAAAATGGTATCAGAACATGTAGGCGCTTTACAGGCTACAATGAGTTCTATCACAAGTGAATTCAGCTCTATTCTTGCAAATATCAAATCAGAAACAGATGATATGAATATTGCTTCTAGCAATCTTGAAGCGGCAGGAAATTCTAGCGTTGGCTCATTAAGCGCACGCCAAGAAGCGATGACTACTTTGGTAAACAGCTTCATTTCTCGCTCAAACGAGGTTGATGAAAATATGCGTTCATTTGCTCAATCTATTACTGATACAATTACTGAAACAGAACAACGTCTTGAAGTTGCAAACAAAGCAATGGAAAGCTCTCTTCTTATATCTGGTGAAAAAGTTACATCTCAATTAGGCGAGTTTAGCTCAGTGTTTGATCAGGCAGGAGAAAGTGCTAATGAACATCTAAAAAATACCAAACAAGCGCTCATTGATGAGATGAACGAAGCACTTCAAGAAGCAACTAATCGCTTTAATGAAACCGCTAATTCTATGCGCATAACAGCTAATCAAGTTGGCTCTGAATTAGAAGCAACACGCAATGAACTACAACGTGGTGTGATGGATTTACCAGAAGAAACTCGCGCAAGTGCCGCTGCTATGAGAAGAGTTGTTGCCGAGCAAATTGAAGCATTAAACGAATTAAACTCTATCGTTAAAACTCAATCTAAGCCTGAAACAACTACCTTTTCGCAACCTGAGCCAAGATCACAGCCCGAACCAAGATCACAACCCAAGCCAAGAGTTCAACCTCAACCGCAAAACTATCAACCACCTCAAATAGCGCAGATAAAACTTCAAACACAAGAAGACAATCAAGCTAATTCAACTCTAGCAGAGTTGCTTAGGGCACCAAATATCAAAGCCAACCCACAATCAACAGAACAGCCAGTACAAAAAGAAAGCAACTCTTGGCTTAGAGATGTCTTACGAAATGCTTCTGCTAATCAAGAAGCAGAAAAGCAAGAAGCACAAAAACCAACGATTAACCTTGCAAAGCTAATTGATGAGGTAAATAAATCTATGGATGACAAAGCTCTAAATAATGCTTGGCAAAATTATAGATCTGGCGAAACTAATGTATTCTCACGTCGGATTTACACATTAGCAGGGCAAGGTACGTTTGATGAAGTGCGCAAAAAACTACAGCATGATAAAAATTTCGCACAGCATGCCGCTGCCTATATTAAAGAATTTGAGCAATTCTTAGGAAAAGTGGCAGCTGACCCTAAAGCTAAAAGATCATTAATTGATTATTTAGTTTCTGATCGTGGCAAAGTCTACACCATGCTAGCACATGCAAGCGGGCAATTAAGCTAATTCAAGAGTGATAAGATTTAAGGCTTCAAAAATGAAGCCTTTTTTCATTTTTCTAAAATCGTAACCTAAGCGATATGAAAAATTATTATTCAGGTTTTCTTCGCTTACGCAAAAAGCGTCTTTTTTTCTTTTGTGGTTTTGGCGGGGCATTTGTCCATTTAATTAGCTCAAACTCACCATCAAAATTTTCAACAATAGAAGTGCAGCTTTCAACCCAGTCTCCAGTATTAATATATTTTATTCCTAACCGCTCGTGCATATCTGCCATATGAATATGGCCGCAAATAACTCCATCAACACCAGATTGTTTTGCTTCAAACACCAGCGCTTCTTCAAAGCGACCAATAATGCTAACGGCGTTTTTCACCTTGTGTTTTGCCCAAGCAGAAAGCGACCAATAAGGCAAACCCATACGCCTGCGACCCCAATTAATAATCACATTAGCTCGAAGCGCAAAATTATATGCCCAATCACCAACATGCGCTAACCATTTGGCATGACGAACCACAACATCAAACTGATCCCCATGAATAACTAAAAAGGTTTCCCCTTTAGCGCTTGTGTGAATAGTTCTATCAATAAATTCAATTTCGCCAAAATAAGTGCCAAGGTAATCACGCAAAAACTCATCATGATTGCCGGGAAGATAAATAATTTTTGTGCCCGCCGCAGCTTTTTCAAGCAATATTTGCACCAAAGAATTATATTCATCTAGCCAGCGCCATTTTTTTTGCAAACGCCAACCATCAACAATATCACCAACTAAATAAATAGTCTCTGCATCATGTTTTTGCAAAAAGTCTAACAAACGATGTAATTGAGTAACTTTCATTCCCAAATGCACATCAGAAATAAACAATGCTCTTACATTTTTTATTTCATTATTTTCACTCATAAAATTTGAACTCTCCAAATAGCTTCCGCTAAGGCTTTTATACTACAATTAAATATAATCAAACAAGAAACAAAATTATTGCAATAATCATTAAAGCAGCAAGGATTATTCCTAAATATCTCTCTGTGCCTGTGCGCTTCAGCAAAGCTGTTAATTGCTGCCCAAAAACCATCCAAAAAATAGTAGAAAAAGGTGAGAGAGCCAAACAACCAAGTGTAAGCCAAATAATTGACCAATTAAACCCTTCCCCAGCAACCACAAAAGCTGCCACAAAACTAACTCCCATTGCCCACGCTTTAGGGTTAATCCATTGGAATAGTGCCGCTTCATATAGGCGCATCGGGCGTTCTGCGCCAACCATTTCGCCAATTTTTATCCCAAGTAAATTATACGCCATCCATAAGAAATATGCCGCAGCAAGATATTTAAGAATAGTTTTAATAATTGGATAGAGCGTAAAAATCTCTCCAAGCCCTAAACCAATAGCAAAAACCATAAAAGGGAAACCAAGAAAAATCCCAATAGCGTGCGGAATAGTTCTTTTTAGGCCAAATTTTGCACTTGAAGTCATCAACATAAGATTATTCGGACCTGGCGTAAAAAACGCTGGTACAGCTAATAGTAAAAACCCAATGATAAAATTAATATCCATAACACATCTCTTTTAGGTCAACAATACTGACCTACCCTAGAGGGCTTTTATAATAAGTCAAATAGAATTTCAAAAAACAATTCTATCTTTCAAATTACGAATTCTAGCATAAGAAGCCTCTACCTGCGCTCTAAAAACAGGATTTCTCTTAGCCTCATTAACAATAATCGCCCTCACCTCATCTGCCAAAGAGATGCGATAATTCGCTGTGTTCGAAAATAATAATATATCAGTGCCAGCGCTAATTGCTAATAGAACAGTATCGCGCAAAGTAAAATTATCCCGTATCGCTTTCATTTCTAAATCATCAGAAATAACTACGCCATTATATCCAATATTATTACGCAGCACACCAGTAATCCAATTTGGCGACAAACTAGAGGGAAGTTTTTTACCCGTCCCCGAAAATTCTTGGTGATATAAATGCGCTATCATTACCATATCTACCATATTATTTTGTACCATTTCACGATATGGCTCAAGCTCCTCAATTTGCCAGCTTTTTGTAATATCGACAAAGCCAAGATGAGAATCTTTTTCAGATGAGCCGTGCCCCGGGAAATGTTTTAGTGAGGTAAGCATATTAGCTTCTCTATGCCCTTTTACAAATGCGCTTGCATAAGTAATTACGTCTTTTGCATTGTCAGAAAAAGAGCGCCCATATCGAGCAATTATTGGATTGTTTTTATTTATATTTAGATCAACTACAGGGCCAAAATTTAGATTAAATTTTAGAGCCGCCAAATCTCTTGCCATAGCACCATAAATTCTTTTGGCATTAGCAGCGCTTTGCCCACGTGCAATTTCATAAGCTGATTGAATTTCCTTAAACCCAACAGATCTAGTTAGGCGCTCAATCGATCCACCCTCTTGATCAATAGCAATAAAGGGCGGCAAAGTAGCGCCAGTTGATAAAAAGCCTTCATTCATTGCTTTGACATTAGCCAATGATGAAACATTAAACTTAAGATACATTACGCCGCCAATGCGCCCTTGCTGAATTAACAAACGCGTATCGGCAACAGATTTAGCAGAGGTTTTATCGCCCTGAAAACCAAGCAAAATCATTTGCCCTGCCATTTGCTCTAATGTTGCACCCTGTGCTTTTGAAATTGTTGCACCTGCCAGACCTATAAATAATATGGCAATAATCAAAAGCGATCGTTTGAAAAAAACTGCTAGATTTATCACAAAAAAATATCCTCATGCGTTAGCAATTACTGGTTTGATAAAATAAGGGCGACACTAAGACCAATATAAAACAAATATTAGTAAATGCTACAATGTAAAAGTCTTATATTAAAAATCCCACCACTTTTTTGCAATCCCCCACCCCTAACCCCTCCCCGCAAAAGAGGGAGGGGAATTTCTTTTCTAATTTCATTAACTCAGTCTTACACCCTCCTCCTTGCGGGAAGGGCTGGGCTGAGGGTACAATGTTAGATAACTTAGATTAAAGATTTTGACGATATTTAATCAAATCTTCAACCACTGATGGATCGGCTAATGTAGAAATATCACCAAGCGAGCCATAATCATTTTCAGCAACTTTTCTCAATATTCGTCTCATGATTTTGCCCGAACGAGTTTTTGGCAAACCAGGTGCCCATTGAATATGATCTGGTGTGCAAATTGGCCCAATTTCTTTTCTCACATGTTTACGAAGCTCCGCCCTAAGCTCTTCGCTTGGCTCAACCCCCGCCATCAAAGTAACATAGCAATAAATCCCCTGCCCTTTAATATTATGCGGATAACCAACCACCGCCGCCTCAGAAACAGCAGGATTTGAAACTAGCGCACTTTCAATTTCAGCAGTGCCAATCCTATGCCCTGAAACATTAAGCACATCATCAACTCGACCAGTAATCCAATAATAGCCGTCCTCATCACGCAAGCAGCCATCACCAGTAAAATAATAACCCTTATATTGCTCAAAATAGGCCGAAACAAACCTCTCATGATCGCCATAAAGCGTGCGCATTTGACCCGGCCAACTATCCTTAATCGCCAACACCCCTCGTGCTTCAATTTCATTGAGTTCTTCACCAGTATTAGGCTCAAGAATAACTGGTTGCACCCCAAAAAATGGCTTGGTTGCGGAGCCCGGTTTTGTAGCGATAGCGCCCGGTAATGGAGTTATCATAAAACCACCAGTTTCGGTTTGCCACCAAGTATCAACAATGGCGCAATTCTCGTGCCCAACTTGCTCATAATACCACATCCACGCTTCAGGGTTTATTGGCTCACCAACTGTTCCCAAAATTCGCAATGACGAAAGATCTGCTTTTTCAACATATTCATTACCCATTCCCATAAGCGCCCGAATTGCCGTTGGGGCAGTATAAAAAATATTGACTTTATGCTTATCAACCACCTGCCAAAAGCGTGAAGCATCTGGATAGGTTGGCACACCTTCAAACATCAAAGTGATAGCGCCATTCGCTAGTGGCCCATAGACAATATAAGAATGCCCAGTCACCCAGCCAACATCAGCAGTGCACCAATAGATATCACCCTCCTGATAATCAAAGGTCACTTCATGGCTAAAAGCAACATAAAGCAAATAACCACCCGTTGTGTGCAACACGCCCTTTGGCTTGCCAGTTGAGCCTGAAGTATAAAGAATAAATAGCGGATCTTCCGCATTCATAGGCTCAGGCGCACAATCGCTTGAGGCATTTTCCATTTCTTTATGATAATGATAATCACGCCCTTCATCAAAAGCTACATCTGCGCCAGTGCGCTCAACCACCAAAACCTTAATATTAGAAAGTTCAGCCAAAGCCTCGTCAACATTTGCCTTTAGCGGAACTGTTTTGCCACCTCGCACTGCTTGGTCAGCCGTAACAACAACACTAGTATCGCAATCTATGATGCGGCTTTTAAGCGCTTCAGGTGAAAACCCGCCAAACACTACCGAATGCACCGCACCAATACGAGAACATGCAAGCATGGCATAAGCCGCTTCGGGAATCATCGGCATATAAATGCAAATTCTATCACCCTTTTTAACGCCCATAGATTTAAGAACATTGGCTAATTTACAAACATGCTCGTGCAATTCATTATAAGTAATATGCTTTGATTGTTCGGGATCATCACCCTCCCAAATAATCGCAGTTTGCTCACCACGTTTTTCTAAATGGCGATCAATGCAATTAGCACTTACATTAAGCTCTCCATCTTCAAACCATTTAATCGAAATATCAGGATAGGCAAAGCTAGTATTTTTAACCTTGGTAAAAGGCTTCATCCAATCAAGGCGCTTGGCTTGCTCACCCCAAAACTCGTCAGGATTATTTACCGATTGAGCATACATTTCTTCATATTTATTTTTATCTATTTTTGCCCGTGCAACAATATTTACAGGTGGTTCAAATATTTTAACTTCACTCATAATAGCCTCCTAATTTAAACATACTCTATTTTATACCCTTGATTATGTTGAAGCAAGCAAACATTTTCATGCTTCACCACAAAGTAACCTTATAGCGCTATAATCTAAGTACAATCACTATGTCATGAGGGAATTGTGAGCAAAACTAAAAAAATTAACCCCAATAGCGGTGAAGAACATAAAAGTTCGACGGGTCTTAGACCAGTAAGACTTAATGAAATTAACCAAGTACATATTTGGCTATTACAGGCAATTGATGAATCGCCCTTCTATAATGAGGAGTTTAAGCAATTTGAAAAATCTCGCCTAAGCAAATCTTATTTACTGCAATTATTTAATCATAACCCAGCCCATATAATGCTAATGCTTGATAATGAGCAGCCTTGCGGGTTTATGGTTAGCGGGCCTGAACTTGGCACAATTTGGCTTTATTGGTCTTACCTTTTACCCACGCATCGCAAAGGATTATTAGCCATGAGCGCAATGCGAGCCTTTATTTCTCATTGGAACAATGGCAATTTCCATAAAATTGCAACCTACACAAAAGACGGCAACAGACCTGCTGAAATGATTATGAAACGTGTTGGATATAGGCATATTTGCACGCTAGAAAAACATATTTTTGGCGAAGATTATCACCTTTATGAATTACCTTTGAATAAGGTGAGTGAAGGATATGATAAAGGTATAAGCAGTTCTCGTCTATCTCGCCTAAAGTTAAAAATAAGGCACGCTTTAGGGCTTAGTTAGAGTTGTCTAAATTTTAGCCAACTTTGAGCGTTTTTTCCTCAGAGCAGAAAAAATTGAAACATCAACTTTTGCTATTTTGAGCGCCACTAACCATTGCGCAACTGACCAAATAGTAATTGCTACAAGAGCCGCAATCGCTGCCCCCATCAGACCATATACTGGTACAAGCAAGTAATTTAGAGCAACCAAACTAGCTATTCCGCCAAAGACCGCAGGCAAACTAGCATACGGCCTATCATAGATTGAAAGTACAAGCGATGCTGGCCCAAAAATTGAACGCACCAATAGGGCTGAACACATAATTACAAGTGGCCATAGGCCTTGCGTAAATTCCTCGCCAAATATACTAAGCGCAAACCTACCCATAATTGCAATTCCAATTAACAGTATTAGGGACAAGCCAGCCGCAACTAAATTCGCCTCACCAATTTTTTGCAAGAAACCTTCCCTATCATTATTGGCTTCTGCCTCAAATATATCAGGCACGACAACAGCATAAACAGCTACAACGCCAAATGCTGCAAGAGTAAAAATCTTTGCACTAACCCCAAATATTGCCAGATCCTGCGGCGTTAGAAAACCAGCTAAAATTATTAAATCAATATCAAAAAAGAAATCTGTAGCTAGGACAATAAGCACCCAAGGAGCAGCAAATCGCCACCAACGTTTTACTTCACTATCTCTTGGAGCAACCTCGTCATCAATTTTTGCAAGGCTAGAAATAACAACAAAAAACTGCAAAACCGCTAAAAGCATGAAACTAACTGACATCAACCATAACATTGTCATAAGCGCATTAGATTGAGAAAACACTGTTAAAGCCAATATAAAACTAGCGACAAGCATTAACGGTCTAAATAAAGCCTCAGTAAGAAAAGCAACAAACGGCCTTTTTAACCCTACCAAAATGGCGCTATTCAAATATATAATGGCGATAGCAAACGCCAATAAAGATATTGGCATCCAATAAATAGATATTATATTAGCTATACTGTCAAAGAACGAGCTAATTGGCAAAATCAATACAACAACAATTATTGCCATTATCCCTATGTGAGAATAGGCACGCCATATAAATTTTTTGAGCATTTTAGCATCTTTTTTAGCTCGATATTCTGAAACAAAATATGTACCAATAGTTTGAAAACCAAGCGGCATAAAAACCATAATAAGGTTTGCAATCGCAACTATTAGTAAATAATTGCCAAGCACTGCTGCACCCCAATAGCGAGCTATTGCCGCTTGCACCAAAAATATTATTCCTGAGCCAACAATTCGGGCCGCAAAAATTGCACTTGATTGGGACGCTAAGCGTTTAGCTAAACTCATCTATTAGGTCGTGCTTGATCAGGTTTAGAAATATCAGCCCTAAAAGAGGAGATAACATGCTTAAGTTGTATAAGCATATCGCGAGCAAAAAACGCCGCTCTTCCCATAAGGAATGGCAAAAAATAGCTTGAATAATTCACAACGGCAGGCACAGGAGCAATAATACCTTTTCTACCCACCATGCCCTTTTTGAATTGATGCAATCCTTGATATCCATCAGTCCCACCAAGGTCATAATATTTGGCTTTGGTATTATCTGACAACCATTTAATAATATTCCATTGCAAAAAATATCCAGCACGTAATTCTAGAGCGCTTTGGCTTGTCGCACCATAAAGATAGACCGCACATTCTCCAGTCTTAAAAATTATTGCACCCGCAACAATTTCCTCATCTTTATAGACAAAGAATAATTCAGGGCGTAAATCATCACTTTTTATAGCCATAAGAGCTTTTATTGTATCATCATAGGCAGAATGATCAGCAAATTTTTTGCGCTCATTCATTTGCCCATAAAGACTAGAAAATTCACCCATTCTCTCATTTCCAACATGCTCAAACCTTAGACCTGCTTTTTCTGATTTTCTTAAATGATAACGCCATTTTTGATTAAAACTCTTAAGTTGCGCCTCATCTTCAAGTTCTAAATTTACAAAATAGCGGTTGGGGAAACGTAATTGCGAGCCTTTTGAAAAACCAATAGAGCGCAAATGTTCGTATTCTCTATTCTTTTCACCATATTCAGCACGAGGCAAAATTGAAATCATCATGCGTCTTTTTTTGTCATATTCCTCTAATAATGCCGCAACACATCTAGAGTAATTTATATCTTTCATCTCTTTATTATGAGATTTTAATATTGGCCCCCATTTTACCACAGCTATTGAGCCAAGTTTAAGTGGCAAGCCTTGCACCAAAACAAGTGCGCCACCAATAATTTCATCTCCAGCGTAAAATAACACTGGTTCACAATTAACACTAGGCCAGCGATTTTTAGAAAACACATATAATTGCTCTTGAACAACACCATCAAACAAAGCAATTTCTTTGTCCCAAAGCTCACCACTCACATGCCTAATATTTAGATTAGATTGTGTTTTTTCAAAAACTAATGGCGCAACAGCGTGTTTTGCATTAGAATTATTTTTTGCACTAGAGATTTCAAAACTTAGGGTCATTTTACTTTATAAGTTTAATTTTGTTACAAATAATATAACTTGCTATAACTAAGCAACTCTCTATTCTTTGCTAATTGAACAAAATAACTGACTATATAGTAACTAAAGTATGAGTAAATAAATGGGTTTAATAGTTTTATCATGGATTTAATTCTTGGTGCTGGCATTATTGGAGTAAGTACCGCCCTGCATTTGCAAGCAAGAGGGCGCAATGTTGCTTTGCTTGATAAAAATGGGGCTGGCAATGAAGCAAGTTTTGGCAATGCTGGGTTAATTGAGCGCACCGATCTTTTGCCTCGCACTTTTCCACGAGAAATCTCCGAGATACTTCGTTATGCATCAAATTCTGACCCACGCCTACGCTATGATTTAGCAAATATTATTGCGCTTGCTCCTTGGCTTGTGCGCTATTGGCACAATTCAAATGCTAATAATGTAAGGGCAATATCAAAGAATATTTCTCCGCTTTTTGTTAGATGCCTTGATGAGCATCATGAACTAGCTAAACTTGCAAATATCTCAAAAATGATAAAGCCTGATGGCTGGCTACAGCTTTCAAGAGATGCAACAACTTATAAAAGTGCGATGATTGGAGTTGAGAGAGCAAAACGTGCTGGCATGAAATCTAGTGTTTTAGATAGCGCTCAAATAGCAAAAAAAGAGCCCGCTCTAAATGAAAAATTTGCCTTTGCTATTCATTGGCAAGATTCAGCGTCTATTTCTGATCCCGGAGCATATGTAAAAAAACTCTATGATTTGTTTGTTGCAAATGGAGGGGCGATGATTAATGGCGATGCCAGAAACCTACAGCAAGCTGAAAATGGCTGGCAGTTACAAGCTGATATTGGTAATATTTTTGCAGACAATGTTGTAGTTGCACTTGGTGCTTGGTCAGGGGATATTTTCAAACGATTTGGCTATAAAATTCCCTTCGCAGTTAAGCGTGGTTATCACATGAATTATGATTATAAAAAAAATGGACGCCTAAAAATTCCTATTATTGATATGGATAATGGTTTTGTCCTTGCCCCAATGAAAAATGGTACACGCCTATCTAGCGCAATAGAATTTGCACATAGAGATAAAAAACCAACTCCACATCAATTAAGAAAGATAGAGCCAATCGCTCAATCAATGCTCAATCTAGGTGAATGCCAGCTTGAAAAACCTTGGCTTGGCTCACGCCCCTGCACCGCTGATATGATGCCTGTAATTGGTAAAGCACCTAACCATAAGGGTCTATGGTTTAATTTCGGCCACGCCCATCACGGCCTCACACTTGGCCCTATTAGCGGAAAAATATTAGCGCAAATCATGGTTGATGAAGAGCCTATCGTTAGCCCAAGAGCCTTCTCACCTGCAAGATTCGGCTAGGGTTGCAACTAGCATTTTAACTTGCGTAGCATTATCTCTTGCCAAACGCCCGTCAGGCAAGAAATGGTTATTCTCAAACCCTATGCGACAATCACTTCCCGCTTTTGCTAGCGCCAATAAGCAATTCAATTCATTTTGACCAAAAGCACAACCCATAATTTTGCTCTGCTCCTTAAGGCCACTTTGTTCAAGGGCACTCAAAAAAGGTAACAAATCATCGGGAATAGAAGTCTGATTTTTAGAATACCTGCCAAGCACAAAAAGCATTGATAGCTTTTCTAAAGGAACAATATTCTTGGAAATCAAATCAGATAACAACAAAATTTCATCCGACGAATAGATAATATGTTGCAAATCTATCCCCTCATCGCTTGCCTGCCAATAGAACTCTCTTTGTGCCCTAGTATCACCATCACTCATCATTTCACGCAAAGCCACAGAAACAGCACTTGGTTTAACCTGCCTTACAAGCTCTCTTTGCTCAGATGGAGAATATTGCCCAACAGCCTCAGTCGTTATTTGTACCACCATTTTTGGTGCAATTTTTGCAAGTTCATCAATAAGCTCACTATAAAGCCCAGCATCTAAAGTATGCTTCCCTTGTTTATCACGCACATGAGCATGAATTGCACCAGCTCCAGCTTTATAACAAGCAACAGCACTCGCAACTATTTCATCAAGAATAATTGGCAATTCCAAATGGTCTTTTTTATTCTTTCTTGCGCCATTTGGAGCAACCATGATAAATGTTTTTTTATCGCTCATAAAGCGCCAATCTGCTTAAGAATGGTTTGTAAAGTAACATCTTTTGCCAATCAACAATAATTAGAGACAGCCCAAAACATACCTGACATCTTAATAGCCATACGGCTCAATCTATATCACGTATCACATAAACCGATTGCTTAGCATGGCGCACAACTCGTGCGGCATTTGGCCCAAGCAAATAATCTTTAAGATCAGGTCTATGCGCTTCCATAATAATCAAAGAGCAGCCTAGCTTATCAGCTGCACTCATGATTTTTTCATAAATCGAGCCTTGCACAACATGACGCTTAATGGCTGATGGATCGCTTGCATCTTCCTCAATTACTTTTTTCAAATTCTCTTTTGCTAACTTAAAGTTTTTTTCCTCAAATCCTTCTGGAAAATAACTACCAACAATCGGCATCGAAAAAGTAGGAATAACTGTTACAACATGCAATGTCGCACCATCATTTTTTGCTAGATTTTCAGCTATTTCAATCGCTCTTTTATTCGATCCTGAACTTTCACCAAGGTCGAGTGCTAACATATAATTTTTAGACATTTATTTTCTCCCTATAGGTTTTATTAAGCTGTTTTATTTGAAGTTGCTTTTGGCGAAACTGGTTTCCCCCAAAACGCTGGCACTGTCTGACGACGACGTTGGAAAAATACTACTACTCCTAATAATAACAGAGCAGGCAGATAGAATATTTCCTTAGGCAAACGCTTGGCTGGCGATTTAACAGCTTCAATCACAACTGGATCATCACCGTAATAATCAAAATTCGCCAATCTATTTGCAAAAGGCGTTCCAGTAAACGGCTCATCAAGCAATACTTTATCACCTTCAATCATAATCATTAAGCCAGCATCACTAAGCCTTGTCGCTCCATCCGCATCACCCACAATAGGTAGAGCAATGGTTGTTGAAGTAGTTAGGCCAGTATCAAAATCAGGACCACTAATAACAAATCTCATTTCAGATCCATCAGGCGCATCCGTTACACTTTGCTCAATTACCACAGGGTTAGTTTCTTCAAATGGTGGTTGCACCCTATCTAAGAAGAAACCCGGTCTAAATAACATAAAGGCTATTAGAACTAATAATAGCGACTCCCATAATCTAGATTTCGCAATGAAATAGCCCTGCGTGCCAGCGGCAAATAGCAACATGGCAATCGTTGCTACAATGAACACCATTATGCCTTGCGTCAGAGTAACATCAATCAACAATAAATCCGTGTTAAAGATAAATAGGAACGGTAGGGCAACTGTGCGTAAAGAATAAAAGAATGCCACAAACCCTGTTTTAATCGGATCTCCCCCCGAAACGGCAGCCGCCGCAAACGAGGCTAAGCCCACCGGGGGCGTGACGTCCGCCATTATCCCAAAATAGAATACGAATAAATGCACAGCAATTAGCGGCACAATAAGACCGTTCGCCGCACCAAGTTCAACAACAACCGCCGCCATCAAAGATGAAACCACGATATAATTAGCCGTTGTCGGCAATCCCATGCCCAAAATAAGCGAAAGTATGCCAACAAAGATAAGCATTAATATCAGATTACCACCCGATATAAATTCAACCAATTCAGCCATCACCTGACCAACGCCAGTTAGTGTAACCGTACCAACGATAACACCAGCCGTAGCAGTTGCTATACCAATGCCGATCATATTTCTTGAACCTGCAATCATGCCATCAATGAGGTCTAAAAACCCAGACTTCATTTCTGCTGCTAAATTACCGCTTTTTCTAAAAATTGCCTTTAGAGGTTTTTGCGTCAATAGAATAACGATCAATAATAATGATGCCCAAAAAGCTGATAGTCCTGGAGATTTTCTCTCAATCATCAAAAACCAAACCAAAACAACAATCGGCAATATATATTGCAAGCCTGTTGTTTTCACTTCGTCATAAACAGGCAGTTCAACAATTTCTGCATTCGGATCATCCATTTCAAGATCTGGCTTTTTCGATGCAATAAACACCAAACCAACATAAGCAAGGAAAACCAAACTAGCTAAAAGTGGTGAAGCAAAATCGCCAAATGCACCACGCATCCAGCCAATGCCATAATAAATTCCAAAACACAAAGCGCCAAAAATTGCAAAGCCTAAAAAGGTAGAAATTAATTTTTGTATAAGCGATTTTGCCGCCATAACAGGTTTTGGTAATGCCGACATGCCTTTTTTCAGTGCTTCAAGATGCACAATATAAAGCAAAGCAATATAAGAAATAACCGCTGGTAAAAGCGCCGCTTTAATAACTTCAATATATGGAATACCCACATATTCAACCATTAAGAAAGCCGCCGCCCCCATCACTGGTGGCATTAATTGCCCATTTACCGAAGAAGCAACTTCAACCGAGCCAGCCTGCTCAGGCGTAAAACCAACTCGTTTCATAAGCGGAATAGTAAACGTGCCAGTTGTTACAACATTAGCAATCGAAGAACCTGAAATAAGTCCAGTCATAGCCGAGCCAACAACCGCCGCTTTGGCCGGACCACCACGTAAGTGACCAAGCAAAGAAAATGCGATTTTAATGAAATAATTACCAGCCCCTGCTTTATCAAGCAATGAGCCAAACAACACGAACAAGAACACAAAACTAGCAGAAACTCCAAGCGCAATACCAAACACACCCTCAGTTGTCAGCCACATATGGCTCATAGTTTTTGAAATACTCGCTCCCTTCCATTTTATAACTTCTGGAATAAAGGCAGCTGAGCCAAAAAATACATAGATCAAAAATATTATCGCAACAATCGCCAAAGCTGGCCCTAGCGCTCGTCTTGTTGCCTCAAGCAAAATAATCATACCAACTACTGCCATCCATATTTGATATTGCTCAGGCAGTCCTTGCGCACCAGTATTTGCTAAAGTCTCATAGGCATAAAACGCATAACCAGCACAAATTGCGCCAATAGCACCAAATATCCAATCAAAAATTGGAATTCTATCACGGGACGAATTTTTGAAAGCTGGATAGACCATAAAGGCAAGAAATATTGCAATAGCTAAGTGAATAGAGCGGGTTTGTGTATCATTTAGCACAGGAATGAAAGAGCTAAAAAACGGGGTAAAGGGTAAAGGCGAGGCAATCCATATTTGAAATGTTGCCCAAAATAGAGCAATGCCTGCAATCATTTTACCAACTGGCCCCGCAGGGTTTCTTGCCCCAGAATCCGTTGACGCAACTAGATCTTCTAGTTCTTGATCACTCATTTGAGTGTTTTCTTGTGCTTTATCCTCAGCCATTTATTCCCCCTCCCAAGAAAATAGTAAATTTGAAAATAGTAAATTTACAAAATAATTTACAAAAATAATTTGAAACAACTTTTATAAATTATTCTATCTTTAATAAATAAAACGATGGCGCAATTTCTTGCGCCATCGCTAAAAAATCTAAAACCTAGTCTAGACCGTTTTCTTTATAATACTTCATAGCACCAGCATGGATAGGTGCTGAAAGACCATCTTTAGCCATTTGTTTTGGATCAAGATTTGCAAATGCTGGGTGTAGCTTGCGGAATGCATCGATATTATCGAACACTGCGCTAACTAATGCATAAACAACTTCATCAGAAACAGCAGTTGAACTCACAAATGTCGCACCAACACCAAATGTTTGTGTATCAGCATCGTTACCGCGATACATGCCACCAGGAATGGTAGCTACACGATAATAATCATTATCAGCGATTAGTTTTTCAACTTCTGGACCTGTTACAGAAACTAGAACACTCTCACAAGATGTTGTTGCTTCTGAAATTGAGCCAGATGGATGACCAACTGTATAGACCATTGCGTCAATTTTATTGTCGCAAAGTGCTTGTGATTGCTCACTCGCTTTAAGTTCAGATGCAAGAGCAAAGTCTGCATTTGTCCAACCAAGCGCATTCATTAGAACTTCCATAGTTCCACGTTGCCCAGAACCGGGATTACCAATATTAACACGCTTGCCTTTTAGATCAGCAAAAGTTTTAATTCCTGCATCAGCACGAGCTACAACAGTAAATGGCTCAGGGTGAACTGAAAATACAGCACGAAGACCTTCAAAAGGGCCCTGATCTGCAAATTTTGATGTGCCATTATATGCGTGATATTGCCAATCAGATTGTGCAACACCAAACTCTAATTCGCCTGCGCGAATTGTGTTGATATTATAAACAGAACCACCAGTTGATTCTACTGCACAACGAATGCCAGTTTCTTTACGGTTTTTATTAACCAGACGGCAAATAGCGCCACCTGTTGGATAATAAACGCCAGTAACGCCACCAGTACCGATTGATATGAATTGCTGTTGCGCTGTTGCGCCAAAGCTAAATCCGCTCATAGCAACAGCTGCTACAGCGCCTATAATTAGTTTTTTCATGTAGTCCTCCAAAAAATATACACTTATTAAATTTATTGTTTTTATAGTACCGCCAATTCAACGCATCACAACGCTCAAGAGTCAAGTAATTAACAAAAAATTTACAAATTTTATTTGATGTTTTGGTATAATTTCAGCAATATTTCAACTTCATCGCTTGAGCCAAGCACAACAGGCACACGTTGATGTATATTTGTAGCACTTATTTCTCTAATCGGCAAAGGATTAGAAATCGCCATTCCGCCAGCATTTTCAACCAACATAGCCATTGGGTTAGCTTCATATAAAAAGCGCAACTTGCCGTTTTCGCTGCCCTTTTTATCCATTGCTGGATAAATAAAAACCCCACCATGCATAAATATACGATGCACATCGGCAACCATTGAGCCAGCCCAACGCATATTAAAATTCTTTTTTCGTTTTCCTTGTTCACCCAATAAACATTGCGCAATATATTTAGCTATCGCACTATCCCAAAAGCGCTGATAAGACATATTAATGGCAAATTCATTGCTATTTTTTGCAATAGAAATATCACCATCAACCAATAAAAATTGCTGTTGTTTTTCGCTTAAGGAAAACATAGATACTTTGTTGCCAACGCTGACCATCAACAAGCAAGCAGGGCCATAAATAAAATACCCAGCCGCTTTTTGATTTTTACTAGCACTTAAAACATCACTTTGGGTAATATTTTTAGAATTGCTAGCAAGCTCAAGCACCGAAAAAATAGTGCCTATTATGCCATTATTATCAATATTTGACGAACCATCAAGCGGATCAAAACACACCGCCAAATTTGCGTTTTCGTTTTTATTTGGGTTTTGAATGATCTCATCAATTTCCTCAGAAACCATTGCACTAACAAAGGGCACTTTAAGCAAATCAGCAACCATGAGATCATTGGTAATAATATCGAGATCTTTTTGCACCTCGCCTTGCACATTGGTTTGGCTACTTGCGCCAATTAGCCCATCAAGCGGCGCATTTTTGACGATTTCAGCAATTTTTATGCAAGAGCTTGCAATGGCCAATAGGATATCAGAAACACCCTCACTTGCTCCCTGCCCTTCAATCCAGTTTTTTAGCGTTTGCTTTTGCAATTAAAACCTAACCTTTAGTAGTATCATATAGACCGCCTGCATAACGATCTGCCATTGTTTGTAATGATACTGGCTTAATCTTATCCGCCATACCAGCACAACCAAAAATCTCATTACGCTTAGCACAAAGATTAGTTGCTCTCTCACGACCGGGCCCAAGGATTGCACGAACATCAAATGATGATCGGTTTTCATCAAGAAATTTACGAATAGAGCCAGTCATTGCCATACGAATATCAGTATCAATATTGATTTTACGAACACCTGATTTAATACCACGTTCAACTTCTTCTAGGGGAACGCCAAATGTTTCTGGAATAAACCCGCCATGCGCATTTATAAGTTGCTGTAATTCTTCTGGAACGGTTGAAGCGCCGTGCATTACAAGGTGGGTATTTGGCAAGCGCTCGTGAATTTTTTCAATCACACTCATTGCCAAAATATCTCCACTTGGGCGACGTGAGAATTTATAAGCACCGTGCGATGTGCCAACCGCAACCGCAAGCGCATCAATGCCAGTAGCACGCACAAATCTTTCAGCCTCTTCAGGGTCAGTTAGCAACATTTTTTTGTCTAACTTACCATCAAATCCATGCCCATCTTCTTTTTCACCTTCGCCCGTTTCAAGCGAGCCAAGCACCCCAATTTCACCCTCAACAGAAATTCCACGTGAGTGCGCCAATTCAACAACATTTGAGGTAACTTCAGCATTATAATCAAAATCAGATGGAGTTTTAGCATCAGCCATTAAAGAGCCGTCCATCATAACTGATGAAAAACCAAAATCCATTGCCGAAGAGCAAGTGCTAAGATCATTACCATGATCAAGATGCAAGCAAACTGGCAAATGCGGATAGCGCTCAATCGCTCCAGCAAAAAGATGTTTCAATAGCACATCGTCAATATATTTTCGTGCCGAGCGAGAAGCCTGCAACAAAACAGGTGAATTAGTCTTATCAGCCGCCGCCATTACCGCTTGCAAAGTTTCAAGATTAGTAATGTTAAAAGCGGGCATTCCATAACCATGTTCTCCAGCATGATCGAGTAATTGTCTAAGCGAAATAAGAGCCATTATAAACCTTTCTATATATTCTAATTTGACTAAGCAATTTTGCGCCTTTGCGGGCTACCTAGTGCATAATCACTATTATCAAGTGACATTTTTCTAAAATTATCGCTAAATAATTGCGCTAATTTTGCCGCTTGCGTATCGTACGCTACGACATCTTCCCAAGTCTGGCGTGGGTTCAAAATCTTAACATCAATACCCTCAATAAAAGTTGGCACTTCAAGACCAAAATTTTCATCAATACGATAGCTAACATCATCAAGCGCACCACTAAGCGCCGCTTCAAGCATTGTTCGTGTATCTTTAAGTTTCATGCGATGCCCAACTCCATAAGCACCACCAGTCCAACCAGTATTTAACAACCAACAATTAGCACCACTTGAGGCAAGTCGTTCTTTCAATAAATCACCATAAACGGTTGGCGTACGTGACATGAAAGGCGCACCAAAACAGGTTGAAAATGTCGCTTGCGGCTCGGTCACGCCCCGCTCAGTTCCTGCAACTTTTGCCGTATATCCTGATAGGAAATAATAAACCGCCTGCTGTTTAGTTAGACGAGCGATTGGAGGTAAAACGCCAAACGCATCAGCGGTTAAAAGCACAACATTTTTTGGCGTTGGGGCAACACCGCTTTCAACCCTATTAGCAATAGCCGCTAGAGGATAAGCAATGCGTGTGTTTTCTGTTAAGCTAGAATCAGCATAATCAGGCTCACCCGTTGCTTCATCAATCACCACATTTTCTAAAATAGCACCATCATGTTGCGCCGCCGCATAAATTTCAGGCTCAGATTCTTTACTTAAATTGATAGCTTTTGCATAACAACCACCCTCTAAATTAAAAATGCCGTTTTTCGTCCAACCATGCTCATCATCGCCAACTAGCGCACGATCACTCGAGGCAGAAAGAGTAGTTTTGCCAGTTCCAGAAAGTCCAAAGAATAATGTACTGTCACCCTTAGGCCCAACATTTGCTGAACAGTGCATAGGCATAATATCGCTATCTGGCGCATGATAATTAAATAGTGAAAACACAGATTTTTTAATTTCACCAGCATATTGCGTGCCGCAAATCACCACAATATTACGAGAAAAATCAAGCGCAATACAGGTTTCCGATTTAGAACCATGGCGGCTTGGATCAGCCAAGAAATCTGGCGCATGAACAATGCTTACATTAGCAGAAAAATCTCTTAAATCAGATTGAGATGGACGGATAAGCAAATTACGAATAAACAGAGCGTGCCAAGCATTTGGCGTAAAAACTTCTACCTGATATCGATTATCTTTATCAGCACCTGCAAATAATTGCTGCTCATATATTTCTTTACCAGATAGGTGCTCAATAGCATCATTGAGCAAAATATCAAAGCTCTCAGTACTCATAATATTAGTATTGTTCCACCAAACTTTATCTCTTGTTTCATCATCTTTGACAATAAATTTATCACCTGCTGAACGACCAGTAAATTTACCAGTACTCATAGCAAGCGCGCCATTAGATAATTGTCTAGCCCCTTGTTTTTTCGCTAGACCAATAAGTGAGAAAGTCACGTTATTATCATGAACTCGCGAGGCATTTTTTAAGATTGAAGCGGAGATTGTGTTATTATTAAGCGAAACACTCATAATTTATTCCCAGAATTATTGACTAAAAAGAGGCATAGCCCTTAGTGATAATTAACTCAAAATGTATTTTTGCATACGTATGCAAAAGCTGACTTGGCGAGAGACATAAATGCTTTTGCATACGTATGCAAGAATAATATTGACCAAAGTCAAATTTATTAACATTAGTGTTAATAAGTGTTGTATCTATGCCTTTGTTGAACCTCGAATAATCAACTGTCCCTCAACTTCAATATGCATGGCTCGCCTGCTAGATTCAGAATTCATTTTTTCAACAATCTCTATCGCAGCCTTTGCCAGCGCACCAGCAGGTTGCGAAAATGTTGTTAAATCATAGGCTGAATGGCTGGCTTCTGGAACATCATCAACCCCAATGATTGAAACTTCATTAGGCACATTAAGATTAAACTCACGCTTTGCCACATCTAGCACCGAAAACGCCATATAATCAGATGCACAAAAAATTGCGTCAGGCCGGTTTTTTGACGATAATAATTTACGAGCCGCATTTGCCGCACCAGAAAAACTATATTCCCCATATTCTATTGGCACGTTTTTTATGCCGCTTTTAGCCAAGTGCTCAATAAAGCCGTCTTGACGCATTTGACTGGTGCTAGAAGTTTTTGATCCAGCAACAAAAGCAAATCTCTTATGCTTAGTTTTTAGCAAATGCTCAGCCGCCACTTCCCCCGCTCTATGGTTCTCACCCCAAACTGTTGAAACACCCGCAATTTTACTACCGCGATTTATTTGAACGATTGGCACACCTGCCTTTTTACATTGCAACGCTAATTCAGGCGATGCCATAGTTGCGGTCATAATCAGCGCATCAACCTGATAGCTAAGCGCCCTTTCAAGCATTGGGTCAGTTTCATCATCACTTGGCGAAGTAAACAATAATATATGCTTTCCAATCTCTCTTAATTGCGAAGATAATTGTTGCGCTACATTTGCATAGAACGGATTTTCAAGATTAGAAATCGCCAAAGCAATAATGTTAGATTGGTTGGTCGCAAGCGAGCGAGCCATAAGGTTTGGCTGATAGCCAAGCTCTTTTGCAGCTTGTAAAATTTTCTCACGGGTTTTTTGAGCAATGCTCGCCCCTTTAGTATAGGCACGAGAAACCGCTGATTGGGAAACCCCAGCCAATTTTGCAACATCACTTTCGGTTGGCGCACGCCGACCACCAAGTTTTTTACTCACCACACAAACCTAATCCGTTAAAACCATAATCATGCAAATAATAATGCCTAAGGTCAAATTGTAAATGTTAGTTTTTTTAATTCAGGCTTTTAATTTGCTTTTAATTTTTATAAAAGAGAATCAAACAGATTTAGGATAAATAAATGCAAATAAGTGAATTTTCAACTAGCTTAGTGGAATGGCTTAGCGCCAATTCTTGGGGTTTCATAACCGCAATTATGGTATTATTCATCGGTTGGGCTTTATCTCGATATTCAGTCAAAGCAATTAACAAGCTTGTTGAAAAAACTCCAAAAGTCGATAAAACAATCGCACCCCTACTTTCGCAATTAGTGCGATACGCCATTTTAATTGTTACAATTATTATCGTGCTAAACCAATTTGGCGTGGCAACAAATTCTATGCTTGCGGTGCTTGGTGCGGCAGGCTTGGCAATCGCTCTGGCATTGCAAGGCACACTCTCAAATGTTGCCGCTGGTGTTATGTTAATTTGGTTGCGTCCATTTTCAGTCGGTGATTATATTTACGCCGCTAGCATTGAGGGCACAGTTACACAAATTGGTCTATTCTCAACCAGAATACGCACCGCTGATGGGCTATATGTTTTCTCGCCAAACTCAAAATTATGGTCTTCTTCAATCATCAACGAAGACAAATTACCCACCCGACGCATCAACCTAAAAATCGGCATTTCTTATGATGCAGATATTGGCAAAGCCAGAAAAATCTTACTAAAAATCGCCAAAAACGAAAAACGAGTACTAACAGAAAAAGAGCCAATTGTGCATGTAGATTCACTTGGTGATAGTGCCGTAATTCTATCTTTTAGGACTTGGGTAAAAAGTTCAGATTTTTACTCAACTCGCTTTGCTTTTAACGAACAAGTAAAATTAGAATTTGATAAAGCAGGGATAGAAATTCCATATAATAAGTTGGATGTAAATATCAATTCTAATATTTAACTACCGAAGTCAGTTGATATTTGTTCGAGCATAAGACCTTTCACTGCGTTCAAGGTGACAGTCCTTGTCATGCTGAGCGAAGCCGAAGCATCTTTTACTCCTGCGCCCACCATCGTACCGAAACATCTTTCCAAAACTCATAGCTAGACGTTTTACCTAACACGTAGTAAGCTCTCTTGAAAATTCTTTGGGAGGGGAAAATGGAAACTACTAATCAAACAACTTTGTTTGGCGCACTACTTGATGCACGCAAAAAACATGGCGGCAAACATATTGTGTTAGAAGATGCAGAACGCCAGCCAATCAATTATGATAGGCTTGTGCTTGGCGCAATAATTTTAGGCAAAAAAATCGCCGCCCTTACCGAAAAAAAGGCGGGGGTGTCGGGGTCGGGAGCAATGCGACCAACGGCGACAAGGATAATGGCGGGGAAGCAGCCAACGGATGCGACGGCGACAAGAATAAGAGAAAATGTTGGTGTGTTGTTGCCAAATGTAAATGGCGTGGCGGTAACATTTTTTGCTCTTAGCGCTTATGGACGAGTGCCAGCAATGCTCAATTTTTCTGCAGGCTTGCGAAACATAAAAGCCGCCTGCAAAGCCGCAAATGTCAAAACCATTCTCTCATCTCGCAAATTCATTGAAAAAGCAGAGCTTGGCGATTTAATCACAGGGTTAGAAGAAGTGGTCAATATTATCTGGCTTGATGATGTTAAAGAGAGCATTGGCTTGGGCGATAAATTGGGCGGATTATTAACCGCCAAAATGGCAAATAGTTTTTACTCCAAGCAAAATATTAAGCCAACTGATATAGGCGCAATTCTTTTTACTTCAGGCTCAGAAGGCGTGCCAAAAGGCGTTGTGCTTAGCCATTCAAACTTGATTGCCAACACCAATCAGATTTACGCCCATACCAAATGGAATAAGGACGAAAAAATATTCAACCCCCTGCCCGTGTTCCATTGCTTTGGCCTAACTGCTGGCATGTTATTACCTATTCTAAAGGGCATGTATTGTTTCTTATATCCCTCACCCTTGCATTATAAAATCATTCCGGGCTTGATTAAAAAGGTCAAAGCAACCGTGTTATTTGGCACTGATACTTTTCTAACTGGTTTTGCCCGCTCGGCAAATGAGGGTGATTTTGATAGTTTACGTTTTATAATTGGTGGCGCAGAGCGACTAAAACAGCGCACTCGTGATCTATGGCAAGAAAAATATAATCTTGAACTTTGCGAAGGCTACGGAGCAACAGAATGCGCCCCAGTTATTTCGTGCAACACGCTTGAGCATAACCAACATGGCTCGGTCGGCAAAATGGTTTGCAATATTGAACATCGCCTTGAACCAGTTAGGGGCTTAGATGAGGGTGGACGTTTATTTGTGCGTGGTAAAAATATTATGCAAGGATATTATCGAGTAGAAAATCCGGGCGTACTTGAACCACCAAAAGATGGCTGGCACGACACTGGCGATATTGTCACCATTGATGATGAGGGCTACGTGACCATAAGAGGAAGAGCAAAACGCTTCGCCAAAATCGGTGGCGAAATGGTATCGCTCGCAGGAGTAGAAGCCTACGCCTCAATCCTTTGGCCAGAACATACCCACGCCGTTGTTGGCATTGAGCATAAAAGCAAAGGCGAGCAATTAGTGCTAATAACAGATCACGACGAAGCCAACCGCCATGACCTTTCTGTATGGGCAAAGGAGCATGGAGTGCCAGACCTATACATACCAAAAAAATTCGTGTTCGTAGAAGAAATCCCAATGCTGGCAACTGGCAAAACTGATTATGGTGAATTGGGAAGATTAGCTGGGAAATAAAATTTTTCTCTCCCTTTTTTTTGTTCAGGTTATTCTCATACTTCCCCCTCGCGGGGGAGGGCTGGGGTGGGGGTCAGGATAAAGCATAGAGGCAAAAATGAAAAATATATTCAAACTAATAGCAATAATTTCAATCCTAAGCCTTGCGGCTTGTTCAACTTTTAACAACCCCCAAAGAGGATATTTTGACCAAAGAAAAATAAGCGATAATATTTTTCAAGTCATGGCATTTAACAACAAAAGCAATTCTATTGAACTAATGAAAACCGCCGCCATGTATAGTGCCGCAAGAATAACAATAGAACAAGGCAAAAAACGCTTCATAATTTTGAACGAAGATTTCAAAACCACCAAAAAACTAAAAATAGATTGGGACGATGAAAGCGAAATAGATAAAATAAAAGAAGATGGCTATATCGTAATTGATGAGGGCAATGAGAACATAAAAACCAATATAAAAAGCATTTTACTAATTGAGTTAATTAACGAAAAAGACCCTAGATATAGTGATGCACATGATGCAGCAAAATTACTAAAACAGCTTAAGCCGATTATATTTCCTGAACGTGAAGTGGGTGGTGAAACTGGTTAGGTGAATTGGGGATTGGCTGGGGAGTGATTTGTCAGTGCCGCACTCCACAAACCCACCTCTCATCAACAGCCCTCTACTCGTCATCATCGCAACCCCCTCCCTCGTCATCATCACAACCCTCCGTCGTCATCCTCGGGCTTGACCCGAGGATCCACAAATATCAACATTAACAAATGGATACTCGCATCAAGTGCGAGTATGACGAATTGGAGTATATTCGGGTTTAGTCGGGCAACAGTGGGTTTGACACGAAGACCCACAAACCACCACCTACAAACCTATCTCCTCCCAAAGATCAGCCCAATCAGGATTATTCTTCTCTATAAGCTCAATCTTCCACTTACGAACCCAATGTTTAACATTCTTTTCTCGCTGAATAGCCAAAGGCATAGTTTCATGTTCTTCATAATATACCAGCCGCTTAACACCGTATTTTTTGGTAAATCCATCAACCATATTTTCACGATGTTCATAAACTCTGCGAAGTAAATTATTACTCACACCAACATATAATGTTCCGTTTGCTTTGCTTGCTAAAATATATAAAAATGCACTCATAGTTTTATTGATGTCTTTTATGGATACTCGGGTCAAGCCTGCTAGTATCTGATTTACTCAACAATCCCCTCATCATTAAATCATATCACAACCTCTTCGTTGATATATCACCCCCCTCTTCGTCATTATCGGGCTTGACCCGATAATCCAGAAATTGCTGCATGGATCCTCGTGTCAAGCACGAGGATGACGAGTGGAGAGATAATAACAAAAAACAAGCGCCTTCATTTTCATTAACCCAAATCAATGCTTCATTTCTTCTTAAATACTTCCTTTGATCTAGCAGGAATAACATAAATATTATTAAGCAAATTCACTATCACCTCCCATGCTAATTCAAGTTGCGCATGTTGTTGCGGTTTAGCTTCGTGAGCAGAATCATTACCTAACAAACGTATTTTATGTAAAATACCCGCATTGCCCCTTCCAAGAACCCCTTCCTCCTCAAGCCAATCAATTTTCTCAAATAGATCTTTGCCTTTAGCCTCTTGGTCATTGCAAACTGTTTCAAGAATTGCACGCATCCCAATACCAGAAAGCACTTTTAACTCATTATCCATAGCGGTACTGGTTTCTTCATAAAGATTAGAAAGTTTAGATGATAGATACCATATGGACTGAGCTATATTTACTCTATTTTTATCACGTCTTGGATATAGAGTTTCTGAAATAAAGGGTTCATCAGTATTAGGATCTATATCTTCGGAGTTAGAGCTTTCCATTCGAAATGATATTTGTTCACAGCCTAAACATTGCACAATCTCAAACTCTTGACACCAATTCAAATCATATTCTTCATCTTCAACATATCCAGAGTTTTGAACAGAGTTAATTACTTCGTGATTAGTATTAGCATTGCAATCTCCAATACAAGGCAGTTTGTGTTTGTTTCCATTTGTTTTATTTTTAGCAGTTTTTATTTCACTCATGTTTTCCCCATAATATCTAACTAATATCTTGCTCTCTTATCTCATTTTTAATCACGCCAACTTCTTCATCTAATCGCTCTTTAACACTCATTTGCGTATGAAAAGCCGTTGCTACAATCAGCCTATCTTTTTCAACTTGAAAAAAGATATAATGGCTTTTACAAACACAATAAGAAAATCTAGTGCTAAAATTTGGACTGATTTGAGTAGTCTTTTCACCATTTGCAACCTTTAATATTGTTGCTTGTAATGACGACATATAGGCTTTAGCTGTGGTTTTGCCCCATTTTCTACATGAGTAATTATAAATCTCTTTTAGTTTAATCTTTGCTGTTGGGGTAATCCACACCTCAAGCTTTTTAGAACTCATGAGTGTTTGATAATTTCTTTGTCAGCTTCATCAATTATTGCCTGCATAGAAAATGGCTCAACTTCTCCAGCATCAATTTCATTAGCGGCCTTTTTTAAGTCGGCCTCTAGCTCTAAAAGATATTCAATATCCTGCTTTCGCAAAAGCCTTAACGCCTCTCGCATTAGCTCACTCACCGAGCCATAAAGCCCCTGCGCAACCTTGCCTTTTGCATATTCTTCTAATTCTGGTGTCAGAGATATATTTGTCGACATTATAAAATCCTATCATTACCAACAAATATACTACCACACCCCTTCAATGTCAAACCTTGACATTCAACTCTACCCACTCATCGCCCCCTGCGCCGCCGCACCGCTATCCACCAACAAACGATTATATGCACTCAAATATGCTCTTGCAGAAGCAACTAGTGTGTCTGGCTCGGTTGCCCTGCCAGAAACAATTTTATCATTCATCTCTAGGCGAACTTGTGCGTTTGCTTGTGCGTCTGTGCCGCCCGTTACTGCATCAACACCATAAAGCAACAGGTGCGGATTTGCTCCTACTGCCTTTTTAATTGCGTTAAAAATCGCATCGACCGAGCCTTCGCCATTCTCAGTTAGCGAAACTTCTTCGCCATCAACATCTAGCTTAATAAAACAACGATGCTCGCCGCCCGTTTTTGAAACAACCTCCAACTCAAGCAATTTTATCTTATCGCCAGCTGATCCCATTTCATCATCAACCAGCGCAATTATATCCTCGTCATAAACATTCTTTTTACGATCTGCTAAATCCTTAAAACGCACAAAGGCTTCTTGGAACTGATTGTCACCCAATTCATAACCAAGTTCGGCAAGTTTTTTCTTAAACGCATGGCGACCAGAATGTTTGCCCATCACATAAGAAGTCTGCTTTAGCCCCACACTTTCAGGTGTCATAATTTCATAAGTTTGCGCATTTTTTAACATGCCATCTTGGTGAATTCCGCTTTCGTGCGCAAAGGCATTTTTGCCCACTATCGCCTTATTATATTGCACTGGAAAATTCGCCGCTAGTGACACAATTTTTGACGCTTTAGATAAATGCGTTGCATCAATATTTGTATGATATGGCAAAGCATCAGCTCGAGTTTGCAACGCCATAACAATTTCTTCAAGCGCCGCATTTCCTGCCCGCTCGCCCAAACCATTTATTGTGCATTCAACCTGCCTTGCACCTGCCCTAACGCCAGCCAAAGAGTTAGCAACCGCCATGCCTAAATCATTATGACAATGGGTCGAAAAAATCGCTTTATCACTATTCGGCACCATAGAAATAATATCAAAAATAAGCTGATAATAATCCTCAGGCGTTGAATATCCAACCGTATCGGGAATGTTAATTGTTGTCGCACCAGCTTTAATTGCCGCCTCGGTGCATCGAGCCAAAAACTCAACAGGGGTGCGAGTTGCATCCATGCCCGACCATTCAACATCATCAATTAAATTACGTGCTTGGCTTACGGTTTTTGTGACAATCTCCAGCACCTCATCTTGGCTCTTTTTCATCTGATGCGCAAGATGAATTGGCGAGGTCGAAACAAAAGTATGAATTCGCCCACGCTTAGCAAATTTAACAGCCTCCCCTGCCCGATCAATATCAGCAGGAATAGCCCTAGCCAAACCAGCAATAACCGAGTTTTTACTCCGCTTAGAAATCTCACTAACCGCCGCAAAATCACCATTTGACGCAATAGGAAAACCAGCCTCAATAATATCAACCCCCATATCATCAAGCGCCTCAGCAATTTGCAGCTTTTCCTCAAGCGTCATAGTAGCACCCGGAGATTGCTCGCCATCTCTAAGAGTGGTGTCGAAAATATAGATTTTGTCTGTGTTATTTTGTTGTTCTTTGCTCATAATTTTTCCTAAAAATCAGGGTATATAACCCGCATTATTCATTAAATTTTTGAAGAAATCCTCTAACCACCCGCTCAAAAAAGAGCCGTCAATGACTAGAGGTTAATAAGGAGGAGGGTTAGGAGAGGGAGCAATAAAAGAGCAAGCGCAATAAAACGAAGTGAGGTCTGCTCACTCTTCGCAATCGCCTTTGCTCTTATCTGTCTTTTACTCATCAACTCAATCCTGATGGCGTTCTTTGCCTAAAAACGCTTTTTGCGTTATCGTGATTTCATCATGCTTGAAATTTTATTTTTTGGCAAGGGGGATTTTTGAAAAAGGTTTTATTATTCTCAAAAATAAAGCCAACTTAAACCTCCGCCGTCATGCCGTTGCAGCCCTTCGGCGCGAGAAAAAATATCGGCATCCAGTAGCGTCAAGCCCTTGACGCATTATAACCATTACAAGCTGAGCAAATTCTTACGATCCTTAGGCAACGAGCTGCTGGATATTGTGTCAAGCACGGTATGACAAACGGCATGACGAGTGGGGGGAATTATCCCCGCTATTCTTTCAAATTTGAAATGATTATTGATTCACTTTTTTCTAGTCTAAAGTATAAAAATCATTGATTCTAATTCTAGAGGATATTTTATGCAAAAATTTAGCGAGCGAAACGGCTTAGCTGAGGTCTCCAAAACCATTCAAAAAGATGGAATGACAGATGAGCTAAGAAACTCACTTTGGAATATTTTGCACATTCCATATTGGAATAATTTTTTTACTGGTCATCAGGAAATAATATTCATTTCGGATTTTATTAAACTTTTACAACAGTTTCATTTAAAAAAGCCCATTGATGAATTACCTAATAATAGCGAGGAGCAACTTGAATTTATAAAAAAATACTTTTATAATTGCAAATGGTACGAAATCTATGATTTTCTTGAGTTTTTCTATAAATATAATGAAGATGAAAATCTTGAGAAAAACATCAACGCAATATTAAAACGTGAACTATCAGCATATCGACTAATTGATGGCATATTTGCAGATATTACTGATGAGCAAGAAATAGAGGCACTTGAACAGGCTCTGGCTGATGATCGATTTAAGGGAGTGCAAGAGCATTTTAAAACAGCTCTAAAATTGCTAAGTGATCGCAAAGATCCTGACTATAGAAATTCAATCAAAGAATCTATTTCTGCTGTTGAGAGCATGTGCAAGATTATAACTGGGGAAAATGGCTCTACGCTTGGCAAGGCGTTAAATGCCTTAGAAAAACAAGGGAAACTTCATAAACATCTAAAAGATGGCTTTGTAAAACTATATGCTTATACAAATGATGATGGCATTAGACATGCCATAATGAAAGAGAGTAATATTGATGCAGATGATGCAAAATACTTCCTGCTATCTTGCACATCATTCATCAATTATCTAAAAACAAAGATATAAAACCCAGCTTTTTTATCTTTATATCATCTTCACTGGATACCGTTTTTCAACGGTATGACGACGGAGATTATCGCTTTTTTTCGTGCAAAATAAACACATCAAATTTACACGCCGTCATTGCGAAAAACGTAAGTTTTGAAGCAATCCAGAATCTCTCAGTTTATATGATAGATTCTGGATTGCCACACCCCAAAAGGGGTTCGCAATGACAAATTTGTCACCCTTGAGCGTAGCCGACCCGCTGCGCCAGCGCTTGCGCGGCGAGAGGGTCTAAGATTCTTCGACTGCGCTCAGAATGACATTGAGTTTAGTTTTAACAGCTAATTTTATCCTTATCAACCAGCGCACCCTCAGCAATCCACGTCATCATATCACGAAGTTTTTAATCTACTTCTTCTAATTCAATCAAAACACCATCAAAATCTTTGGGGTGCAAAAAGACAACTGGCAACCCATGTGCGCCAATTTTTGGCTTACCATCACCAAGCACTCGTGCCCCTTTTGCTTTCAATAAAGCAATGGATTTTATAATATCCTCAACCTCAAAGCAAATATGATGGGTTGCGCCATTTGGGTTTTTCTCTAAAAATCGCTCAATCGGTGAATTATCCCCCAAAGGATAAAGCAATTCTATTTTTGAGTTTTCAAGTTCAACAAAAACCACAGATACACCATGCTCTGATAAATCTTGAATAGGC
>JAKISM010000002.1 GCA_021648585.1 Devosiaceae bacterium | reverse complement strand
ACAAGCCAGATGACACCAGAAATTGGGTAAAGCCAAGTATTTCGTTGCCAGTATTTGAAGCAATTAGCAAAGCATATAAAATGGCAAGCATAGAGCCGCTTACCTCAAAGACTGTAATAAATTTATGTCTGCGCATGGATTATAGTTACTCTCTCAAAAACACAAGCGGAACGTAATTTTTGGTGATTGTCAATGAAATTATTTTGTTGCTAACCCTATAGATTTTAAACAAATATACTGCACTTAGAAATCAATTTTTGCTGTAACGTAACGTTCGGTTCGGCAAATTGCAGCAACAGACTTTGGGGAGGGTTTCTTGCATGCTGTGAAAAAGATAGATACTGGGTTTTGCAAGTGAGAGCTGAAATAAATTGTTCTTATTTACACCATTGCGATTATTAAAAAGCAGGTTAGATTGCGACACACCCTCACCTTGCTCCCTAACCTCACCCTGAGCTTATTAAAAGGTGAGCTTACCCCCAAATTACTTACACCATTGCGAGTCTTAAAAAGCAAATCTTACCCCTGTTTCTTTTTCTGCATATTCCCAAAGAAGAGTTCCAATTTTTTCATCTAGCGCGTAGGGAGCGATATGTGCTGGTGCTGGGTAACCGTTAATCTCATCACTTCCATTAGGGCCGATATAGCTGCCACCTTCCATGGGTTCGGTTGCGGCAAATAGGGTAGAAAATGCACCCTGATTTGCAGCCATATAATCTACTGTTTCAATCATCTTTAGAACGTCTGTTCGCAATAGTTCTGTCTTGCTAACTCCAGGGTGGCAGGCAATCGAAACAACAGGCGAGCCGCTTGCACCAAGTCTTTTATTTAACTCGATAGCAAAGATCAAATCTGCAACTTTACTCTGCCCGTATTCGCGAAACTTGTTGAATGGCTTTTCGAGTTTAAGGTTGTCAAAATCGATTTTCCCGTTGCGGTGCGCTATGCTGCTAAGTGTAACAACCCGCCCGTGATTGCTGTTTTGCAATATAGGAAGCAAAAGTGCTGTTAGCACATAGTGACCAATAAAGTTCACCCCAAATTGTGATTCATACCCATCAGCGCTTAAACTCGGTGGCGGAAACATAATACCCGCATTATTGATCAGTGATGTGCCCCTAGAAAAGTAGACACTTTGTTTGTTACAATTGGAAACAAGGAGATTTACAAATGGGTAAAGGAATACGTTATACTGACGAGTTCAAACGAGACGCTGTTGCGCAGGTTAAAGAGCGAGGTTACTCGATTAAAGATGTGTCGGAACGGCTGGGGATTTGCACGAAGTCAATGCGAGATTGGATTAAGAAATTTCATGAACCAGAGCTAGATATTACCGATGCACTCGATCAGGCTCAAGAGAACCGCCGCCTCAAAGCAGAGCTTAGGCGTGTTACTGAGGAGCGTGACATTCTAAAAAAGGCCACGGCGTACTTCGCCAAGGAAACCCTGTGAAGTACGCCTTTATCAAGGCGCATAGGCTAGAGTTTTCTATCCGCGCCATGTGCCGTGTTTTGCGTGTGCATCCGAGCGGGTTTTATGCGTGGCTTAAATCTGGCTTAAGTAATATGGTCAAGCGTCAGCGCCGCCTTACGGGGTTCATCAAACAAGCATGGCTGGAAAGCGGCTGTGTTTATGGCTACCGCAAGGTTCATCATGACCTGCTTGATATGGGCGAGAACTGTGCGCCAAACACTGTAGCAAGGCTCATGCAAAAGTGCGGGCTTAAGGCGCAAATTGGTTATAAACGCCGTTCTAGTAAATATGGCACAAAGCCATCTATTGTAGCGGCTAATCAACTTAAGCAAAACTTTGATGTAACGACACCAGACAAGGTTTGGGTGACAGATATTACTTATATTAAAACACAGGAAGGCTGGCTCTACTTGGCCGTTGTTATTGACCTTTACTCACGCCGTGTTGTTGGCTGGTCAATGGGTGCTCGGATGCAAACAAGCCTTGCGCTGAACGCTTTATTGATGGCTGTTTGGAGGCGTAAACCAAAGAATAAAGTGATTGTTCATTCTGACCAAGGCAGCCAGTTTACAAGTAAAGAGTGGCAATCATTCTTAGTGGTGTATAATCTGGAAGCTAGCATGAGCAGGCGTGGAAACTGTGGAGCCTGCCCTCGGGCTTGACCCGTGGGATAATGCGGTTGCTGAAAGCTTTTTTCATCTACTCAAAACCGAGCGGATTAAGCGTAAAACTTACAAAACACGGGAATTAGCACGCCAAGACGTGTTCGATTATATCGAAATGTTCTATAATTCGAAAAGAAAACATGGTAACAACGGGATGCTATCACCCGTGGATTTTGAGATGATGGCAAAATGAAGTAACAAAGTGCCTACAAAAGCTGGGGCACATCAAAGAGAGCAACCAAGCAAGATATAAAATGGAAAAATAACAACGGCGGCAAGAATAAAAGAACAACCTAGCGAGATATAAAATGGAAAAAGAACAAACGGCGGGGGTGTCGGGGTCGGGAGCGTAAGCGACCAACGGCGACAAGGATAAAGAAGGCAACCCAGCGAGATGTGAGTGTGGAAAAAGAATAACGGCGACAAGCATAAAAAGAGATTGTGGGAGAGGGCGATGATGCCATTCATCGGTTAAACCTTGTACCACAAACGTCAAACAGCTCTAATTTTGGAGCTAATCATTGCCCTTCTTGGGTAAGTTTTTGAAAGGACGAAATATGGCGAAGAAAATTACCGGCTACTTGAAATTGCAAGTGCCAGCAGGATCTGCAAATCCTGCGCCACCAATTGGACCAGCTCTTGGTCAGCGTGGTCTAAATATCATGGAATTTTGTAAGGCGTTTAACGCTAAGACGCAAGAACTTGAGAAGGGCGCACCAATTCCAACTATTATTACTATCTTTGCGGATAAGAGCTTTACGTTTGAGCTTAAAATGCCGCCTGTTAGTTATTTCATTAAGCAAGAGCTAAATATTAAATCAGGCTCGAATAAGCCCGGACATGAAGTTGCTGGCTCGATTTCTCAAGCGCAATTAAAAACTATCGCAAAGAAAAAGATGAAAGATCTAAATGCAGATACTATTGAGGCTGCTATGAAGCAGGTTGCGGGCTCTGCTCGCTCAATGGGTCTAGAGGTTGGGGAATAAGATTATGGCTAGTAATAAAAGATATAAAGCTGCCCTTAATGGCATTGATAAAAATACAAATTATTCTATTGATGAAGCTATAAAAATGATCAAAGAGCGGGCAACCGCAAAATTTGACGAAAGCGTTGATATTGCTATTAATCTTGGTGTTGATCCTCGTCATGCCGACCAAATGGTACGTGGTGTGATTAACTTACCTAACGGTACAGGAAAAACAGTTCGTGTTGCAGTTTTTGCAAAAGATGCAAAGGCTGATGAAGCTAGAGCGGCTGGTGCAGATATTGTTGGTGATAAAGAATTAGCTGATGAAGTTTTAGCTGGTAAGATTGATTTTGATCGCTGCATTGCAACTCCTGACATGATGCCACTTGTTGGACGTTTAGGTAAGGTGCTTGGGCCTCGTAATCTAATGCCAAACCCAAAAGTTGGCACGGTTACGCCAGATGTTGCACAAGCGGTTAAAGATGCTAAAGGCGGCGCTGTTGAATTTCGTGTTGAAAAAGCTGGAATTCTTCATGCAGGTGTTGGTAAAGCTTCTTTTGATCAAAAAGCTTTATTAGAAAATATTAAAGCATTTGTAAGGGCTGTGCAAAAAGCCAAACCATCAGGTGCTAAAGGCGTTTATATTAAGCGTATTACAATTTCTTCAACAATGGGCCCTGGTGTTCATGTTGATAGTTCAAGCGCTCTTAATTAAGAGTATTTGAAAAAGGTTTTGGGCGATTTATTGCCCAAAATGTTACAATGAGCGACTTATTTCTTTTGAAATCTTTGGCTCCTCTTGTGACAAAGTCCTGTTAAAGACTGTGGGTGAGGATTGATTTTCTCTTAAACCAATATGGGCCGGCAATAGATGGGGTGAGAATTAAAGAGAATTTAGGGTTAGTAGCCCAACTGTTTTGTTCGCACCAGATTAATTAATTGCTCTTTTTAAGAGTATTAAATTAATTTACAGGCGTTGAACCGTTACGATATAGATTTTATCTAATAGATAGAGTTTTTAACGTAATAAACTGAAATAGCTCAATTTATTGAGCTAAACTGTGGAGAGAAGCAGTGGATAGAACGGAAAAAGCCGAGCTGGTTAAATCACTTGTTAGCGATTTTAATTCGTCAGAAGTGATTGTAGTGGCTCATTATACCGGTCTTAATGTGTCTGAAATGGAAAATCTGCGTGTGCAGATGAAACAGGCAGGTGGACAGGTGAAGGTTGCAAAGAACCGTCTTGCCAAGCTGGCTCTTAAAGAAACTCAAAATGCAGACATTTCGGAACTTTTCAAAGGTCCGACTTTGGTTGCCTATTCAAATGATCCTGTTACCGCACCAAAAATTGCGGTTAATTTTGCTAAGGAAAACGAAAAACTCGTAATTCTTGGTGGAGCAATGGGAGAAACTGGACTTGATGCGGATGGTATTAAATCTCTTGCATCTATGCCAACGCTTGACGAATTGCGTGCTACAATCGCAGGTCTTCTTACAAGACCAAGTGCGAATATCGCAGCAATTTTACAAGCTCCCGGCGGACAGGTGGCTCGAGTTATTTCTGCATATTCTGATAAGGGTGAGGCTGCGTAAGCGTTTGCAACTATTCCACATTCAAACTTTAACTTAACTTAAACATGAGGAGCCTTAAAAAATGGCAAATCTAGAAAAATTGGTAGATGATCTATCAGAACTAACAGTACTTGAAGCTTCTGAGCTTTCAAAACTACTTGAAGAAAAATGGGGCGTATCTGCAGCAGCTCCCGTTGCTGTTGCTGCAGCTGCTGGCGGTGACGCTGGTGCTGCTGCAGAAGAGCAAACTGAATTTGACGTTGTTCTTGTCGAAATGGGCGAGAAAAAACTCAACGTTATCAAAGAAGTTCGTGCACTTACAGGGCTTGGCCTTGCAGAATCAAAGGCACTAGTTGAAAGTGCGCCAAAACCTGTTAAGGAAGGCGTATCAAAAGACGAAGCTGAAGAGGTTAAAGCAAAGCTTGAAGCCGCTGGCGCTAAAGTTGAACTTAAATAGTTCACTAAATTATTTTGGGGTGGCTTTTGTCACCCCAATTTTGCCAACTTGTGCTTATAGTTGAGTTGGATAAAGTTAATAAAGTTGCGTTATATATAAATTAAAAATAATAGGCGAGTATCCCAAGTTATATAGGCGAGTATCCCAAGTGCCGACGGCTGATTGTCGGTGCTTTGGATAATTGCTAATTCCCAATCACAAACATTTTAGGAGCTGTTAATGGCTACCACATTTAACGGTCGTCGTAAGGTACGTAAGTCCTTCGGCAAGATTAAAGAAGTTACAAAAATGCCAAATCTGATTGAGGTGCAAAAAACATCTTATGATCAGTTTTTAATTAAGGACGAGCCAGAAGGCGGTCGTCTTGATAAGGGATTACAGGCGGTATTTAAGTCAGTTTTCCCAATTACAGATTTTTCAAATGTTGCGTCACTTGAATTTGTTCGATATGAATTTGAGCAACCAAAATATGACACTGAAGAATGTCGTCAACGTGGAATGACATTTGCCGCACCACTAAAAGTGACGTTGCGCTTAATTGTGTTTGATGTTGATGAAGATACTGGTGCAAAATCAGTTAAAGATATTAAAGAGCAAGAAGTTTATATGGGCGATATGCCATTTATGACTGATAATGGCACTTTTGTTGTAAATGGTACTGAGCGTGTGATTGTATCCCAAATGCATCGCTCACCCGGTGTGTTCTTTGATCATGATAAAGGTAAATCACATTCATCAGGCAAGCTTTTATTTGCAGCTCGCATAATTCCTTATCGTGGTTCATGGTTAGATGTTGAATTTGATGCAAAAGATGTAGTTTTTGCTCGTATTGATCGTCGTCGTAAAATCCCTGTAACCTCGCTCTTAAAAGCATTGGGAATGGACGCAGAGGAAATTCTTGATACATATTATGACACTCATATCTATGAGAAGATCAAAAAAGGTTGGAAAAAGCCTTTTGAAGCAGACAAATGGAAAGGTGTTAAGCCTTTAGCTGATCTAATTAATGCTAAAACTGGCAAAGTTGTTTTTGAAGCTGGTAAGAAAATTTCAGTACTTGCTACTAAAAAGCAAGTAGAGGCTGGTTTAACTCATTTGTTAGTTCAGGACGAGGATGTTTATACCAATTATATAGCACAAGATATGCTCAATATGGAAACTGGCGAAATTTATGCAGAAGCTGGTGATGAAATTACAGAGGAATTGCTTGAAACGCTAGTTGAAGCTGGTTTTGATGAATTATCAATCCTTGATATTGATCATAAAAATATTGGTGCTTATATCCGCAATAGTTTGGCTGTTGATAAAAATGAAACTCGTGAAGATGCTTTGTTTGATATTTATCGTGTGATGCGTCCGGGTGAGCCGCCAACCATTGAAACCGCTGAAGCGATGTTTACCTCATTATTCTTTGATAGTGAGCGTTATGATCTTTCAGCTGTTGGTCGTGTAAAACTCAATATGCGTCTTGATCTTGATGTTGATGATAGTATTCGTGTTTTACGCAAAGAAGATATTGTTGAAGTTATAAGAACCTTAGTTAATTTGCGTGATGGCAAAGGTGCGATTGATGATATTGATAATCTAGGCAATCGCCGAGTTCGCTCGGTTGGTGAATTGATGGAAAATCAATATCGTATAGGTCTTTTGCGCATGGAACGTGCGATAAAAGAGCGTATGAGTTCGGTTGAAATTGATACTGTTATGCCGCAAGATTTGATTAACGCAAAACCAGCGGCCGCCGCAGTTCGTGAGTTTTTTGGCTCATCTCAGCTTTCCCAATTTATGGATCAAACCAATCCATTATCAGAAATCACTCACAAGCGCCGTCTTTCAGCGCTTGGGCCGGGTGGTCTAACTCGTGAGCGTGCTGGCTTTGAAGTTCGTGACGTGCATGTTACGCATTATGGTCGTATTTGCCCGATTGAAACTCCTGAGGGGCCAAATATTGGTCTTATTAACTCACTAGCGACTTTTGCTCGTGTGAATAAATATGGTTTCATCGAAACTCCATATCGCAAGGTGATTGATAATAAAATTAGCGATGAAGTTATTTATCTTTCAGCAATGGAAGAGGCAAAATATCATATTGCTCAGGCTAATGCTCACGTAAATGACAAGGGCGAATTTGTAAATGAGTTGGTTACCGCTCGTAAAGCTGGTGAAGTATCATTAACTCCTAAAGAGCAAATTGACCTTATGGATGTTAGCCCTAAGCAGGTTATTTCAATCGCTTCTTCGCTTATTCCTTTCTTGGAAAATGATGATGCCAATCGTGCTTTGATGGGATCTAACATGATGCGTCAAGCCGTGCCTTTGTTGCGCTCGCAAGCGCCATTTGTTGGTACAGGCATGGAAGCAGTTGTTGCACGCGATAGTGGTGCGGCGATTGTTGCTAAACGCTCTGGTATTGTAGATCAGGTCGATGCGACACGTATTGTTATTCGTGCAACTCAAGAAACAGATGCGTCTAAATCTGGTGTTGATATTTATAATTTGATGAAATTCCAAAGATCAAATCAATCAACTTGCATTAATCAGCGTCCACTAGTTGTGGTTGGTGATCATATTAATGAAGGTGATATTATTGCCGATGGCCCTTCAACAGAGCTTGGTGATTTAGCGCTTGGTCGTAACGTTCTAGTAGCGTTTATGCCTTGGAATGGCTATAATTTTGAAGATAGTATTTTGCTAAGTGATAATATCGTAAAAGAAGATGTTTTTACCTCAATTCACATTGATGAATATGATGTAATGGCTCGTGATACTAAGCTTGGCCCTGAGGAAATCACTCGTGATATTCCAAATGTTTCAGAAGAAGCACTAAGAAATCTTGATGAGGCTGGCATTGTGCATATTGGTGCTCAAGTTGAGCCCGGTGATATTTTGGTTGGTAAAATTACCCCAAAAGGCGAAAGCCCAATGACACCAGAAGAAAAATTGCTTCGTGCTATTTTTGGTGAAAAAGCTTCTGATGTGCGTGATACTTCTTTACGTGTTCCACCGGGTGATAGTGGTACTATTGTTGAAGTGCGTGTATTTAATCGTCATGGTATTGAAAAAGACGAGCGTGCTATGTCTATTGAGCGTGAAGAAATTGAGCGTTTGGCAAAAGATAGGGACGATGAGCAAGCTATTCTTAATCGTAACGTGTTTGCCCGTCTTAAAGAGATGTTATTTGGTAAAGAAGCAACTGCTGGGCCAAAAGGATATCTTGCTGGTGCAAAACTCAATGATGCGATTTTTGACGTTCATCCACGTTCAAAATGGTGGCAATTTGTTATTGATGATGACAAAGTAATGTCAGAAATTGAAATCTTGCAATCACAATATGATGAGAGCCGTAAACTTCTAGAACAACGTTTTATCAATAAAGTTGATAAATTACAGCGTGGTGATGAATTATTACCTGGTGTTATGAAGATGGTAAAAGTGTTTGTTGCTACCAAGCGTAAATTGCAATCTGGCGATAAAATGGCTGGCCGTCACGGAAACAAAGGTGTTGTTTCTCGTATCATGCCGCAAGAAGATATGCCGTTCCTTGAAGATGGAACGCCTGTTGAGATTGTGCTTAATCCGCTTGGTGTGCCTTCACGTATGAATGTGGGGCAAATTCTCGAAACTCATCTTGGTTGGGCTTGTGCAGGAATGGGCAAGAAAATTGACGAGATGTTACGTCTTTATCGTGAAAATGGTAATCTTGAGCCGCTTAAAAGCGAAATGGGAGAGCTGTTTGCAGGTGATAAGACATTAACTGATCTAGATGATGATAGTGTTGTTCTTTTAGGCGATCAGCTTAAAAAAGGCATTTCAATAGCAACACCTGTTTTTGATGGTGCAAAGGAAGCTGACATTGTAGAAATGTTGGATAGGGCAGGGCTTAAAGGTTCTGGTCAATCAACTTTATATGATGGGCGCACGGGCGATCAATTTGAGCGTCAAGTGACAGTTGGCTATATTTATATGCTAAAATTACATCACCTTGTTGATGATAAAATTCACGCTAGATCTATTGGTCCATATTCGCTTGTTACTCAGCAACCGCTTGGTGGTAAGGCGCAATTTGGTGGCCAAAGATTTGGTGAGATGGAAGTGTGGGCGCTTGAAGCTTATGGCGCAGCTTATACTTTGCAAGAAATGCTTACAATCAAATCAGATGACGTGGCAGGACGTACTAAAGTTTATGAGGCTATTGTTCGTGGGGATAGTAGTTTTGAGGCTGGTATTCCTGAGAGTTTTAACGTCCTTGTTAAGGAAATTAGATCCTTAGGTCTTAATGTTGAGCTTACTGAAACTGAATTAGAGGATGACGAAGATTCTCAAATTCAAGATGAGCTAGAAGCACCACAAGATGCGGCAGAATAATCTGCCGCAAGAATTTTTACCCAATTCATTTTGTTCTAAATTTAAGAGCAGAAAGAAAAAGGAGACTATAAGATGAACCATCATCACCACGTCACAGACCCATTTAATCCGCAATCGCAGGTGCAAGCCTTTGATCAAATGAGGATTAATATCGCCAGCCCTGAGAAAATTCTCTCATGGTCATTTGGAGAAATTAAAAAACCTGAAACCATTAATTATCGTACATTTAAGCCAGAGCGTGATGGGTTATTTTGCTCACGTATTTTTGGTCCTATGAAGGATTATGAATGTTTGTGCGGTAAATATAAACGCATGAAGTTTAAGGGTGTTATTTGCGAGAAATGTGGAGTTGAAGTCACGCTTTCTCGGGTTCGTCGTGAACGTATGGGCCATATTGAACTTGCAGCACCTGTTGCGCATATTTGGTTTTTGAAATCACTGCCATCTCGTATTGCGCTTTTGCTTGATAAAACTCTTAAAGATGTTGAGCGAATTCTTTATTTTGAATATTATGTTGTAACCGAGCCGGGTTTAACGCCGTTTAATTTGCATGATATGCTAACAGAAGAGCAATATATGGACGCACAAGATCAGTTTGGTGCTGATGCGTTTACCGCAATGATTGGCGCTGAAGCTATTCGTGAAATGCTAATAGCAATAGATCTTGAAAAAGAAGCCGCTCTTTTACGGGTTGGAATTGCTGAAGCAACAACCGAATTAAAGCCAAAAAAATTAGCTAAACGTCTTAAAGTTGTTGAGCAATTTATCGTTTCTGGCAATAAACCAGAATGGATGATTATGACAATCATTCCGGTTATTCCACCTGAATTGCGCCCACTTGTGCCGCTTGATGGTGGTCGTTTTGCTACCTCTGATCTAAACGATTTATATCGTCGGGTTATTAACCGCAATAACCGTCTTAAAAGATTGATGGAATTGCGTGCGCCTGACATTATTATTCGTAATGAAAAGCGTATGTTACAAGAATCTGTTGATGCTTTATTTGATAATGGTCGTCGTGGTCGCACAATTACTGGTGCAAATAAACGCCCACTAAAATCACTTTCAGATATGCTTAAAGGCAAACAAGGTCGTTTTAGACAAAACTTGCTTGGTAAGCGTGTTGATTATTCTGGCCGTTCAGTAATTACCGTTGGCCCAGAACTTAAACTTCACCAGTGTGGTTTGCCAAAGAAAATGGCACTCGAACTATTTAAGCCATTTATTTATTCTCGTCTTGAAGCAAAGGGTTTTTCAACCACTGTTAAACAGGCGAAAAAATTGGTTGAAAAAGAAAAACCCGAAGTTTGGGATATTCTTGACGAAGTTATTCGTGAGCACCCAGTATTGCTTAACCGTGCGCCAACTTTGCACCGTTTAGGTATTCAGGCATTTGAGCCTGTGTTAATTGAGGGTAAAGCAATTCATTTGCACCCGCTGGTTTGTGCGGCATTTAACGCCGATTTTGATGGCGATCAAATGGCGGTTCATATTCCGCTTTCCCTTGAAGCTCAGCTTGAAGCCCGTGTTTTGATGATGTCGACCAACAATATTTTGCATCCAGCTAATGGTCAGCCAATTATTGTTCCATCACAAGATATTGTTTTGGGTCTTTATCACCTCTCATTAATGAATGAAAATGAGCCGGGTGAGGGCATGGCATTTGGATCAATCGGTGAAATTGAATATGCGCTTGATAATAAAATTGTCACAATGCACGCCAAAATCAAAGGCCGCATAAAACTGATTGATGAAAAGGGCAAGGAAAGTTTTACAGTTGTTGAAACAACGCCCGGTCGTATGATTTTAAGTCAACTTTTGCCTGAACATCATGCAGTTCCATTTTCATCTTGCAATCAGATCATGACCAAAAAAATGATCTCAAAAATGATCGATACGGTCTATCGTGCTTGTGGCCAAAAAGAAACGGTCATATTTTGCGATAAAATGATGGATATGGGCTTCAAACATGCTTGTAAAGCTGGTATTTCGTTTGGCAAAGACGATATGGTTATCCCTGATACTAAGGTGAAAATCGTTGAAGATACTCGCAATCAAGTTGCCGAGTTTGAACGCCAATATAATAATGGTCTTATTACGCAAGGCGAGAAATATAATAAGGCAGTTGATGCTTGGTCAAAATGTGGTGATTTAGTTGCCGATGAAATGATGGCACGTATTTCTTCTGTTGAATTTGATGAAGAAACTGGCCGTCAAAAGCCTATTAACTCGGTTTATATGATGGCTCACTCTGGTGCTCGTGGCTCACCTGCTCAGATGAAACAGTTAGCTGGTATGCGTGGTCTTATGGCTCGTCCCGATGGCTCAATCATTGAAACACCAATTACTTCAAACTTTAAGGAAGGTTTGAGCGTTATTGAATATTTCAACTCAACTCACGGGGCTCGTAAGGGTCTTGCTGATACGGCGCTAAAAACGGCTAACTCAGGTTATCTTACAAGGCGTTTGGTTGATGTTGCGCAAGATGCAATTATCAATGAAATAGATTGTAAAACCAAAGAAGGTCTAACGGTTGAAGCGGTAGTTGATAGTGGTCAAGTTATCGTATCATTAGGTGAACGTGTATTAGGGCGTACTTTGCTTGAAAATGTTGTTGATCAAGAAACTGATGAGCTAATTGTTAAGAAGGGTGTTTTAATTGAAGAAAAACATTCAGACTTAATTGATGCAGCTAGTGTTCAATCTATTGCTATTCGCTCACCTCTAACTTGTGAAGTTCGCATGGGTTGTTGTGCTACTTGTTATGGCCGTGATCTAGCTCGTGGAACACCTGTTAATCAGGGTGAAGCAGTTGGGGTTATTGCAGCGCAATCTATTGGTGAACCGGGAACTCAGCTAACTATGAGAACTTTCCATATTGGTGGTACGGCTCAAGTTGTTGATAGTTCATTCCTTGAAGCTGGAGCTGAAGGTAAAATCGAGATACGCAATCGTAAAGTTGCAAGTGGCTCTGATAAATCACTTATTGCTCTTGGTCGTAATGTTATAATTGCTATTCTTGATGAGAAGGGCAAAGAAAGAGTAACGCATCGTGTAAATTATGGCGCTAAAATTCGCGTTGATGATGGTGATGTGGTTACTCGTGGACAAAGGCTTGCTGAATGGGATCCATATACTGCTCCAGTTTTGGCTGAAACAGATGGTGAAGTTGTTTTTGAAGATATTGTTGATGGCATTTCAGTTGCTGAAAGTACAGATGAGGCTACTGGCTTTACCAAACGTGTTATCATTGATTGGCGTACAAACCAGCGTGGTGCAGATTTAATTCCTGCACTATCAATTATGCGTGCTGGCGAAGTTGTAAAGCTAGATCGTGGTGATGCCCGCTCGCTTCTTTCCGTTGAAGCAGTTATTTCGGTTGAGCCGGGTGAAAAAGTAGTGGCTGGTGATGTTCTGGCTCGTATTCCGCTAGAAAGCGCGAAAACTACTGATATTACTGGTGGTCTGCCTCGTGTTGCTGAATTGTTTGAAGCACGTCGTCCAAAAGATCACGCAATTATTGCTGAAATTAGTGGTACAATTCGCTTTGGTCGTGATTATAAGAATAAACGTCGTATTATTATTGAGCCAGCTGAGGACGGGTTAGAGCCAGCAGAATATCTTATTTTGAAGGGCAAACCATTCCACTTGCAAGAAGGCGATATGATTGAAAAAGGCGATTATATTCTTGATGGCAATCCTGCGCCGCACGATATTTTGGCAATTAAGGGTGTTGAAGAGCTTGCTCGTTATCTCATTAATGAAATCCAAGATGTTTATCGACTTCAAGGTGTGACAATTAACGATAAGCATATTGAAGTTATTGTGCGTCAAATGCTGCAAAAAGTTGAAATTACTCTACCGGGTGAAAGTGGCTTGCTTAAAGATGAGCAAATCGACAAGCTTGAACTTGAAGAGTTAAATGATCAACTAATTGCTGATGGTAAAAAACCAGCAAAGGGAACGCCTGTTCTACTGGGTATTACCAAAGCATCGTTGCAAACTCGCTCGTTTATTTCAGCGGCAAGTTTCCAAGAAACAACAAGAGTTCTGACCGAAGCGGCAATTAGCGGCAAGGCAGATTTACTTGAAGGTCTTAAGGAAAATGTGATTGTTGGACGCTTAATTCCAGCAGGTACTGGCGCAAGCATTACTAAAATGCGTCATATCGCTAATAAACGTGATGATTTAATCGTTGATGAGCGCCGCCGCCAAGCAGAAGCTGCAAGACTTGAAGCTCCAAAGGAAGAAGCTGAAGCTGTTGAAGATGAAGCGGAAGTTGAGATTGAAGTGCAAGAAGTTGAAGCAGTTGAAACTGATAAGTCAGAAGAAAACAAACAGTAGTTTTCTTATTATAAGAATTAAAAAGGGGGCTTATCGCTCCCTTTTTTTATGCAAGAGATATATGCTTTATATCTTTAGAGTTTATCCTCAATTACGAATCATCTAATAATAAAACTATGAAACAATATCTTGATCTACTAAAGCACGTTAAAGAAAATGGCACTGATAAGGGCGATAGAACTGGCACTGGCATACGCTCAGTATTTGGCTATCAAATGCGCTATGATTTAAGCGAAGGTTTTCCGCTTCTTACCACCAAGCGTTTGCATATAAAATCTATCATTTATGAATTACTATGGTTTTTGCGTGGCGAAACTAATGTGCGCTGGTTGCAAGAAAGAGGCGTGAAGATTTGGGACGAGTGGGCAGATGAAAATGGCGATCTCGGCCCTGTTTATGGTTCGCAATGGCGCTCGTGGCCAGATGGGCAGGGCGGCACAATCGATCAGATAGAAAATTTGGTTGAGGGCATAAAGAACAATCCAGATAGTCGCCGTCATATTGTAAGTGCATGGAATCCAGCACAAGTTGATGATATGGCATTGCCGCCGTGTCATTGCCTGTTTCAGTTTTATGTAGCAAATGGCAAGCTAAGTTGCCAGCTCTATCAACGCTCAGCTGATATTTTCTTAGGCGTGCCATTTAATATCGCCTCTTATGCGTTGCTTACTCATATGATTGCAGATGTTGTGGGTTTAGGGTTAGGTGATTTTATCCACACATTAGGCGACGCGCATCTTTATTCTAATCATTTCGAACAGGCGGAACTGCAGCTTTCTCGCACTCCAAAATCGCTTCCTAAACTTAAGATGTTGAATCACTATAAAGAGCTAACTGATTATAAATTTGAGGATTTTGAAATTGTTGATTATAATCCAGATAAGGGCATAAAAGCTCCGATTGCAGTATGAGTATTTCAATAAGAGAGGCAATAGATGGAGATGAAGATCTAGTGTTTGATTTTATTTGCGCATTTGCTGAATATGAAAAACTAAGCGATGAAGTTGTTGCAACATCAAAAGATATTAAGCGAGATTTATTTGGTGAAAATGCTCGTGTGCTTTGTGACATTGTAGAGCAGAATAATAAACCAGTTGGCTTTGCTTTATATTATTATACCTATTCAACTTTTATGGGAAAACACGGAATTTGGCTTGAAGATTTATTTATTGATCCAAATTGCCGTGGGGCAGGAGCTGGCAAGGCATTAATGGCGCACCTAGCTAAAAAATGTGTTGATGAAGATTTAGCTAGATTTGAATGGTGGGTGTTAGATTGGAATAAGCCTTCGATTGATTTTTATAAATCACTTGGTGCAAACATGCAGGACGAGTGGACTGTTTGCCGTATAGATGGAGAAGCGTTAGAAAAATTAGCGCAAGGGAATTGATGGTAAAAAGGGAATTGATGGCTGAAAAAGAAATAAAAATATCTATTATAGCTGCAGTGTCTAAAAATGGTGTGATAGGTAATAGTGGCGATATACCTTGGTATTTACCCTCTGATTTTGCCTTCTTCAAAAAAACAACTTTAGGTAAGCCAATTATTATGGGGCGCAAGACTTTTGATTCTATTGGCAAGCCCTTGCCCAAGCGCAGCAATATTGTAATTAGTAGAGATAAGAATTATTCGCCTAATGACGTAATTGTTGTTGATTCTCTTAAAGGGGCGATTGAAAAGGCCAAAATGATTGCCAAAGCTGATGGCATAGATGAAATAATGATTATTGGTGGTGCAGAGATTTATCGCCAAGCAATACCTCTGGCAAATAGGCTTTATATTAGCCATGTTGAACTAAGTCCTAAGGGTGATAGTTTTTTTCCTATCATTGAAAAAAATCAATGGCAAATGCTAGAGCAAATAGAGGTAGAGAAATCACCTCGTGACAGTGCAGAATATAAAGTGATGCAATATACACAAATTTCTTAAAACAATCATTGATAGATGGCACATAAATGCCTATATAGGTGCGATATTCTCATAAACGAAAGGGACTTTTATGTCTTGGGATAATAATTCAGGTGGCCCGTGGGGTCAGGGGCCAAAAGGCCCAAAGGGGCCACAAGGCCCACAAGGCGGTGGGCCAAACCCACCAAATTTAGAAGAATTGTTTAACAAAGGCCGTGAGCAGTTTGGCGGAGAACTTCCGGGTAGCAAGTTTCTTATCATTGGCGCTCTTTTAGCAGCGCTTGTTTTTTGGTTGTTTCAATCGGTTTATCAGGTTGCTCCACAAGAAGTTGGCGTTGAATTGTTCTTAGGGGAACCAAAAGACCAGTTAAGCCTACCGGGTTTGCATTTTATTGTTTGGCCGCTTGAAACGGTTGAAAAAGTAGTAATTACTGAAAACCAAACACGTATTGCATCAGTTGGTGGCGGTAGAGCATCGGACGAAGAAGGTCTTATGCTTACTGGTGATCAAAATATAGTTGATGTGGCTTTCTCAATCATCTGGCGTGTTACTGACCCAAGAGATTATTTGTTTAATCTACGTTTTCCTGAGGAAATGGTCAGAAAAGCCTCTGAAAGCGCTATGCGTGAAGTTGCTGGTCGCCGTAGAGCGCAAGAAGTGTTTCGTGATGATCGTGCTGGCATTGCCATTGAAGTGAGAGATATTGCACAGACAATTATGGCGTCTTATGATGCTGGTGTGACCATTAGTTCTATTTCGATAGAAAACGTAGCGCCGCCACTAGAAGTTGCTGATGCGTTTGATGAAGTGCAACGTGCCGAGCAAGATGAAGATCGTTTCCAAGAAGAAGCTCGTCAATATGCCGCAACTTTATTGGGGCAAGCTCGTGGACAAGCCGCGCAGTTACGTGAAGAAGCTGCAGCTTATAAAGATCGTGTGGTAAAAGAAGCAGAGGGTGAAGCAGCTCGCTTTATTTCAGTTTACGATGAATATGCAAAATCTCCTGAAGTAACACGCAAACGCCTATTCCTTGAAACAATGGAAGAAGTGCTTAGCACTTCAACTAAAATAATTGTTGAAGATGGTGCAAGTGGTTCTGGTGTAGTGCCTTATTTACCGCTTAATGAATTACGTAAACCTGCGGGGAGTAATTAACATGAATAAATTAGTCATTATAGGCATCGTTGTAGTTGGTGCGCTTTATGTGTTACTTTCCTCAATCTTTATTCTTAATGAGCGTGAGCAAGCGATTGTTACTCGGTTTGGTGAAATTACCAATATTCATTCAGAACCGGGGCTTTATTTCAAATTGCCAACGGCAATAGTTGATAATGTGCAAATCATTGAAGATCGACTAATTCGTTATGATCTTGAAGATATTACGCTTCAGGTTTCTGGTGGTAAATTTTATAATGTTGATGCGTTTCTTACATATCGTATTAAAGATGCCAGATTGTTTCGTGAATCGGTTCTTGGTGATTTAAGACTTGCCGAACAGCGCATTAATACTCGCCTAGAATCAGCGCTTCGTGGCGTTTATGGTAAGCGTGATTTTAATGATGCTCTTTCAGCGTTGCGTGCAGAAATGATGCGTGAAGCAAGAGATATAATCGTTAGCGATCTAGCCGAAATTGGTGTTGAAGTTATTGATGTGCGGGTTCTTCGTACTGATTTAACCCAGCAAGTTTCAGCGCAAACCTATGATCGTATGAAGGCGGAACGTCTTGCGGAAGCTGCAAGGCTTCGTGCTCGTGGTCAAGAGCAAGCGCAAACTTTAAGAGCGATTGCTGATCGTCAAGCGGTTGAAACAGTTGCTTTGGCTCAACGTGATAGTGAAATTCTTCGAGGTGAGGGCGAAGCGGTTAGAAACGCTGTGTTTGCTGAGGCTTTTAACAAGGATGTTGAGTTCTTTGAATTTTATCGTACAATGCAATCATATCGTGCGTCGCTGGTAAACACAGATACAACAATGTTGCTATCGCCAAATACTGAGTTCTTCCAATATTTTGGTGGCTCAACGATGAAAGAAACTAAACCAGCACTTGGTCAGTGAACGACTTTTTAACGGCTATAGCACTGGTGCTAGTAATTGAAGGGCTGCTTTATGCAGCCTTTCCTGAACAAATGAAAAGGGCAATTGCACAAATGCTGCAATTGCCTGTCTCGCAAATCCGCACAGTTGCGCTAATTTTTGCAGCAGTTGGTCTTTTGGGGCTTTGGTTGATTAAAGGCTAGAGCAAACGAGGTTAGGATAAGTAATTTTGCGACCTTACCTAATAATATCGTCTTCCCCATATCCCTGCAAATAAAGCAGAGCGGTTAAGTCACCAAAATCAATTTTAACTTGCGCCTGTTCTGCAACTACGGGTTTTGCGTGGAGCGCCACCCCAAGACCTGCTGCCTTTATCATTAGTAAATCATTTGCACCATCACCAACCGCTAGCGTTTGCGACATTTGCAACTCTTTTTCTTTTGCTAATTGTTCTAAGCGATTTAACTTAACATTGGCATCAACTATTGGTTTCGTAACTTTACCATTCAAACGATCATTTTCAAATTCCAACTGGTTGGCAATTGCCTCATCAAAACCTATGCGCTTGGCGATATAATCTGCGAAAATGCTAAAGCCACCAGAAATAAGTGCTGTATGCGCTCCATATGCCTTCATGGTCTGCACAAGAGCTCGCCCGCCTTGTGCAAGGCTTATGCGCTCTCGCCTAATTTCTTCAATTACTTTGCGCTCTAAGCCCTTGAGCAATGCCACCCTAGTTTCAAGCGCTTGCTCAAAATCTAACTCACCATTCATAGCACGAGCGGTAATATCAGCAATTTGCGGCTTTATACCAAGTGCATCGGCCAACTCATCAATACATTCTTGCTCAATCATGGTAGAATCCATATCAGCGATTAATAGGTTTTTGCGGCGGCCTTGTTGCTTAATTAGATTTATATCGATTGGTAGATTATCACACATTTCATAGGCAATTTGCTTTGCGTCTTTTGCTTTTGGTGCAATAATATCGCAAGCTATGCCTTGGGCTAGCCAATTTAGCTGTCCGCCTGTTTCTTTGGCTAATTGATTGACTAATTGCGGGGTTAGCGCCATATCATTTGGATTGGCAATTAAACTTAAAACAAACATTTTGGAGCCTAAATTGGTAAGAAGTGCAATCCTAATAGCTGGTGCAAGTGCAAGCGGCAAGTCATCTTTGGCAATAAAAAAGGCTAAAGAGAATAATGGATTGATTATCAACACAGATTCTATGCAGGTCTATAGCGTGCTAAACCTGCTTAGCGCTCGCCCGCAAAGTGATGAATTGGCTAAAGCCGAACATGCGCTTTATGGCACAATACACCCTTCAATTCGTTTCTCAACGGGGGAGTGGCTAAGGGAAGTTGAAAAGATAATTGCAAAGGTGGCAAAGGAAAAACGCAAGCTAATTTTTGTAGGTGGAACAGGGCTTTATTTTAAAGCCTTAACAGATGGATTTACGCAAGTGCCAGATGTGCCTCAAGAGATTGTTAGCGAAATCGAAAATGAAATATCAGATTTTGATCGTCAGCAAAGATTAGACTATTTACATAAGCACGATCCAAAAATGGTTGAACGCTTGAATGAACCTGATAGGCAACGAGTGGTGCGGGCAATAAGCGTTATAAAACACACTAAAAAATCACTCGCCGATTGGCAAAATGAGAAGCAAGTCGGCTTGCTTGAAGGCTTTGAAGTTGAAAAGATATTGCTAAATCCCGATAAAGAAATCTTAAGCCAAAGAATAGAGCAACGCTTTGAAAGTATGATAGATCAGGGTGCGGTTGAAGAAGTTAAAGAGCTGCTCAAGTTAAATCTTGATGCAACTTTGCCAGCAATGAAGGCAATAGGGGTAAAAGAAATCGCTCAATGGTTAAATGGCGAGATTGATAAAGCGAGGGCGGTTGAATTGGCAGTGATTGCAACTCGTCAATATACCAAACGCCAACGTACATGGTTTAGACGTTGGCTCTAAAATAACCCCAAATAAATTTCCTACTTGACCAAATTGCTTTTCTTGCATAACAATTAGAAAAGTTAATTTTGGAATTTAATTATGAGAAATATTCTTATTGTCGTTATGGAGCGCATTGGCGTCGTGGGTTTGTAAAGTCCTGCGAACGATGATGCGCATCCAAAGGCTCCCTTTACGGAGCCTTTTTTATTGGTTAAATTTTGAATAGAGTAATAGATATTTATAGGGGAGTAAGTAATGAGTGAACAAATGAGTGGCGCTGAAATGGTTTTAAGAGCGCTTAAGGATCAAAATGTTGAACATATTTTTGGTTATCCGGGTGGTGCTGTTTTGCCCATTTATGATGCGATATTTCAGCAAGATGACATAAAACATATTTTGGTGCGCCACGAACAAGGTGCAACTCACATGGCAGAGGGCTATGCTCGCTCAACTGGAAAAGTTGGCGTTGTTTTAGTTACTTCAGGGCCGGGCGCAACCAACGCAATTACTGGTCTTACAGATGCGCTGCTTGATTCAATTCCACTAGTTTGTATTTCAGGGCAAGTGCCAACGCCGCTAATTGGCTCAGACGCTTTTCAAGAATGTGACACGGTTGGCATTACTCGCAACTGCACCAAACACAATTATTTAGTGAAAAAAATTGAGGATTTACCTCGTATTTTGCACGAAGCATTTTATATTGCTAGCTCGGGTCGTCCTGGCCCCGTGGTAGTTGATATTCCAAAAGATGTGCAATTTGCTATGGGAGATTATTATAAGCCAAGCAATGAAAGCGATCATAAGAGTTATAAGCCGCAACTAAACGGTGATTTGGGGGCAATAGAAGAAGCCGTCAATTTAATGATTAGGGCTGAAAAGCCCATTCTTTATACTGGTGGCGGCATTATCAATTCGGGCAAAGAAGCTAGCGAAAGTTTGCGTGAATTAGCTGAACTTACAGGTTTTCCTGTAACTTCTACTTTAATGGGTTTGGGGGCGTTTCCTGCAAAAAGCGATCAATGGCTTGGCATGTTAGGAATGCACGGAACATATGAAGCGAATTTGGCAATGCACGATGCGGATTTAATCGTCTGTTTGGGTGCTAGATTTGATGATAGAATTACTGGTCGCCTAGATGCTTTTGCGCCAAATTCAACCAAAATCCATGTTGATATTGATCCCTCTTCAATAGGTAAAACGGTGCATATTGACCTACCTATTATTGGTGATTGTAATAATATTATATTAGAAATGATTAGGATTTGGCGTGAGAAAACTAATCAAAATCGCCTTAGCTCTAGCTCAGTTTGGTGGAAGCAAATTGAAGAATGGCGTGATGTTAAATCACTTCGTTATGAGAATTCTGATGAAGTAATCAAGCCGCAATTTGCTATTCAGCGCCTAAATGAAGCGGTGAAAGATAAAGACACCTATATCACAACCGAAGTTGGGCAACACCAAATGTGGGCGGCGCAATATTTTCAATTTAATGAGCCAAACCGCTTCATGACTTCTGGTGGGCTTGGTACAATGGGATATGGTTTGCCAGCAGCAGTTGGTGTGCAAGTAGCGCACCCTAATGCAGTGGTGATTGATATTGCGGGTGAAGCGTCGGTGCAAATGACCATGCAAGAATTTTCAACGGCGGTGCAATTTCGCCTGCCAATAAAAATCTTCATTCTCAATAATGAATATATGGGCATGGTGCGCCAATGGCAGCAATTATTGCATGGCTCTCGCTATTCGCAAAGTTATTCTGAAAGCCTTCCTGATTTTGTAAAGCTCGCTGAAGCGATGGGCGGCAAGGGAATTCGTTGTGATGATCCTGCAAAACTTGATGATGCAATTCAGGACATGCTTGATTATGACGGACCAGTTTTATTTGATTGTCGCGTAAGTAAAGAAGAAAATTGCCTGCCAATGATACCGTCAGGCAAGGCACATAATGAGATGATTTTGCCTGAAACTAAAGATATTGGTAATGTTATTGATGAGAAGGGCAAAATTCTGGTGTAAAATCCTATTTTTGATACCAGCATTTTGTAATCTAAGGAAAGAAAAATGAACACAAATTTACAACCAAGCGGGTCTGCATATTTTATTACTAAACCAACAGCAGAGCCAGAGCGCCACACACTTTCTGTTCTAGTAGATAATGAACCCGGAATTTTAGCTCGCATTGCAGGGCTGTTTTCGGCTCGTGGTTTTAATATTGATAGTCTTACGGTTTCTGAAACCAATCACGAAAAAGGGCGCTCTCGAATTACGGTTGTAACGGTTGCTCGCCCAAAAGTCCTTAGGCAAATAAAATTGCAACTTGAGCGTTTAATTCCAGTTCATAAGGTGCATGACCTTACTCAAGAAGGCAAATGTTTGGAGCGTGAATTAGCGCTCGTTAAAGTTGCTGGAAAGGGAGAAAATAGGGTTGAAACTTTACGCATTGCCGATGCTTTTCGTGCGCAAGTAGTAGATGCTTCAACGAGTAGTTTCATCTTTGAAATAACAGGAAAATCAAGCAAAATTGAGCAATTCATTGCGCTAATGATGCCACTTGGTTTGGTGGAAGTTGTGCGGACGGGAATTTCAGCAATATCTCGTGGTTCATCGAAAATGTAGGGTAACCTATAAGGTTTAGCGTTTCTTATGCTAAGATACTTCGCTTCGCTCAGTATGACATTTGTCGTGTTATTTTAACCCTCCATGTCATCCTGAGCGAAGCCGAAGGATCTTAAGATAAAACAATGTAAGTCGTATTCGTGCTTGACACGAATATCCATTAATCATCAAACTGCATTTAGTAATCTCTAATAGCAAAGAATAATAATGACCAACCTTTCTGTAAATCTCAATGCCGTAGCGATGTTGCGTAATAGGCGTGATGTTGGTTGGCCAAGTGTTATAAATATCGCCAAAATTGCTTTGCAAGCTGGAGCGGATGGCATAACTGTGCATCCTCGCCCCGATGAGCGCCATATTCGTAAAAATGATGTCTATGATTTGAGTGAATTGCTTAAAGATTATCCTCAAAAAGAGTTTAATATTGAAGGTTATCCAACGAGTGATTTTCTTGCTCTTGTTAGTGAAATAAAACCGCATCAAGTAACATTTGTACCAGATGATCCAGCGCAAGCAACTTCTGATCATGGTTGGGATATTGATGCTAACGAGGAATTGCTCAAAACCTCCATTGCAAAAATGAAGGAGTTAAATATTAGAACTTCTTTATTCATTGATGAAGACCCAAAAATGCCGCCAAAAGCAAATATAGTGGGTGCTGATAGGGTAGAGCTTTATACAGGCCCATATGGAGCAAAATTCATGTCACCAGAAGGCGATTTTCATCTTGATCGCTTAAGCATAACGGCACGGGCAGCAAATGCCGCAGGATTAAAAATAAATGCAGGGCATGATTTAACATTAGAAAACCTGCCAGCATTCATAAAAGCTGTGCCAAATGTCGATGAAGTATCAATAGGGCATGGCATAACGTCTGACGCTTTATTTATCGGGTTTGCAGAAGCAGTGCGGCGATATAAAGCAGTGCTTGAATAATGGCTTTGGGCGATTATGCCTTAATCATTGGCACTTTGCTTGGCTTGTTGGTTTTATTTCAACCAAGACTAATAAAATGGGCAAAATGGCGGGCAACAGTAACGCCCTTAGCATCAATTATTGGTTCGGGTTTTTTGGTTTCTGGCCCAATTTTAGCACATGCCTCTGGTCGCTGGGCATTTGCAGCTATGTTTGGGCTTTGTGTTATTGGCTATCTTTACGGCTCTGTTATTCGACATAATATTGAATATGTTGAGCCATATTTACAAAAAAATGCCAAAAAAGGAATTTTGTTACTTGAGCGTTTTTCTGAATTTGCACTTATTTTAGCATATTTTATTTCTATAGCTTTTTACCTCAATTTATTTTCTGCTTTTGCACTTAGATCTTTTAATATTTCTGATGAAATATGGATTAAAGTTCTAACTTCTATAGTGCTAATTGTGCTTGGAATAATTGGTTATTTTCGTGGTTTAAATGCGCTTGAGAAAATTGAAGAATATTCGGTTGGCTTTAAGCTATCAGTGATTTTTGCACTTATTTTAGCTATTGGTGTAGTGTCAATTGTGGCGTTTGGTAATGGTGAATTTTCTTGGCCAGAACTTAACCACACAATGGGCATGGCAGAAATTCAGATATTGCTTGGTTTGGTGATTTTAGTGCAGGGGTTTGAAACTTCACGTTATTTGGGTCATGCCTATGATGCAAAAACTAGAGTGAAAACTATGCGAGTAGCGCAATGGATTTCAACGGGTATTTATGTGGTTTTTATATTGCTTGCCACTAGATATTTTACTGGTGATCTGCCAAAAACAGGTGGTGAAACGGCAATTATTGATTTGTTAAAACCGCTAGGGATTTTGCTCGCACCTTTACTAATTTTAGCGGCAATGGCATCACAACTCTCAGCCGCTGTTGCAGATATGAATGGCTCTGGCGGCCTATTACGTGAGGCAAGCGGCAAAAAATTTAATCCCCATTGGGGCTATGCGATATCAGCCATTGCATCTCTGATAATTATATGGATTGCCAATATTTATGAAATTATCGCCTTTGCCTCAAAAGCATTTATTCTCTATTATGGCTTGCAAAGCCTTCAAGCTGTTTTGGCAATTATTAACGGCAAAAGCAAAGCAGCAAAATGGCGAATTGTTGTTTATGGTCTTGGAATTATCTTAGCAATTTTGGTGATAATTTTCGCAATTCCAGCGGGGGTGTAAGATTACACTTCGTTTAATAGTGCTAAAGTTTTGATGTGAGCATCAACTTTTTTAATACTTTCTTTTGGTAAAAAGAGGTTGGTTTTTTCCTTTGCCCAAACTTGCATAAAGTTAGAAACAGTTTCCTTGGCACTATCTAAAACCATTTTTTTTGGTAGCATAGCTTTATCTGCAAGATAAGAAAGTTCGTCTAAATTCAACTCTGCCATTTTTTTTGTTCTAGCGTATTTTAATGCCGCCATTTCACTTGATAAAAAGCAAACTGTTGAAAGTAAATCATAAGCAGGAGATAAAGAAGCATTTTTTTTATCATAATAAATTAACGACCAATTTTTAAGGTGCATATCATCATTGCCAATTAAAGCTGAAAAAACTAACCGACGAATAAACTCGCTAACATCTTGCTGTGACGTTTCAATCCCTAACACTGTAGCAATATTGCGATAACTTGCTTTTTCATATTTTTTATCTGGATAAACCCCAAACACTTGCGCAAAATCTTCAATATGAATTTTCTCATGTTCAGCTCTATCAAATCGTTTTATTACAAATGCTTTTTCACCCCTAAGCAGGCCAAGTCCTTTTGGCAGGTTTTGAATGTCACTTAAATTTATCAAGTCAATTTCAGGCACGTTAATGCCAATCTGCTTAGCAATATGCATGAATGAAAATTCATTTTCTGGCACTGCTTCAAAATTTGCGGCAGGTAATTTTGCAATCCAAGAACCACCAACTCCATTTATAGGAATTGTTAATCCGCCGTTTTTACCCTCATTTCTAAGACCAGAAAATTTTAACTGCACCCCAGCAAGAGAAAATTTAAGAGCCTGATTTTTTCGTTTTTCCCTTTCCTCAATAGTTTCATCAGAAGAAGCCTTGGGCCACGCCTCGCCATCAATAGGCTCAATAGTGATAGCACCCGGTAAATCCTGCCCCAATGCCCACAAAAGGTAAAGTTCACGCACTTGCTTTACGCCTGCGCGTTCAGCTACATATCTTCGCAACTCCCCCTCTGGTAATAAATTGGAAAAAAACGGGCGTAAAGTCACACCTGTTGATGGTTGATCATCTAGCAATCCCCCAAATTCATCTTTAAATGACAAGCTTAGCGTGTTGCGGTTCTGGTTATCTATATAATCTTGGCTAAAAGCAAAGATTGAACGATCTCCATCAAGAAGAGTTATTACTCCAATGATTTCTTTGTGCAGTTTTACATTTAGAGTTGAAATATTATTCATCATCTTTGTCCAGCGAGTGGGTGGGGCGGTGTAAACGGTTTATTAGAGCTTCAACTACTAGGTTTTTGTTATTTTGCCTAGAGTTTGAAAGTGCCTTTGCGATTGCATTAGTTTCAAGTTGCTGCCCTAACTGAAACATCCCCATCATACTTCTTGGCTTCGTCGACCTAACAATAGATTGAACAGCAGGAAGTGCTTTTTTAGGCACAAGTTGCAATTCAAAATCCAAAGCGCGGGCAATTTGAGTGAGGCTAGAAAGCTGAATATCAACATTACCACTTTCAATTTTTGAAATATGACTTTGCGGCACACCAACACGCGCACCAAGCTCTAATTGACTAAGCCCTTGCGCTTTACGTGCTTCTTTTATAGCAGTAAAAATTTTATCTGTTTCAACCATTTATATGCCTTACTATATATTATTATTGTAATATATGTGAATATATATAAAATATCAAGGGCTAATGTGTGTAAATATATATTGCGGCATATAATTGCAGAGCAATATATGCTCAAGCATATATTGAAATTCTTGAAAATCCTGACGGTCTAATTTAGTATAAGTGCTTGAGCCACAGAAAATAGGTGCTGCAATTCACGCCCATCAACTAAATGGCAATAAAGTGTAGTTAAAATTGGGATATTAGCATCAAGACCAATTATAGTATGTAACTATACTAAATGTTTTTATTAGCTTGCCTATAATATATTTATCTATTAAAATTCTTATATTAATTTGGGCGCTGAACGCGGTCGGCAATGGGGCTGGCAACCGTAGCGTATCAGCCCTTTCTTGATAGTCAAAATCGGGCATATTTTTGGAGTTGCCCTTATGAAAACTATTATTGAACCCTTTCGCATTAAATCTGTTGAGCCTATTCGTTTTACCACTCAAAATGAGCGCAAAGAGCTTTTGAAAAAAGCGCATTATAATTTATTTGCCCTAAAATCGGACGATGTGATTATTGATTTGCTGACTGATTCTGGTACGTCTGCGATGAGTTCGGCGCAATGGGCGGCGATTATGAATGGTGATGAAAGCTATGCAGGCTCGCCCTCCTTTGATCGCTTTGAGGCTAGCGTGCGTGATTTGATGGATTTTAAGCATATTATTCCAACCCATCAGGGCAGGGCGGCAGAGGCAATTTTATTTTCGCTAATTGGCGGCAAGGGCAAGCATATTCCATCAAATAATCATTTTGATACTACTCGGGGTAATATTGAAGCAACGGGCGCAATGGCGCATGATTTGGTGATTGATGAGGGTAGCGATCCTAAAAGCCTACATCCATTTAAGGGTAATATTGATTTAGATAAGCTCGTGGCTTTTTTAGATAAATATGGTGAAAACGTGCCTTGCATTATGATTACAATAACTAATAATGCTGGCGGTGGGCAGCCTGTTTCGCTTGAAAATATTCATTTTTGCGCAAAAATTGCTCGCTCATATAATGTGCCATTCATTATTGATGCTTGTCGTTTTGCAGAAAATGCTTGGTTTATTAAACAGCGTGAAGCAGGGCAGGGCGATCGCTCGATTAAAGAGATTGTGCGTGATATGTTTAAGTTTGCTGATGGCATGACTATGAGCGCCAAAAAAGATGCTTTTGCAAATATTGGCGGCTGGTTAGCGCTTAATGATGATGAATTAGCGCAAAATGCCAAAACCAAACTAATTCAAACCGAAGGGTTTCCAACCTATGGCGGTTTGGCAGGTCGAGATCTTGATGCGATAGCGCAAGGGCTAAAGGAAATTATTGATGAAGATTATTTGCGCTATCGGGTGCGAACCAATGAATATATTATTGAGCGCCTAGATGCGCTTAATATTCCCGTAGTTAAGCCTGCTGGTGGTCATGCGGTGTTTATTGATGCAAAATCATGGCTTAGCCATATTGAGCCTTTGCAATATCCGGGGCAGGCATTGGCGGTGGCGCTTTATGAATTGGGTGGAATTAGGGGCTGTGAAATTGGCACTGTGATGTTTGGACGTGCCCCTGATGGAAGCGAAAATCAGGCGGCAATGGAATTGGTTCGCTTAGCGATACCACGCCGCACTTATACTCAATCTCATGCTGATTATATTGTCGAAGTGTTTGAGGAATTGGCAAAAATTAAAGATGATTTGAAAGGGTTTAAGATTATCGAAGAGCCACCAATGATGCGCCATTTTAGCGCAAAATTTGCAACCGTTATTTAATTGGGATAATAAAAGTATAAAATTGGTAAATCTTGCCTATATATTAAACGCCTTAGTGATGTTGATGAGGCTGTATTGAAAGAAATTATGCTCAAGGGGTTGAGATTATTAGAAGAGAAATATCCCTTGTAAGCTTTACTTGCATCTCACCCCGAAACAAAAGAGCGCACCAATGAGCCAGCGACCAGCGCCCAGCCATCAACTAACACAAAGAAAATTAGCTTGAATGGCAAGGAAATAACGATAGGTGGCAACATCATCATGCCCATAGACATAAGAACCGATGCGACAACCATATCAATTATTATGAACGGTAAGAACAATAAAAAGCCAATTTCAAAGGCTCGCCTTAGTTCAGAAATCATAAAAGCTGGAATTAGAACTTGCAGTGGCAGTGCTTCTGGCTCTTCTGGGATTGGCTCTTGAGATAAATCCATAAACAGCTCGACGTCTTTTTCACGCACATTATTGAGCATGAAACTATGAATAGGTTTTGCAGCCTCATCAAATGCTTCCTCAAACTCTATTTGCCCTGCAACTAGTGGCGCTACGCCATTATCATAAGAAAGCTGGAAGGTTGGCGCCATAATAAAGGCTGTTAGAAATAGGGCTAAAGAAATCATTACCGAATTTGGTGGTGCGGTTTGTAGGCCAATGGCAGTACGCAAAAGCGAAAGCACAACAACAATGCGGGTAAAAGAAGTGACCATCACTAAAATTGATGGCGCAATAGCTAGAATAGTTACTAAGCCGATGAGCTGAATTGCTCTTTCGGTTAATGTTGTTTCATCACCAAAATCAATGGTTAAGTTTTGGGCATAGGCAAAAGCTGGAATTAGAATCAAAAATAGGGCAGACGCAACTAAGCGAAAGGTGCTTTTATTAAAAAACCTTTTATTCTTTGTCTGCCTTGCGTCTTTTGTTGCTCTTGTCTGCACTTTTATCTTTAATATCGCTATTTTCAAAATCATCAATAGCGCTATCTTTATCTGAGTCGTTCATGTCTGGCTCGGATTTCTTATAAATTCCAGCAGAAGTCTGGGGATTGTTGCCAAAGTTAGGTTCATTTGATTGTCGCATCAGGCCTGTATGGCGCAAAGATTTTGATCCCACGGCAATGATTGGGGCTGTTAATGCACCCTTAGAGCTTGGCTTTTTCTGTTGGTTTGGTGTGGTTTTAACTTCTTGCTTAGGAGTGTTATATTGAAGATTTTTAATATTAGTTTCAATTAATAAATCCCTTTCGCCACCGACCATCAGCAAATGCTCAACATTATCTCGACGAATAAGAATCAGTTGGCGTTTTTGATCAATATGAGTTGTATCAATAACAGCAAGTCGCTTGTTGCGCCCACGTGCTATATTATTGGTTAAGCTAGAGAAAAATTTCAAAAACCAAACTAATAAAACAATGAATAAAAGCACCAGCCCAAGCGCTAATAGGCCTGTTATAATTGTACTGCCAGATCCACCAAAGAGGTCATTCAAAAAACTCATATCAATCCTTACTTAATAAGTATAAAAACATCAAAACACATTATGCGCCAATTAAAAGGCGCAAGCAAATAATATTTAATTCAATCTAGCGGCAATATTTGCCTAGTTTGAGGCAAAATTATGCAAAATACACAGGAATCCCATAACAATATAATTATATTAACTTGATGTTAACCATGAATGGGCAGAATTTGCCTATATTTAGGTTTGGCTTTAGGATTTTAATAATTATGGATATTGGAAATCTCTCTTTATTCAGTGCAATGAAACAAAAAATGCAATGGCAACAAGCTCGCCAAAGCTTATTGGCGGAGAATGTTGCTAATGCTGAAACTCCGGGATATCGCGGACGTGATCTCAAGAAATTTACTTTTAGCGAGCAAGTTAACCAGTTTTCAACGGCACAAATAACCACAAAAATTACTAACTCAAAGCACCTACAAATCAGTATCGGCACGAATAATGGCTTTGGTGCGCAGCAAATGAAGAATTATGAAGTCACCCCTGAGGGCAATGGTGTTAGCCTTGAAGAGGAGATGATGAAAGTTACTACAAACCAAATGGAATTTCAGGCGGTAACAAGTCTTTATACTCGTTCAATGAAATTAATGAGAACTGCCTTGGGCAGATAGAAATATAGTGGAAACAATATGAGTGACTTTTTAAACACGCTAAAAATATCAACCTCAGGCTTACAAGCGCAATCTGCTCGAATGAGAATTATTGCAGAGAATATTGCTAACGCAGATTCGGCTGGCAAAACCCCCGGAGAAGACCCATATCGTCGTAAAATTCCAACCTTTAGGGCAGAGTTTAATCGTGAATTGGGCGGCTATGAGGTTAAGATTGGCAGAGTGCAATTAGATAATTCTGATTTTTCTACTCGCTATGAACCCGGTCATCCAGCGGCTGATGATCGAGGTTATGTGCGCTATCCAAACGTAAATTCGCTCATTGAGAAAATGGATATGAGTGAGGCACAGCGAACTTATGAGGCCAATTTAAATGTTATTACTGTCACTCGCCAGATGGTTGGGCGAACACTTGATATTTTACGTGGATAAGGATTTATAAATGAGCATTACATTTAACGCTGCAACTTCTGCTTATGGGCAGGCACAAAAACTTATTTCTAGCGCTGGTGAACAAGGTAAATTAGATGCAAATCCTGTTTCAGGCGAGGGCGGGGGCTTTGCTCAAGCATTGCAAGATAATTTGAGCTCTATTGTTGAGAGTGGCAAAGTTGCTGATGCTACATCTATGGAAATGATAAATGGTGGTGGGAATGTAGTTGACGTAGTGACTGCTATTGCCGAAGCTGAGATTGCTATTGAAAGTATGGTAACGATTCGGGATCGTGTGATTAAGGCCTATGAGGAAATCATGCGTATGCCGATCTAGCTGTTAATGGGGTTAGAAAATGGACGGTGCGCAGGTTTTAGATATTTCTCGTGATGGCATTTGGGTGTTAATTAACTTAGCATTGCCAATGATGGCTGTTGGTCTTGGGGTTGGTGTGGTAATTGCATTATTCCAAGCACTCACGCAAATTCAAGAGATGACATTAGTTTTTGTTCCCAAAATCTTAGCAATTTTTATTACCATGTTAGTTATGCTACCATTTATGGGTGCTACAATGGCAACTTATATGAGCAAAATTGCCGATCTAATCGTTACGGGCGGTTAGGCCGTGAATATTAGCATAAATTGGCTACCTGAAATAGCTTATCTATATTTATTGGTTTTTGCTCGTGTTGGCGTGATGCTTATGTTGTTGCCAGCTTTTGGCGAAAAAATGATAATGAGTAGAATGCGCTTAAGTTTTGCGCTTTTATTCTCCTTAGTGATTTTTCCATTAGTCTCTGATCAGTTGCCAGCATTTAATAGCGATAATTTATTGGCAGTATTTCAAGTTTTGTTACATGAAATTGCCATTGGGTTTATTCTTGGGGGTATTGGGCGGCTTATTGTTTCGGGAGCGCAAACTGCTGGCTCAATCATTGCTTTTCAAATCGGTCTATCTGCGGCACTAGGTGCAGATCCAACTAATGGTGGGGTGCAAGGAGCATTAATTGGCGGATTTTTATCATTTCTTGGCATCGCTTTGATTTTTGCAACAAATTTGCATCATTTAATATTAGCAGGAGTGTATGATTCTTATATGGTGTTTCCGCCCAGCTCACCTTTAATGCTTGGTGATGTAGCAGATTTAGCAGTGCAAACAATGTCAAAAGCATTTGTTATCGGTGTGCAAATGGCAGCCCCGTTCATTGTATTTGGTTTAGTATTTTATCTTGGGCTAGGGCTTTTGGCACGTCTTATGCCGCAAGTGCAGGTGTTTTTTGTTGCGATGCCTGCCAATATTGGTATTGGCCTATTGCTCATGGCTTTATTGCTTACAATGATGATGGGCTGGTATCTCGCTCATGTTGAAAGTCAATTTATTATGTTTAGAGGGGGGTAGGGCTTATAGCAGACCAACCAGATAAATCAGAGAAAACAGAAGAGCCCTCGCAAAAGAAACTTGATGATGCGCATAAGAAGGGCGATGTTGCAAAAAGCCAAGAAGTAACTGTTTGGTTCATGATTCTTGGTGCGGCAATTATTTTTGCGCTAATGGCACCGTCAGCTAGTTTAAGCATAATGAATATTTTGAAGACTATAGTTGCTAATGCAGAGCAATATGATGTTGGTGGTGATGGTTTCCTCTCTTTTATTACTAGTTTGATTTGGAGTGTTATGGGGGTAGTTTTATTGCCCTTAGGGCTCATGGCTTTTGCAGCAGTTGGTGCAAACCTTATTCAGCACAAACCAGTTCTATCGCTTGATCCCATCAAACCAAAATGGTCAAAAGTATCGCCATTATCAGGTTTTAAGCGCTTATTTTCAATGGAATCATTAGTAAATTTTATTAAAGGCGTAATGAAACTCACTATTGTGGGCGTTGTGATTTTTTTGGTTACATGGCCTGAGCGAGATCGGCTTGAAACTATTATTACTCTTGAACCTAATTTCATTTTAGGGGTGTTCTTTGAGCTAGCAATAAAGATATTTATTGCAACATTAGCAATTATTACAATTATTGCCTTTGCTGATTATCTTTATCAACGCCATAAATGGTGGGAAAAGCAAAAAATGACCATCAAAGAGGTGCGTGATGAATATAAGCAAATGGAGGGTGATCCGCAGATAAAATCTCGCATCAGGCAACTTCGCCAGCAAAGAGCGCAAAAACGTATGATGTCAGCAGTACCTGATGCAACTGTCGTCATCACCAACCCAACCCATTATGCCGTTGCACTAAAATATGATGAAAACACAAATGCTCCGATTTGCCTCGCGAAGGGGGCGGATAATATTGCTCTTAAAATTAGAGAAGTAGCCAAAACTAACGATATTCCAATAGTTGAGAACCCACCGCTCGCAAGAGCATTATTTGCATCAGTTGAAATTGATGAAGCAATTCCAACTGAGCATTTTAAGGCGGTGGCATCTGTTATTGGTTATGTTATGCGTCTAAAACAAAATGCAGCTTGGAGAACTTAGAGAATCTTATATGAAAATTCTTTCCCCATTTGGAAAATAAATTCTGCTTTAGGATTCCGTTTTCCTAAAAAATCTTTTAGAAAAGTAGAAGTGATTCGTTATAAGTATTAATAGATGCATGATTTATATGAAACCTAGCACTTATCTAGGAATTGAGGAAATTTGTGAAGCAAGTTGAAGAAGAGCATTATCCTGAGCCAGTGATTGTAAATCCAGGTGATAGTACAAGTCTTTTGCGTGTTTTATTATTAGCGTTCTTATTTATAATTATCGCTGTAGTAATCACAATTTATGGCGAAAGATTTTCTGATAATATCGTGCTGATGATTTTGGGTTTTTTAGCAGTTTTTGGTGTTTTTTGTTTATTTGCTCTAGCCGCTGGTTTGTTCAAATTTGCTTTCACTGAACAAAAAAAAACCCTAGCTAAATCCATTGTTGATAGCTTGTCCTATGGTGCAGTTGTTAGTGAGCGTGATGGTAAAATTATCTATTCTAATGCAAAATACCTTGAATTTGTAAAGCGAATAGATAATCGACTTCCTGTCAGCGTTCCACGACTTTTTGCAAATGTTTCTGGGGCTAGTGAGGCGGTATATCGGATATCACTTGCAGCTCGTGAAGGTCGCCCTGCAAGTGAAGACATTAGAATTAATCACCAAATAGGTGACTTAGATTTAGGTGCGGATAGCGAAATATATTGGTATCGGCTTAGTGTTCGTGCTTTACCAAAAACAAACCATTCAAATAAGCCGCTTATTTTGTGGTCGTTACAGGACATTTCTAATGATAAAAAACAACAAGAGAATATTTTTTCTCAATTACAAAGTGCCATTGATTATTTAGATCATGCACCTGCTGGGTTTTTCTCATCAAATGAAAATGGCGAAATCCAATATATCAACTCCACGCTTACTGACTGGCTTGGTTATAGTTTAGCCGAATTTGAGGCTGGTATGCTCACTATGAGTGAAATTGTTCGAGGCGATGGTGCAAGTTTATTAAGGGGCGGTAGCTCTGATGGTGAAATAAAAACTGAAATTATTGATATTGATTTAGTTAAACGTGATGGAACGAATTTACCTGTTCGCCTGTTACATAGAGCTGCACGCTTAGCAGAGGGGCGCTTAGGAGAGACTAGAACCCTTGTGCTTGATCGCTCAAGCGGTAGTGATCTTGAAGAAGATTTACGGGCAATAGAGGTTAGGTTTTCTCGGTTCTTTAATGATACACCATTTGCTATTGCAACACTTGATGCCAGCGGTAGGATTGTTCGCACCAATGCACCTTTCATTCGGATTTTTGGACTTAATGCAGAAGAGCGCCCGATTGAACATAGATCGATTGCTAATTTAATTGCACAAGAGGGTCGTGAGGCTTTTTCTAATGGAGTTGCATTAGCTCTAGAAAAACGATCGGATATTGAACCGATTGATGCATTGTTAGAATCTAATGAAGATAGCGCTATAAAGATTTATATTACTAGTTCTGAAAAAATGCACGGATCAGATGAGCGGGTAATTATTTATGCGCTTGATATGACTGAGCAACGAAAACTTGAAGCGCAATTTGCGCAAGGGCAAAAAATGCAAGCGGTTGGTCAGTTGGCTGGCGGTGTGGCGCACGATTTTAATAATGTTCTTACTGCAATTATCGGGTTTTCTGACCTGCTATTACTTAAACATAAATCAACCGATCCATCATTTGGCGATATAATGTCAATTAAACAAAGCGCTAATCGAGCTGCTGGTTTAGTGCGCCAATTATTAGCTTTTTCAAGAAGACAAACTTTGCGCCCTCAAGTGCTAGAAATCCAAACCAATATTGATGAATTATTGGTACTACTAAAAAGGCTGATTGGCGACAAGGTCACTCTTGATGTTTCGCATGAGAATTCAGATTGGGTGGTTCGTGTTGATTTGGTGCAGTTAGAGCAAGTGATTATTAATCTTGTGGTAAATGCTCGTGACGCTATGCCTGATGGCGGACATATTGAAATACGAACAAGTAATGTAGATGAGGAAGAAGCTGAGAAGTTAAACTATCGTGGCATGCCAGCTGGTGAATATGTTTTAATAGAAGTTGCAGATAGCGGCACTGGTATGAGCGAAGAAGTAGTTGAAAAAATATTTGAGCCTTTCTTTTCTACCAAAAAGCTTAATGAGGGAACTGGGCTTGGTCTTTCCACTGTCTATGGAATTATTAAGCAGACTGGAGGCTTTATTTATCCAGATACAGTTTTGGGTGAGGGCACTAACTTTAAGATTTTTCTTCCTCGTCATATTGTTCAAGAAAGTGATATAGAAGAAGTAGAAAAAGTTATCGCTCCCATTAAAGATCTCACTGGTAATGAGCGAATTTTAATTGTTGAAGACGAAGAGGCTGTTAGGGCTTTTTCTGCTCGGGCATTAGCGGCAACTGGCTATGAAGTTTTAGAAGCTGATGGCGGTGAGGAGGCTTTAGAAATTTTAGAGGAAATAGATTATAAATTAGATCTGTTGATCTCTGATGTTATTATGCCTGAAATGGATGGACCCACATTACTTAAAAAAGTAAGGGAGCGTACGAAAGACCTAAAAGTAATATTGGTTTCTGGTTATGCTGAAGAAAGCATACGAAAAGATTTAGAAGACGATAGATCGTTTGAATTCCTCGCAAAACCCTATTCTCTTGATCAGATAAATAGTAAGGTCAAAGAAGTGTTACAAAGAGAAGATTAGTTTTGCTCTTTATTCTAAATCCAACTTACTCAACTCTTGTGCTAAAAAATCAAACACCATACGTATGCTCAAATTGGTTTTTACCTCTTTATGAGTGACAAGCCAGATAGGCATTGTTGGGGTAGCTAGATATTTACTAATTTGCTGTAAATTAGAATGCTGATTTGCAATGAATAATGGAATAAAACCAATGCCCGCACCAGAGAAAATTGCCTGCAAATAGGCCACCTGATCATCACACCTAAATTGAAAAAAGCTACGATCTATTTTTATTCCAGCCTGAGCAAACCCCTCAATAATTGCATTATTATCATCATAACCAAGAAAACGGTGTCCTGTCATATTATGCGGTATATCTGGCTCTCCATTAAGTTCCAGATAGGATTTGTGAGCAAAAGCGCCAACTTTAACTTCGTTTATTTTTTTTGCTATCAGGCTTGGCTGGTTGGGGCGCACCATTCTAACAGCGATGTCCGCTTCTCGCTCGCTAAGGTTCTCCACTTTATTAGTGCTTACTAATTCTATCTCAATTTGCGGTTGCTGCTGCATCAGCTGGGTGATGATTTTGGGCAAGAGATAGTTTGAAATTATTTGACTTGCACTAATGCGTACTGTGCCGCTCAAATCTTCAGATTTCCCTGTAGCAGATAATTCAAGCTCTTTTGTATTTTGGGCAATTTTGCGGGCGTGTTCTGCAATGGCTAAAGCAGATTTCGTTGCTTTAGCACCGTTTCTGCCGCGCTCAAACAACGTGATTTTGAGCGATCTCTCTAACTCGTCCATGTGGCGAGAAAGCGTTGGCTGAGAAATTCCTAAGATCTTCGCAGCGCCTGATAATGTTCCTGCATCTAGTACCGCAAGAAAACTCTTGATTAAGTTCCAATCAAACGAGCGTGAGGAAAGTGAGATATCAGAATTTGTTAATTTCTTTTTATTCATTAATGAATACAATCTATGCGATTATGGCTATTTAATATTCCTATATGTTTATGATATGAAGGAATGAAACTTAAAGTCAACCTAAAAATAAGTGAGTATTATGAAAAAAATTGCAATATTTGGAGCAAACGGGCGCTTAGGACGAGAAGCTGTGAAGGCTTTTCATGAAGCAGGTTGGAAGGTACGTGCGGTTACACGAAACGGTGGTTTTGAGTATGTATCGGATGTTGAGGGCGTTGCGGCAGATGCTCTAAAGCAAGATGAGGTGATTGCGGCTGTTACGGGTAATGATTTTATTCTCAACTGCCTTAATCCTGATTATATAAAATGGCCAGAACTTGCACCTCCTATGACTAAAAATATCTTAGCAGCGGCAAGAGCGCATGGCGCAGTGCATCTATTTATTGGAAATGTATATAATTTTGGCTCCAAAATGCCAAAGCTACTAAAAATAAATAGCCCTCAAACCCCTGATACGGAAAAAGGGCGAGTACGAGTGCAGATAGAAAATATGATGCAAATGGCTGCAAAAAATGATGGGGTAAAAACTATTATATTACGTGCTGGTGATTTCTTTGGCGGCACTGGCACTGGTAGTGGTTTTGATTTAGTTGTTGTAAAGGATTTTGCCAAAAATAATGTTACCTATCCCGGCCCGTTAGATCAAATTCATTCATGGGCATATCTACCTGATCTCTCAAGTGCATTTGTTGAATTGGCTAAACGTGCTGAGCAATTTGAAATGTTTGAAATATTTCATTTTGAGGGTCATGCAATTAGTGGCGCAGATTTAATCAAAGCGCTTGAGGTAGCTAGTAATAAAAAGCTAACACATAAAACCTTGCCATGGGGGTTTATTCGCACTGTTGGGTTGATATATCCTACATGGCGGGAATTTGCACAAATGTCTTATCTATGGCAAGTTCCTCATAGGCTTGATGGACAAAAGCTAAAAGACCTTGTTCCTGATTTGCAGCATACTAATATTGAGATAGCCACAAAAGCAGCACTGTTCGATTTGGGAAGGCTGTAAGCAATATTTTATGCAAATGATTCTCTAAACGGTTTTCGTAGCCAAATTCATAAATTTTCTGAATAATAATTTTATACTTGACAAACAGGAAACAAAATGAGAACAAAGATAGTACAAGTTAAGAATACACAGAACTTGATATCTGATATTGAAAGATATCTTTGGGCGTGAAATAAGGAGAGTGAAATGTTGCAATCAAAGTC
>JAKISM010000117.1 GCA_021648585.1 Devosiaceae bacterium | reverse complement strand
AATATTATCGGCTTTTCTGATATGCTTGATTCTGGTGTTTCGGGGGAATTAAACAAAAAACAACAGGAATATACTTCCTATATTAAAAACTCATCGCAAAGACTTGGTATTTTAATAGATAATATTCTTGATCTTGCAACTATTGATGCGGGGGTTGCTGAGCTAGATTTTGAGCAAGTTGATATTATGCAATTAGTTGAACGTGCTAAAGCTGGACTTGTTAGCATGAATGATTTTGCTGGCACGAAAGCTGAAATAAATTTAATAGTAAAAATTGAAAATAATTTACCGCCCCTAATTGCTGATAGCACTAGAATTGTGCAAATTCTTTATAATTTACTTGCAAATGCAATGCGCTTTTCTGAGGTTGGGTCTAAAGTTTGGTTAAATATTTCTTCAAATAATGATCGCATTATTTTTACAATAGAAGATGAGGGGGAGGGTATTTCAGAGGAAATGAAGGCTGTTTTATTTAATCGATTTGAAAGAAAAGCAACACAGGGGCAACAAACTGGTGCAGGCTTGGGTCTAGCAATCGTTAAAAGTTTTGTAAATTTACATTCTGGCTCAATTTTGCTTGAAAAGCGTGAGCCAAAAGGAACGAGAATAATTGTTTCACTCCCCACCAACGCAGAACAAGCAGGTAGCGTTGAGCAGGCAAGTATTAGTGCTTAAAGAAAACACTCTTTCTATATTTTTACAAAGTGAAAAACATACAGGTTTGCTTGCACAAATATTTGCAAAAATAATAGTGCCAAACGATATTATATTGCTTGAAGGGGGGCTTGGGGCTGGTAAAACAACTCTTGCTCGTGCGCTTATTCGTAATATTTTTAATGATGAAAATCTTGAAGTCCCCTCCCCAACTTTTGCTCTTGTGCAACCATATGAAAAGCACAATATAAAAATAATTCATGCAGATCTTTATCGACTAAATAACGAAGCAGAAATTGAAGAATTAGGTTTGCTTGATGAAGCTGAAGCAATAATAATTGTTGAATGGGGGCAAAACGCCCCTCAAATGGCAAAGTTTGCAAATTTCAAAATCAAATTAGATTTGAATAAAAAATCAAATGGGCGCATAGCAAAAATTATTTGCTATAATGAATTTGAGCGTTTTACAAAATTAGAACTTGCTCTTGAGCAAGCAGGTATAAATAATAGAAACTAATAAAAATATTCAAAAACCAACAAGGGGAGCTAATATGAGAAAACAAAATCTCTTTACCATTGCGCCCCATGCTCCTTTTCTAAAGATTTTAGCAAAAAAAACCTTAGATGGCACTTTATTGCAAGGTTGGGATCTATCTAAAGCTTTTGCGCTAAGCGATATTACTATAATTTTGCCAACCTCTAGAGCACGCCTTGCTTTAGCGCAAGAATTTACTAATCTCTTAGGTGGCGCAACATTGCTTCCTGATATTAGGGTTTTTGGTGGGCAAAGCGAAGAAGAAGAGCCATTTTTACCTCCCTTCGATGCGCCCGATTTTACGCCAGCAATTTCAAATATGAAACGGCGCTTAGTGCTTTCTTCATTGATTGAGAAATGGCTAAAAACCAATAATAAAAATTCTATTTCAAGTAGCAGTGAGGTTCTTAGCCTAGCAGATAGTTTAACTGAACTTATTGATGCAATTCATATTGAGCAAATTAATCCCAATAATCTTAAAAATATCGCTCCAGAAAACCTAAGCACCTATTGGCAAGAAACGCTTAAATTTCTTGATATTGCGCTTAATGCGTGGCCAAAAATATTAAAAGAATTTAAGCGCATTGATGCTAGTGATTTACGTAATCTACAATTAGAGCGACAAGCAAGTGTGCTCGATCAGACTTTTACAGATAGGCCAGTAATTGCCGCTGGCTCAACTGGCTCAATTCCAGCAACTGCAAATCTATTAAAATCTATTGCTAAATTACCAAGGGGTGTAATTGTCTTACCAGGATTAGATATTAGCCTTAGCAAGGTTGAGTTTAATGATCTAAATGATAAGATAAAAAACCCACATACTCACCCACAATATGGCTTGGCGCAATTATTATCTCGGCTTGGCGAATTACCAGATAGCTTTGTTGAACTAGCAAAAACCCCGCTTACCTCACGCACAAAAATCATAAAACATGCGTTTGCTCTAGCAAAAGACACTAGCTCTTGGGTTAAAAATAGAGAGTTAGTAAAGAGCGAAATTTCTAAAGCGTTCAAAAACCTGCAAATAATAGAAGCAAAAAATGATGAGGAACAAGCACGCTCCATTGCCCTTGCAACCTTTAGCTCAATCATTGATAAAAAGAGAGTTGGGATAGTTTGCCCTGATAGAAACCTCGCTCGCCGTATTATTTCAGAGCTTAAACGCTTTAATATTGATGTTGATGATAGTGCTGGCACGCCGCTTTTTCAAACAAGGGGTGGGCGCTTAGTTCGTCAGATCTTAGCGCTCGTTGCTTCTGATTTTTCTTCTCTTGATCTTGTAGCTTTTTTACGAAATCAATTTGTTAGTTTTAATTATCAACGGGTGCAAATCGCCCATATTACCGACCTGCTTGAATATGCAATTTTACGTGAGCAATCATCTAATATGGGCATTAAATCTATCAAAAAGCACATTGCGGATAATGTTGCGGGCAAAAATAAATATGCCAATATTAGACTAAACGAACAACAAGCAGATATTATCAACCAACTATTAGACAGATTAGAAAATAGCTTAAGCCCATTGGTTGAATTATTTAAGCAAAAAACCTTTTCTTCCTTTCAACTTGCAACAGCGCTAAATATAGTAATTAAAGAAATTACAAAATTAAATGAGCAAACAAGTGAGAACCAAAAAAGCAAAATTGCGCAAGATCTATTGCCAATTTATAATTGGCTTGAGGAAATAAAGGCTAGTGGTGACAATGATAATTGTGGCCCAACCTTAATAAAATCTTCTGTTGAGAAAACCATAATTGCCCTAATGGCTAATATTAATATTCGCTCTGCCCGCTCAGTAAATCAAGATGTTGCAATTTGGGGGCAGCTTGAGGCACGTTTGCAAAACCGGGAAATTATTATTTTGGCGGGCTTAAACGAAACGGTTTGGCCAAAAATTGCTGATCCCGGTGCTTGGCTTAGCCGCAATATGACAATTAGTGCAGGTCTTGAGCCAGCCGAGCGCCGCCTTGGGCAAGCGGCACATGATTTTGCAAATGCTATGGGTAATGAGCATATCATTGTTTCTTATTCACAAAATATTGGTACTAGCCCTGCGCAAATCTCACGGTTTTTATTGCGCCTAACTGCTTTTATTGGTGAGGAGCAAACAAATATATCTCTAAAGCACGGTGAAAAATGGCTAGAGCTTGCAAGAAAAATTGATTTTGTTAAGCAAGTAAAACCAGCCAGCAGACCAAACCCTATTCCACCCATTTCAAAGCGCCCAAAAAGCCTTTCAATAACTGAAATAGAAAAATTAATTCGCTCCCCTTACGATATTTACGCCAAATATATATTGCGCTTAAAACAGCTAGAGCCTTTAGGACAAGAGCCAAGCGTCCGTGAGCGGGGCAATATAATTCACGCAATTTTTGAGCGTTTTATAAAGGAAAATATAGATCTAACTGCCACAGATGCGCTTGAGCAATTATTAGCCATTGCTCGCCAAGAATTTTCTGTTTTAAGGGATATGCCTGAGCGTGAAATATTATGGTTTGAGCGTTTCAAAGATGTAGCACAAGAATTTATCATATATGAGCAAAAACAGGCAAAGGAAATTACAAAATCCTATGCCGAAATTTCAGGTAGTTGGACTTTCCCAATTAATAATGAGCAATTCACCTTAAGGGGAAAGGTAGATAGAATTGATCTCTTAACAAATGGGCAGGTGCAAATTATTGATTATAAAACTGGGCTTGTGCCAGCAAATAAAGATATGCAGAATTTTTTAGCGCCGCAATTATTGCTAGAGGGCAAGATGTTGCAAATGGGTGCATTTGAAAATGTTGCAGATCTAAAAGTAAGCTCCCTTAAATATATTAAACTTGGCACAATACCTAAATTATTTGAAGTAACGGATTTCCTTACTGCAAAAGATAGTGATTTAGAAAGCGCAATGGAGGAAATATCTATTCGTCTATCAAAGCATGTTGCGGCCATTTTATTAGATGAAAAAATGCCAATGAGCGCCCGCATTTTACCAAATCTAAAGCAAAGCTATATCGGCGAATATGAGCATTTAGCACGCACAAATGAATGGAGCATTGTTAATGGCGAAGAGGATATGCTAAATGAATGAGCGTGCTGTTATCCCGTCAAAAGAAATCATAAAATTACAAAAACAAGCATCAGATCCAAAAAATTCTGCTTGGGTTGAAGCCCATGCTGGTTCGGGAAAGACCCATGTATTAATTGAGCGGGTTTTAAGGCTATTATTATCTGGCACTTTGCCACAAAACCTTGTCTGCCTTACCTATACAAAAGCAGCAGCTGCTGAAATGCGTAAACGTGTTTCAAGCCAATTAGCGAAATGGGCAATATTACCTGAAAAGGATTTAATAAAGGCCCTAACCAACATGACAGGGCAAAGACCTAATGAGCAATTATTATTGCGGGCAAGAACGCTTTTTGCTTTTGCGCTTGAAACTCCGGGTGGTTTAAAAATAAATACTATTCACGCATTTTGTGAAAGTCTTTTACATCGCTTTTCTCTTGAGGCAGATGTTGCGATAGGTTTTAGCGTGATTGAGGAGCAGACACAAAAAAAATTAATTAATGACGCCAAAGATTTTGTTATATCCAAAGGCATTATAGATAATATAATTCATGTAAAAAAATTATTGTCTTTAATGAATGATAGCCAAATTGAAAAAGCGGTTGATGAGGCACTAAATAATAGAGATAGGTTAGATTTGGTGCTGGCCGATAAAAAGCAAGCAAAGCAAAACCTAAGAAAGATTATGCACCATGATGGCATAAAGCTTTGTGATTTACAAAACCAAGTGCTTAAAGATTGCACGCTAACAAAACACTCAATTAAGACCACCGTAAAATTATTAAATGGTAATGCAAAAAACTCTAGGCGCTTTGTTGATTTATTGGCTCGTATTGATATTGATAATCTACAAATAGAGCCTTTAATAAATGCATTTATTACAGGGAAAGGGACGATAAGAGCTAGCTTATTGCCTAAGGCGCATCATAAAGAACACCTCGATTTACAAATCATATTTGAAAATGAAGCACAAAGATTATTTGAATTAAATCACAAAATTAAAATTGCTAAAATTGTCGAACGATCCGAAGCTTTAATTGAAGTTTTGGGTGATATTTTTACAATTTATGAGCAAAAAAAACGACAAATATCAGCGCTTGATTATACTGATTTAATTGAAAAAACCCATCAATTACTAAGCAATTCCCCCTCAATGGAATGGGTACTTTATAAATTAGATGCCAATATTTCTCATATTCTTATTGATGAAAGTCAGGACACTAACCCAAGGCAATGGGCAGTGGTTAGTCAATTATGGGACGATTTTTTTACTGGTAAATCCTCTGTTGAAATCAATCGAACAATTTTTGGGGTTGGTGATAAAAAACAATCAATTTTTTCGTTTCAAGGCGCAAGGCCACAGCTATTTTCTCAAACAGGGGAAGAATTAAAGACCTTAGCAAAAAATGCTAATAAAAATTTCATTATTAGTGAGCTTAAAACCTCTTTTCGAACACTTGAAAATATTTTATTGGCCATTGATAAAGTGTTTAATTCCGAGCAAATGGATTTGGCACTGCTAAGCGAGGGCAAAAGGATAGAGCACAAGAGCGCTCGCATTGATAGGGGCGGCTCGGTCACTCTTTGGCCACCAGTGCGCCAACAAAAAGACGAGTTAAATATTGAGCAATGGCCATTAGAAAATCAAAATTTTTTTGTGCAATCAAATGATCGCATTATAGCTGAGCGCATAGTGAATAATATTAAAGATTGGATAGATAATGAGCGCCAATTAGAGCAAAGAGGGCGAGCAATAAAGGCTGATGATGTTCTTATTTTAGTGCAAAAGCGCTCAACTTTATTTTATGAAATTATTCGGGCGCTAAAATTGGCAGGGCTTGAAACCCCCGGCTCTGATAAAATACCTCTTAATAGCAATATTGCGGTGCTTGATCTATTAGCTTTGGCTGACATTTTGCTAAACCCATCTGATGATTTGAATTTGGCGGCAATTTTACGCTCACCACTTTTTGATATAGATGAGCAAGCGCTTTATGAAATTGCAGCTCTACGACCAAAAAATAGTTCTTTGTGGTCAGCGCTTAAAAATTGCCAACAAAAAAATGGTAAGCTAGCCTTTGAGAAATTATCAAATTGGCGCAATCGATTGGATTTTGAACGCCCTTATGAATTTTTCTCGCAAGTGCTTTATAAAGAGGGTGGTTTAAAGCGCTTTCATGCCCGCTTAGGCCTAGAAATAGATGATGTTATAGAGCAGTTTTTAGATTTATCTTTAGCTTATGAAAATGAAAGCCAGCCCTCAATTCAAGGCTTTATTGCTCATATGAGAAAAAGCAATTCTTTTATAAAGCGTGAGCTTTCTAAAAGCGATAAGGGCGTTAGAATAATGTCTGTTCATGGCGCAAAGGGTTTAGAATCACCAATAGTTATTTTGGCTGATGGCGGGCTTAAAAGTAATTTTCAAGCAAAATCATTATATTTTATATCAGAAAATAATGCGCCAACCTTAATTTACGGTGCAAATAAAGATGAAAGAGTTGGTATAATTGAAAATCATTATGAGCAAGATAAAGCAAGTGATTTATCTGAATATTGGCGAAAGCTCTATGTTGGTATGACTAGAGCTGAGGACGAACTTTATATTACTGGCACATTAAATGAAAAAACAAAATTAGAAGAAACTTGGTATGGAATTGTTGAAAGCGCCTTAAAAGATCAAAGCGCAACATGTAAAATAATTGACAGTGAAGAGAACGGATTAATTTTCCCTGCTATTAGAAAAAAACCTGCCATAATAAAGCAACAAGAAATAATTGAAAAGCCAGCAACAGATTTAGAGCAAGCGAATATTTTTGATTTAGATATTTTACCAACCTCAAATATTTGCGAAATAATTCGCCCCTCAAGAGCCTATCAAGATGCAATATCTTATGAAGGAGAGAGTGAGATCTTTGCTAAAAGCTCAGAAATGCTTAATGAGATAGACGCTGATGTAGCTAGACAAAAGGGCATTGCCTTACACGCAATATTACAGCATTTAGGAAAAATCGAGCTTAAAATTCGTGAGAAGATTGCCAAAAAAGCATTGCAAACCCTATTGCCAAATAGGCATGAATGGCATGAGGAATTGGTAAATAAGGCAATTTCTATCCTTTCAAACCCTAAATTTCAATATCTTTTTGCTGCCAATTCTCGTGCTGAAGTGCCGTTTTTTGTTAATGCTATGAAAAACGGCAAACCCGTTAATATTGCCGGAAGAATTGATAGGATAATAATTCAGGAAAAAGAAATTTTAATAATAGACTTTAAGTCAGATGCAAATATTGCAAGCGATATTTCCCAAGTTGCAAAAAAATATATTACGCAAATGGCTCTTTATGCTCTTGTTGGTAAAAAATTATTTCCCAAACATAAAATTAACACCGCAATTTTTTGGACTGGTAACGAAACATTGCTTAATTTGCCAGATGAAACACTAAAACAAGCAATTAGTGATTTTACTATTGATTTATCTAATATTAGCAATTACTAATATACAATATACTTGATATATTAACCAACTCAACTTATCTATGATTTAAGTTAGATAAATGATTAAATGAAAGGCTAAAAAAATGGCACAACAAGTAACAGATGCAGATTTTCAAA
>JAKISM010000116.1 GCA_021648585.1 Devosiaceae bacterium | reverse complement strand
AGAAACCGAAAGACCAGCGTTCACAGCTGGGCGAATACCTTGGAAAAACAAATCTGTTTCCAAGAATATCTGACCATCAGTAATAGAAATCACGTTAGTTGGAATATAGGCTGCCAAATCGTTTGCTTGCGTTTCAATAACTGGCAAAGCAGTTAGTGAGCCTGAACCATAACCTTCATTTAATTTCGCCGCTCGCTCTAAAAGACGTGAGTGCAAATAGAAAACATCACCTGGATATGCTTCACGCCCCGGTGGACGACGTAGCAATAGTGACATTTGACGATAAGCAACCGCTTGCTTACTTAAATCATCATAAGCTATCACGGCGTGCATTCCATTATCACGGAAATATTCACCAATAGCACAACCAGTAAATGGCGCTAGGAACTGCATTGGAGCAGGATCAGAGGCCGTTGCGGCAACAACAATAGAATATTGCATTGCGCCAGCATCTTCCAAGACCTTAACAAATTGCGCAACGGTTGAGCGTTTTTGACCAACCGCTACATAAATACAATAAAGTTTTTCACCCTCATCATTACCCTGATGCGCTGCTTTTTGATTTAAGAAAGTATCAAGAATAATCGCAGTTTTACCTGTTTGACGATCGCCAATAATAAGTTCACGCTGTCCACGACCAATAGGAATAAGCGCATCAATCGCTTTAAGACCTGTGGACATTGGCTCATGCACTGATTTACGAGGCAAAATACCGGGTGCTTTAACGTCAACTTTTGAGCGTTTTTTAGCCTTTAGTGGGCCTTTACCATCAATCGGATTGCCCAAACCATCAACAACACGACCAAGCAATTCTTTACCAACTGGTGTTTCAACAATATCACCAGTACGTTTTACAGTGTCGCCTTCTTTAATATTTTGATCAGAGCCAAAAATCACCACGCCAACATTGTCAGCTTCAAGGTTAAGCGCCATGCCTTTAATGCCACCGGGGAACTCAACAAGTTCACCTGCTTGCACATTATCAAGTCCATAAACACGAGCAATACCATCACCAACTGATAATACTTGTCCTACTTCTGAAACTTGGGCATCTTTGCCAAAATTTTTAATCTGGTCTTTTAATATTGCGGAAATTTCTGCAGCTTTAATATCCATTAACCGATCTCTTTCATTTCTAGCCGATTTCTTTCATTTTTAGTCAATTTTTTTCATGGCGATTTTCATTGCGCTAAGTTTGGTCTTTAGTGAACTGTCGATCATTTGCGAGCCAACCTTAACTATAAGGCCGCCTATCAAAGAGGTATCAACATGGGTTTGAAGTTTAATTGTCTTGCTTTCTTTACCAATTTTCTTTTTTAGAACTTTGGTAAGATTATCAAGTTGTTTTTTAGAAAGTTTACTTGCTGAAATAATTTCAGCTACTGTCTCGCCACGTGCATTGGCGGCAATTTTCTTAAAAAGCTCAATCATAGTTGGTAAAACGATTAAGCGATCATGTTTGGCAACTAATTTAATAAAATTTGTAGTTAAAGCAGGGGTTTTGAGTTTTGCTAAAATCTTAGTTATCGCATTACTCTTATCAGTTGCACTAATCAAAGGGGAAGCCAACATTCTTGCAAAATCATCATTTTTATCTGCTAAATTAGCAATTTGCTCTAGATTTTTTTGCGTCTTTGCAACTGATTTAGCATCAAAAGCCAATTCATAAAGGGCAATAGAATAAGGGTTTGCAATATGGGTTAAAGATGATGAATTAGCGCTCAAAGCCGCTGTTCCTTAAATTAATTAACAAAATTTCGGGATCAACCGAAAACATAGCAATAAATCGCTTGCTTCAGATAGACTTAAAAACAAGAGATTCTTAAAATTTGCGCCTCTCTAACATACCATTTATACTTAGAGCAAGCGCCAGTTTGAAAAAATATGCAAGTTTAGCTATTTAACGGGAAATATTTGGGGTTTGCTTTATTCTTGTCGCCGTTTAGTGAGCAAAGCGAACTCTAGAAGTTCTTATGCTCCGCCGTAGCTCCATTAGGAGCGCAGGAGAGCTTTCGCCTCTCTTATTCTTGTCGCCGTTGGTCGCTTGCGCTCCCGTCCCCGACACCCCCGCCGTTATTCTTTTTCCACGCTTATGTTGGTAGGGGGCGTCTCTCTTATGCTTGCCGCCGTTGGTCGCTTCGCTCCCGTCCCCGGCATCCCCGCCGTTATTCTTTTTCCACGCTTATTGATTTCTCTCTCTTCCCCTACGAGACGACGGGGCTGGTAAGGAATAGAATAAACCACTATTATTGCAAATGAGAATTGTTTACAGCAAGGAACATTGTATTTTTATCACAGTAATAATTATTTTCTTATTTTTCACATTATTCTTTAAAGAGATATAGACAAATTAAATTTTGTTAACTATTAGGAATCACTTACCCTGACTTCACAGAATTGTCATTTTCGGGGTATAGATTTTTTAACTATTAAAGGCTATCAATCCAGCTAATAAATTCTTTAATGTTTTTCAAGGGCGTCTTTCTATGACTAATAAAACACAAATATCTAGAAGAGTATTTACAACAGGCGGTATTAGCTTATTGGGTCTAACCCTTGCTGGTTGCTCAAACGCTTCGAAAACTGGTACTGAAACTGAGGCTGTATCTGTTAGCACTCAAAGATTAGCCCTTATGTATGGACCACTCCCTGAGGAAAAATTTCCTATTCCAGCTATTCATCTAAGAAAATTAGATAAAAGGTTCTATCGCCAGCAAGTTGATTTTGATACTAGTGAAAAAGTTGGTACAATAATTGTGAACACAAAAACTTTTTATTGCCATTTGATACAAGAGAATGGCAAAGCAATGCGCTATGGTGTTGGGCTTGGAAAAGCTGGTTTTGAATGGTCTGGCCGCGCTCAAATTGCATGGAAAAGAAAATGGCCAACTTGGACACCTCCTGCAAGCATGATTGAACGTGTCCCTGAATTAGAAAAATATTCAGCAGCGAATGGTGGGCAACAACCCGGACTTGATAATCCATTAGGTGCTAGAGCGCTTTATGTTTATAAAAATGGGCGTGATACACTTTATCGCCTCCATGGTTCAGTTGAAACTTATTCAATCGGCAAAGCAGTTTCTAGTGGGTGCGTGCGCTTTATCAACCAAGATATTGTTGATCTTTACGATAGAATTCCAAGAAAAGCTCCCCTACTAGTTATCTAAAGGGGTTAGAAAATGAGAAAAGGCAAATATTTAGGCTTTAGCTTAATATTTGTCTTTTTTGTTGCGGCGGCCTCTTTTTGGGAAATGTCTGTTAGACAAAATAACCTTTTATCTACAAAACAGGGCGCTATATTTTCTCCAAATAATGCAAAAATCGTAGCGCTTGGAAAAGATATTTATCAAAATAATTGTGCGTCTTGTCACGGGGTAAACCTTGAAGGCGAAGCTAATTGGAAAAACCCTAATGAAAACGGTCTCTTGCCAGCACCACCACATGATGAAAGCGGCCATACTTGGCATCACACCGACAAGTTATTATTTGATATAGTTAAAGTTGGTTTGGGCAAAGCTGCAAACTTGCCTGATTATGAAACTAATATGCCAATTTATGAGAACGTTCTAAATGATGAGGAAATTATTGCGATCCTATCCTACATTAAATCAACTTGGCCTAAAGAAATTCAACAACGCCATGATAGCTTAAATGCGCAGAGTGTTGATGTGCAATAATCAAAGTTCATCATTCCGCTACCCCCAAAATCCTTATTGGCTTGCCCCAAGATCTTTATTGACTAGCCCAGAGTATGCGGGCAATCCAATCTAAATCAACATTTTTAATTATTATGGGTTTGTGATCTGGGTTTATTGAATGTAATTCAACTTGCTTTTCGCTTTGTCGATGTAATATTTTTGCCATAACTTCACCCTCACTAGTGCGAGCCACAACACGATCACCTCGACGTAATTGCTCAGCTGGTGAAACAATAATTACATCGCCATCACGATAAAGCGGGAGCATAGAATCACCTGATACTTCTAGCGCATAAGTACCTAAATCTTCTTTTGCGTTAGGCAAACGCACTTCGTCCCAACCTTGTCCTGCAGGAAAACCACCCGAATCAAAAAAACCACCTGACCCTGCTTGCGCAAAACCTAATAGTGGCACAGTTATAGGCCTATCTTTAGAGCTTGGCGTTTGCGTATATTGCCCATCAAAACACTCGGCCCAAAATGTTTCAAAAGTTTCATCAGTTGCATCTAGAGCTTTGGCAATAGATTGGATTGATGGCCAACGCCCTTGCCCACCCTTACCCATTCGTTTAGACTTATTAAACGATGTAGGGTCTAACCCTGCTAGTCGAGCTAGTTTTGAGGTGGACAATCCGTGCCGTGATGCTAGAGCATCTAAAGCTGCCCAAATAGTAAGATGATCCATCATTATATTCTACTATTAATCTATCTTTGTGGCTAATTTATTTATGTAGCTAATCTATTAATTTAGCATGCAAAGGTTTAATTTTACAGGAACTTAATCCCAATACAGAATTTAATCCTAATATGGCCTTTGTCAAGTCAATATGTAAAGGGTAAAAGCAATTATTGAGTAAACTTAGGAAATGAGATGAAATTTGAACCTGAAAAATACATATTTAAGATTACAACATCTAACTTATGGAATAAATCCCAAAAAACTGGCTTACTGTCACCAATGCCAATAGATATTGCTGATAATTATATTCATTTTTCAACCCATACTCAATTAGCACAAACATTACGCCTGCATTTTAAGGGGCAATCTGATTTGATGTTATTAGGAGTTTTAATAGGTGATATTAAAAATAATTTGAAATGGGAGAAATCAAGAAATAATGAAACATTTCCGCATCTATATAGCGAGCTAAATATTAATTTAGTAAAGTTCTCAAAACCAATAGAAGTTGATAATGAAGGAAATGCAAACTTGCCGGAATTCTTAAAATGCTAAAATCTCTCTCATCTTTTTTGCGCTCCAAAACTTTTGGTGATTTTTCACGTGATAGTCTATTAAAAATGGATCCTGAAATTGCTCATCAGACGAGTATTTCTGCGCTTAAAATGGGGCTTGTTCCGAGCCAACAACGAGCAGATTCAAAGCTATTAGCAACTAATATTTGCGGGTTAGAGCTTAAAAATCCTATTGGTATGGCGGCAGGGTTTGATAAAAATGCGCAAGTTCCTGTGGCGCTAAGTAAAATTGGATTTGGTTTTTGTGAAGTTGGCACAGTGACCCCACACCCCCAGCAAGGCAATGAAAAACCACGTCTTTTTCGCTTGCCCGAGAAACAAGCTATCATTAATCGTATGGGATTTAACAATCACGGGCATGATGAAGTGTTTAGGCGGTTAAGCGAAATTAACAGTGAGGCAATTATTGGGGTAAATATTGGGGCTAATAAAGATAGCGATGATTTTGTTAAAGATTATGTTTTAGGGGTGAAAAAATTTGCACCGATTAGTGATTATCTAACCATTAATATTTCTTCTCCCAACACCAAGGGCTTACGAGATTTACAGGGTTTTGAAGCGCTAAAAAGATTATTATTTGAAAGCCTAGCGGAGCGAGCACGTGCTAAAATCCGTGTGCCAATTTTCCTCAAAATCGCTCCTGATTTAGATGAAAAAGAAATGGACGCTATCGCTAAAGTACTTGTTGATAGTGATATTGATGGGCTAATTATTTCTAACACCACAATAGACCGTGAGACAGTAAAAGGACTAGAGCATAGCGAAGAATTGGGTGGACTTTCAGGCAAGCCTTTATTTAACCTTTCAACAAGGCGCTTAGCGCAAATGCGTTTAAGGGTAGGCGATGATATGGTAATAATTGGTGTTGGCGGCATTCACTCAAGCCAAAGTGCCATAGCCAAATTAAATGCAGGAGCTAACGCAATTCAGCTTTATTCTGCTTTGGTTTTTTGCGGCATGGAATTGCTTGATGAAATAAAATTGGGGCTTGTTAGCGCTGTGGAAAAGAATAGTTTTAAGAACATTTCATCGCTTAGTGGCACAAATACTATAGACTGGGCGAGTGGAAAATTGGAGCTTTAAGATTAAAATGAACAAAATAACAAAACCATTTAGCGCCTTTATTTTTGATATGGATGGCATTTTGCTTGATAGCGAAAGCATTTACAAACAAGTTTATATGGTGATTGGAAAACAGCTTGGCTTTGAAATAAGCGAAGAAACATATAGTAAAATTGTTGGGACGAATAAAAGGGCGACTAGAGATATTATTAAAACAGCTATGGGCGCAGATTTTCCTTATGATGAGTTTGATGCTAGATGGGTTAAGTTGGTGAGTGAAAGAATGGCAGAAAATGTGCCATTAAAAACTGGGGCAAGAGAAATATTAGCCTTATTAGAATTAAATAATATCCCCTTTGCCCTCGCAACTTCTACTCCTTATAAAGCCGCAAAAAAACATCTCATAGGCGCTGATATTTATAATTATTTTGATATAATTATAAGTGGTGATGATGTGGCAAATGGCAAACCACACCCAGAGCCGTTCTTAAAAGCTGCAACAGGTTTAGGCATTAATCCAAGTGAGTGCGTGGCTATTGAAGATAGTTATAATGGCGTACGCTCAGCGCATAGAGCAGGAATGCAGGTAATAATGATACCTGATCAGTTGCCAGAAAATGATGAAATGAGACAGCTTTGTCACGCAATCCTATCATCGCTTAATGACATGCCTAAAGCCTGCTCTTTATAAGAGATCTATATATTTAATTATTGCTAGCATAATTATCAATTATGAATTGAAGGTCATTTTCATCAAGCTTATCAATAAGCTGAATACCATAACCATCTGCTCTTGATGCACGTATTGTTCCTGTGGTTTTTACATCATCAAGAATAATTGAAACACGCTCTGAATTTCGCTCTAGCAAAAATAAAGAGGCGGGGCGGAACTTTATACCCCCTTGTGAAACCTCCGTTATAACACCTTCAATATGTTGCGAGCTATCCAAAATAATCATTGTTGCAACAGCAAAAACAGTGTGGCGCTCAAAACGTCTTTTATGGGCATTTTTCTCTTGATCACGAGACAGGCGCTCTTGTAATATTTGCGCTTGTTTTGAGGCTACTCGAGTATTGTTTGGGGTTTGATTTTCTACTTGCATTTCTAACCCTTTTTATCACGATTGAGAGTTTGTTGTTGTATTGGTGTTTTGCCTGCTTTTTCTTTAGCAAAACCAGCTATATCGCTCTGCATATCTTTAAGATTTGTGTGCAGTGATTTCATATTACCCTTATTCATACCAGCCTTTATCTCTTCTAACAGAGCATAAGCATCTTCTTTGGCTTTTGTTTCAAATTTGCTGGCAGGTGATGGCGCAACCTTTGCTTCATTTAACTTTGTTAAGTGCCCATCAAGTGCTTGCAACCTATTTGACATATGCCTGTCACGATCGTCTAATTGGCGGGCAAGTGAATTGGTGCTTTCAAGCATTTCCTCTTTAATGGCGCTATTGGCTGCAACCACCCTAACAGTATCAATGGTTCTCGACATGGCAGTACCCAACAAACGACCTTGTTCATGTAATTGTTTATTTGCACCAATAAGTTCATCAAGTGCATTATTTTGCGAGCGGGCATCATTTGAAAGATGTTGCACTGCATCTGTTAATTTGCTCAATTTATCATTTACTCTAGTGTTTGATGTAACAGAAAGCCTTGCTGCACGCATAATCAACGAAAGACGTTTTTCTTCAATAATTGCACTATGGGCAACCGAGCCGTTTTCAGCGCTGTTATCTTTACCGGGATCAATTTCAACAATGGTTGAAAGCCAGCCTTCAAAATTTTGCACAAATTCAGAAAAAGCCACCGCAGAAAAACGCACCATTAAAGAGAGCACTAAAGAGGTTACAAGACCAAATAACGATGATGAAAAACCAACCGCCATGCCTTGCAATGGCACTTGCAAAGAAACCATGAGG
>JAKISM010000115.1 GCA_021648585.1 Devosiaceae bacterium | reverse complement strand
ATTGCTGGTCTAAAACATTGGTATTGTTACTTCCAACAAACAGATCATTATCAATGCGATATTTAGCAACTTTTGCTTCAGCATTTGCGACTTGCTCACGCATGGTTTTAATTTCTTCTTCAAGCCAAATTGTAGCACCAACAGTATCAGAAACCGAGAGTTCAGCCCGTAACATGATGTGCATATTTGCTATTGAATTAGCAATTTTTGCAGCAAGTATAGGATCTGTTGAAGAAAAGCTAATTGTAATTATTCTACTTCCACCTAATTGAGAGACTTTTAGATTTTTAGCAACTGCCAATAAAACACGCTCATCTGATAATTGATTATTGGGAGCAGGCCTTATCAAACCTAAGATAGTTCCTAATAAGGATGTGTTTGCACCATTAAATTCTGCAACATCACGAAGGTTTTCTTTTTCAATCACCTTCATGAGTGTGTCGCGAGACCTTATCAATTCAATTTGTGATGGGACATAAGATGGATCAAGACCGCTTTGGCGTGGTTGGGTAGCATTGTTTGCTCTAGTAAATACACTTTCCCGAGATTCAACTAAAATTGAAGCCGATGAGCGATATTTTGCTGGCACTAGGTTTAGTAAAAAATATGTTCCAATCAAAAATAGCGCTGTAACTATGAGAATCCTAGGCAGCCTACGAAAAATGGCAGCAAATAATGCCCCCATATCCATTCTTGTTTCAACTTCATTTTCGTAAGTCATTACACAAACCATTTTCACCAAAAACTTACTCTTTATTGAACGAACATAGTAAGCAAGGGGTTAAGAAATTGAAGAATCTATAGGGAAATAGAATTTTTTAAGGACAATCTTAACTATAATCAGCGACAAATGGCGCAAGTTATTAGTTAAGGTGCTGTTCATGTCATTGTTGCGTTTGATTATTATTATCTTTATCTCACTTAGTATTAGTGCCTGTGCGATCAGTCCTAAGGGCAATACCTATCTAGTTGAAGCCACTGGCCCATACACTCTTGATAGCGGTGATGAAGTGCGAGTAATCGTATATGGAGATGAAGATCTTACAGGTAATTTTCAGGTAGGCGATGGGGGGACAATCTCTTATCCGCTGGTTGGGCAATTATTTGTGCGAGGCTTAACAACAAAACAAGTAACGGCTAAAATTTCATCAGCTCTTGCAAACGGATATATGAGAAATCCAAATGTTGCCGTTGAAATTGCTACATATAGGCCGTTTTTCATTCAAGGTGAAGTCGCCCAAAGCGGACAATATCCATATATTTATGGCATGAGTGTAAGATCTGCTATCGCATTAGCTGGTGGATATACCGATACTGCTGAACGTTCTTTTGTTATTATTTATCGCAGACAAGGTTCTGAAATGATCAAGGGATCTGTGCAACTTGATTTCCCAATTTTACCGGGTGATACGATTGTAATTACTGATCGCTGGCTTTAATTATATTTGATTGGAGAGGGTCGAGTTGACTAATTCACCACTTCGTATTTTACAAATACTTCGCTCGCCTATTGGTGGCCTATTTAGGCATGTGGTTGACCTTTCAAATGGGCTTATAGAGCTTGGTCATGAGGTTGGCATTGTGCTTGATGGCGAGTTTCATAATGCTCAATCTGATGGCTTGTTAAATGAAATTGAGCCTAAATTGGCACTTGGTGTTCATCGGCTAGATATGAGTAGATTGCTAAGTATTTCAGACATTACAACCCCAATTAAAGTAAGAAAACTAGCTTCTTCGCTTGGTGTGAATGTCTTACATGGTCACGGTGCTAAAGGGGCAGTTAATGCAAGAATAGCAAAGAGCAAAAAATCTGTTGCTCTTTACACTCCTCATGGCGGGGTTCTTCATTATAGTCCTAAATCAACTAGCGGAAAACTCTTTCGCCTTGCGGATAAGATATTATTATTAAGAACTGATGCTGTAATTTTTGAGAGCCAATTTGCACAGCGAGAGTTTCATGCGCAAATTGCTGTGCCCAAATGTCTAAATCCAGTAATTCATAATGGACTAAGAGAGAGTGAGTTTGAACCTGTAAAGGCAAATATTGATGCACAAGACTTTGCCTTTATTGGTGAATTACGCCAGTTGAAGGGCATTATGATTTTACTTGATGCTTTGGTAAATATTACCAACTCAAATGGCAAGCCAGCAACTCTGGTTATTGCTGGAAGCGGGCCAATCAAGAAACAAATTGAAGCTCGAATTAATGAGCCTGACCTTAGGGGTCGAGTAGAAATGCTAGGCGTTAGGCCTGCACGTGAAGTGTTTACTTTAGGTCGTTGTTTGGTTGTTCCCTCGTTACATGAATCATTGCCTTACGTGGTTTTGGAGGGATCAGCAGCCAATAGACCAATTATTGCAACCGATGTCGGTGGCATTTCAGAAATATTTGGCCCAACTTCTAAATCGCTGATTGAGGCTGGCAGCAAGGAAGCTTTACAAAACTCTATGGAAAAATTCCTAAAGGATGAAATAGCAGCGCAAGCAGAAGCAGCAACAAGAAAAAAACATGTAAAAGAGACCTTCTTTTTAGAAAAAATGGTGAAAGAAATAGAAGCTGTTTATAATTTAGCATTAAATAAAGGCAAAAGTGGGCGATAACTTCACGCAGTTTTTACATATTGGGCTTATTATCTAACAAATAGACAACCAAAATAAGCAAATAAACATTATGTCCAAAACCAGTGATACATCAAACAGTGATAAAGTTTCTAAGCCGCAATTATCTGATATAGCTAAAGAAATAATTGCTAAGCCAATAGAAAAAACACTTTCAAGCACCATCATTATTGGCTTAGTACAATTAGTCGAATTTCTTAGCGTTTTTGCTATTGGGATAATAATTTATTTCTATTATGTAATAAATTCATCTACTGGCTTTTACCTAATGATGACTATTGGTGCCAGTGTTTTGGCAAATATTTTGTTTAATATTTCTAATACTCATAATATTTCTGCCTATCGCTCCTTAATAAGGCAAATTGGAAAAATATTTCTTGCTTGGTCGTTTGTATTTGTTGGCATTTTAATTTTTGCATTTCTATTCAAAACCACGGACGATGTTTCAAGAGTATGGATGGTTAGCTTTTATATAATTGGATTTATATTTCTGTTTTTTTATAGGTTAGCTATTTCATCTTTAGTCAAACATTGGACAAAGAACGGCAGACTTAAGCGAAGAACTGTTATTGTTGGTGGTGGGGAAGATGCCAAGTTTTTGATTAACTCCATTGGCAAAAACTCAAATAGCGATATAGAATTGCTTGGCATGTTCGATGATAGAGGAGAAAGAAGATCTCCTAGTGAAGTAGAAAAATGCCCCAAACTTGGTAATGTTGTAGGATTAGTTGAATTTGCTCGACTAACAAAAGTTGATTTAATAATAGTTTCCTTACCTGTTTCAGCTGAAAATCGTGTTTTGCAGATGGTAAAAAAACTTTGGGTTTTACCAGTAGATATCAGACTAAGCACTCATTTGAGCAAGCTAAAATTTACACCTCATGCCTATTCCTATATTGGGGAAATGGCGATGATAGATATAGCCGACAAGCCAATTTCTGATTGGAGTTTAGTTATTAAATGGCTGTTTGATAAAGTCGTTGCGATAATTTCAATTATACTATTAGCTCCAATAATGATTGCAACAGCCATTGCTATAAGGCTGGAAAGCAAGGGAAGTGTGATATTTAAGCAGCAAAGACATGGCTTTAACAATGAGATTTTTAATATATATAAATTTCGCTCAATGTATTCTGAGCAATCAGATGCAAAAGCTGATAAACAAGTTACAAAAGAAGATGCTCGAGTTACTAAAGTTGGCAAATTTATTCGCAAAACTTCGATTGATGAATTACCACAATTATTTAATGTACTAAAAAATGACCTCTCAATAGTAGGGCCTCGCCCCCATGTGATGGAGGGAAAGGCAGACAATCAATTATATAATGAAGTAGTTGATGGCTATTTTGCTAGACACAAAGTCAAACCCGGAATTACTGGCTGGGCACAAGTAAATGGCTGGCGCGGCGGAACGGATACTGTTGATAAAATACTTCAGCGTGTTGAGCATGATCTATATTATATCGAAAATTGGTCTTTATTGCTAGATATGCAAATTCTGCTTATTACCCCGATTTCACTTTTCACAAAAAATGAGAATGCTTATTGAGCGATTTTAGTTTCAATTCTAGATATGGTATTCAAAGCAATGATATTGGTAAAAAAATAAGCATTGCTGCTCAACCTGTCTTGCACTTTTTTGTGGCTATTTGGGTGTTTGGCAGTAGTTTTGTGCTATTTGAGCCATCACCTTATGAATTACTGTTCTTTTTGGTTTTACCACTTGCAGTAATTGCTCGGGTTGGCATTCATATTGAAAACTTTGGGATATTCTTGATTTTTGCATTATTCACCCCCTTTGCATTAATTGCGGTTTTTCAGGTCAATCTAGCTTCACAGACTGAAGGCTTAATTTACACTCTCGTTACGTTATTTCTTTTTTTCACTTCATATTTTGTAGCAAATTATGTTGCCGATGCGCCTTATGAAAATATGCGCAACATCATGCGAGCATGGATGCTTACCGCAATATTTGCGTCTCTTGTTGGCACCCTAGCCTATCTTAGCCTCATACCGGGTGAAGAACTATTTACACGATATGGCAGAGCAAAAGGATTTTTTAAGGATCCCAATGTTTTTGGCCCATTTTTAATTTTACCTGCGATGTATGCTTTACAAAAAATATTGCTTGGAAAACTTAATAAAGCTTTTTGGCCAGCAATTTTTATTCTTATCTTATCTATTGGTATTTTTGTTAGTTTTTCACGAGCGGCATGGGGTGCTTTTTTACTTGCTTCAATTTTAGTTTTTGGTTTTTGCTTCTGGTTTGAAGCTAATGCACGCACAAAAATAAAAATGATGGTGCTTGGAATTGTTGGGGCTTTAGCGGCAATTATTGTTTTACTTGGTTTAATTTCTATTCCCTCGGTTGGAAAATTATTTTCTGAGCGCAATCAGGTGGTTCAAGAATATGATGGCGGAGATGCAGGGCGTTTTGGGCGTCAAAAATTTGCCTTTGAATTAGCAATAAATAACCCACTAGGCATTGGTCCACTTGAATTTCGTAATACAAAAATTGGAGAAGAGCCCCACAATACTTATGTTAATATCTTTCATGTCTATGGATGGGGCGGGGGATTATTATTTATTATTTTAATATTACTAACCTTGAAAAAGGGACTAAAATCAGTTGCTAAACGCTCCAAAAATCGTTTGCTGATGATTCCGTTAATTTCAACCTTCATTCCACTAATCATAGAAGCTGCGATTATTGATATTGATCATTGGCGGCTGTTTTATTTTATGCTTGGCTTAATCTGGGGGGTTTCTGCTAGTTATGATAGGGTTTCTAAAAAGCAAATGGGAAAAGAGCCTGCCTATATATAAAGAACTCCATTAAGATAGTTTTTAGCCAATATTGCACTGTTTTTTGCAAAATCTCCTTGAAGAGATTTGGCTAAATCTGTTTCACTATGTGAGCCAATCCATGTTAAAAGCGCCATTCTTCTAAGCATGATTAAAGTGTCCATCATAGTTTCATCTGTCGTAGAAAACTCACGATATTTGCGATATGCGCTAAGCCATTTTTCTTTAAGGAATGGTACTTTTTTGCTATCTTCAAAAAAGGAAATTGCCGCTGCAAAATCATAGGCAAACCAGCCAAAACCGCAATCATCAAAATCTATTAATCGTGAGGTATTATTATAAACCAAAATATTGGCTAAGCGCATATCAGCATGAATAAGACCAAAATGTTTGGAGCATGTGCCATATTCTTTTAACTGCTCTCTAAGGCGAAAATCAAGTTGCTCTAACACCGCCCTCACCTCACCATTAACGTTTGGTGCGCTTCGCCAGTCACCCCACAAACCGTCCCTATCAAGGATTGCTCCCTCACTCCAAATGGGTCGAGAAAAGCCTTTAGGTGTTTCCCATTGTTGTACATGATTATGGCAAATAGCGGCAAATCTCCCTAAATCTGAAAATAAATGCTCGTCCTTTTCATCATCTGCCTCTTGCCCTTTTTCAAATGCAAATCTTACCGCATGAGAAATATTGCCGCTCATAGTTTTTACCTGTTGCACTAGGTTTTCATTTATTCCTACCAAAGGCGTTATCAGGTTTAAGACAGTGCCATTCTTAAGTGCTTTAAGCCACATTAACTCGCTATTTATTGCTGCAAATGTCTGATAATTTGGTCGATGAACACGAATAATATGTTTGCTAGCATCTGGCATATCTATGCGAAACGTATGGTTTTCTGAAAGATTAATAAGGGTAGCTTTGCCGCCATTAAGCCCGTGCCAGAGATGAAGCTGAGTTTCTAATTGATTAGCTTGCATAAAATTTACGCCATTTTTGAGACTCAACCAGCCCGCTTTCGGTGATTATCGCTTACGCTCAACTCAACTACAGCGCGGCATCCGTTTCTCTAACGCCACATCAGATTGGGTTGCACCCAATCCCGCTGTAGCGTAGCGAAAGCGGATGGTCGGAGCGGCCGGATTTGAACCGACGACCCTTTGTCCCCCAGACAAATGCGCTACCAGGCTGCGCTACGCCCCGACTAAAAATGATTTATACAAAGTGATTATTGTGTGCAAGGAAATAATTGCCTAAATTCTATTCTCTTTTAGGATAGCTATTCTCTTGCCCTATCAAGTTCTCGTTTCATTTCAAGCAAATCTTTAAGAACCCCGCTTAGCTTTTTATGATCTTTTTGGCTTAAACCAGAGCCCTCACCTGAGCCAAAAGGCAGTGCGGCCATATCGGCATCGGCATCGGCTACAGTTACTGGCTCTATTGCTCCTGTTTGCCCAATAGCAATTACTTGGCGCACGCCTTGATCTTTAAGAACTTTTTTTACGCCCTTAATGGTAAAACCTCTATCGTAGAGTAAATGGCGAATGCCTTTGAGCAATAATAAATCATCGGGGCGGTAATAGCGGCGACCACCACCACGTTTTAGGGGTTTTATTTGAGAAAAACGAGTTTCCCAAAAGCGCAATACATGTTGGGGTAAATCCAACTCAGTTGCAGCTTCTGAAATGGTGCGAAAAGCGTCTGCTGATTTTTCCACATATTCCTCCAAAAGAAATTACATTAAGAGCCAATCATAGATTTATTTATCTTATCTTTCAATACATTGCTTGGTTTGAACACAAGTACTTTACGTGGTAAAATTGGAACTTCTTCACCAGTCTTTGGATTTCGGCCAATGCGCTGGCTTTTTGAGCGTACAAGAAACGAGCCAAACGAAGATAATTTAACCTTTTTATCTTTTTCTAGTGCCTCACCTACAAGTTCAAACATTTTATCAACCAGTTCAGCTGATTCGGTTCTCGAAAGACCTACATTTTGATAGACAGCCTCTGAAAGGTCAGCTCTTGTTACAGTTTTTTTTGCCATGAATAATCCCCCTGTTAAAAGAAATATTGAATATTTATAAAAGGATAGACCTTTCATTGCGTTAGGTCAATTAACATTACCAACGAATTAGTGATGCACCCCAAGTAAAACCACCACCCATTGCTTCTAACATTACTAAATCACCTTTTTTAATGCGGCCATCACCCACTGCCTGACTTAATGCAAGTGGAACTGAGGCTGCTGAAGTATTGGCGTGTTTTTGTACTGTTACTACAGTTTTTTCACTTGGTATTTTTAGCTTTTTACCAGCTGCATCAATAATTCTTTTATTGGCTTGATGAGGAACGAACCAGTCTAACTCATCAGAATTATGCCCAGATTTTGCAAATACGTCATCAACCACATCAAAAATCATACTAACAGCGTGCTTAAAAACTTCTTTGCCCTGCATTTTTACATGCCCAATAGTGCCAGTTGATGAAACTCCGCCATCAACATATAATTTATCCCAATCCGCACCATCTGTTCTTAAAGAGGAGGCTAGCACTCCAACATCTTCATCTGTTTCTTTAGCTTCCAAAATCATTGCCCCTGCCCCATCGCCAAATAACACGCAGGTGGTTCTATCGTTCCAATCAACAATGCGTG
>JAKISM010000114.1 GCA_021648585.1 Devosiaceae bacterium | reverse complement strand
GGCTTTGTTGGGATAATTTTTCTTTCAACGGTGTTTGATTTCAATTTTATTAATAGTCAACCAATGTAAGATAAAGCCCACATGCTGGGGCTTGTGTTCCGCAAGCAGTTCTATCTTTGGCTTTTAGTGCTTTTAACAAATCATCTTCGCTCCACTTACCCTCGCCAACAAGCTTGAGCGTACCAACAAGCGAGCGTACTTGATGATGCAAAAAAGATAATGCGCTAACTTGAAATAATATATTATCGCCCTGCTTTATTACTTCAAACCTATCAATAGTTCTAATTGGTGAATTTGCCTGACATTCAACTGAGCGAAAAGTTGTGAAATCATGTTTGCCTAAAAAATGCTTTGCGCTCTTATTCATTTTTAGCACATCAAGGGGTTTTGGCACATGCCACACAAGCCCAAGATCAAGAGCTGGTGGGGTGCGTCTATTTAGAATAATATATTCATAATGGCGTTGTTTAGCGCTAAAGCGTGCCTCAAAATCTTGATCAACTGCCTTTGATGAAATTATTACAATTTGATGAAGGCGCAAATGATAATTTAAGGCCTCACCAATTCGAAAGGCTTCCCATTGTTTTTTAAGATCAAAATGCACCACCTGCCCTCTTGCATGTACCCCAGCATCTGTTCGCCCTGATGCTTGAACCTTTACCCTTTCGCCAGAAAATTTCTCTATGGCTGTTTCAAGAGCATCTTGCACCGTTGGTTGATTTGGTTGTTTTTGCCAGCCTGAAAATTTGGCACCATTATATTCAACAATTAAACAATAGCGAAACATGATTATTTAAGCACCAATAGGTTTGATTTATCCATACCACGTAAAAACTCATCAACTCCCATAACGCCCTTGCCCGCTCGTTGTAACAATATTGGCCTAATAGCATTTTTACCACAAGCTATAGTAAAATCATTGTCCAAAACCTCACCCGGTTTGGCTTTAATATCTTTAGGCAATTTCACTTTTATGGCGCTTAATATTTTTACTCTTACTAGTTTGCTTGTTGGCTTGTCTTTTATATCAAACTCAAACCACGCACCGGGGAAAGGCGAAAGACCTCTAATATTATTTATTATTTGCTTTGCATTTAGTTGCCAATTAATTTTACTTTCAGATTTTTTTATTTTCTTGGCGTAAGTTATTCCATTTTTAGATTGCTCTAAAAATTCAAGCTTGTTTTTCTCAAGCCTATTTAGAGCTTTTATGAGTAGTTTTGCACCAACAATTTTCATTTCATCGTGCAATTCACCAGCCAGCATATTTTTTTTGATTTTTATTACTTTGCTAAGCGCCACAGAGCCAGTATCTAAACCCTCATCCATTTGCATGACCATTAGACCAGTTTTCTTATCACCCGCCATAATAGCACGTTGAATGGGGGCAGCTCCTCGCCAACGTGGCAAAAGCGATCCGTGTAAATTTAGGCAACCATATTTTGGCGCATCTAATATTATTTTGGGCAATAATAATCCATAAGCAACAATTATTGCAACATCGGCCTTTAGCGCTATAAATTGCTCTATATCTTCATTTTGCTTGAAATTTAGCGGGGTGAGGGTTTGAATATTAGATTGTTCAGCTAATTGTTGCACCGCTGATTTTTGTAGTTTTTTATTGCGACCAGCAGGGCGTGCTGGCTGGCTATAGACCGCAACAACATCATGCTCTGATTTAATGATTTCACTAAGTGAATTGGCAGCAAAATCTGGTGTGCCCATAAAGATAATTCGTAATGCCATTATCTATCCTGCATTTTGGCGTGCTAATTTTTGAAACTTTTTTATTATACGATCTCGCTTTAAGCGTGAGATATAATCAATGAATAATTTGCCATTCAAATGATCTATTTCATGCTGGATGCAAGTTGCCAATAATCCATCAGCCTCTCTCTCAATAGTCTTGCCATCAATATTGAGATATTTAACTCGAATATTTGCAGGGCGCTCAACTTCTTCAAAATATTCGGGAATAGATAGGCAGCCCTCTTCATAAACACTAATTTCTTCAGAAGAAAACACAATATCTGGGTTTATCATTGCTATTGGGTCTGGTTTTTCACCCTTATCTTCCTTTGCACAATCAACAACAATAATACGCCCCATAACACCAATTTGTGGGCCTGCAAGACCATAACCCTCTGCCTCATACATGGTTTCAAACATATCATCGACAAGTATGTGCGTATCCTTATCAATATTAGCCAATGGCTCTACCACTGTTTTTAAGCGCTTATCTGGAATTAATATTATGTCTCTAAATGTCATTTATATATCCTATTATTCTTTTGCTAGAGATATGGTATTTTTACTAAATAGGTCAAGCTTTGCTTTTTATATCAAAGCGCACAATTTTTCTGCTAAAGGGAATGGATGGAAAATATTGTGTTTTATATTAATGGTCAACCAATAAATATTGAGCTGATTGTGCTTGTCTTTATTGGTTTTATTGCGCTTTTGCTAATTATTATGCTTATTATTTTGCTTAATGCCAGCAAAAGACGAAAATCTGATTCGTTAATTCTTACACAAAGGTCAAACGAGTTTGAGCGCCATTTAGCCTCACTATTACAAGTGCAATCTGAAATGACTGGTCGAATGCAAACCATGTCCGAAATTTTTGGCACTAGAACATCTGATTTATCTCGTACATTAAGCGAAAGAATTGATAATGCTAACCAAAGAGTGGGGCATCAGCTAACTGAAAATCGTGAAAAAACTGAGCAAAGCCTATCAAAATTAAGCGAGCGATTGGCGGTGATTGATAAAGCGCAAACAAATATTACTGAACTATCAAGTGAAATTGTTTCATTGCAATCAATATTATCTAACAAGCAAACTCGTGGGGCGTATGGGCAAGGGCGTATGGAAACCATAATAGGTGATGGTTTGGCGCAAAACGCATATTCGTTTCAGGCAACGCTTTCAAATAATACTCGCCCTGATTGTTTAGTATATATGCCAAATGACGCACCTGCTTTGGTGATTGATGCCAAATTTCCACTTGAGGCTTGGCAAAGGATTAATAGTGCAAATGGGGCGCAAGAATTAAAACTTGCAAAAGCTGCTTTTAGAAATGATGTTGGCGTTCATATTAAAGACATTTCTTCAAAATATCTTATTGCTGGTGAAACCCAAGATACTGCCTTTATGTTCGTGCCATCAGAATCAATTTTTGCCGATTTACATGAGCATTTTGAAGATATGGTGCAAAAAGCTGCTCGGGCACGAGTAGTAATTGTTTCTCCATCACTTTTAATGTTATCAATTCAGGTAGTTCATGCGTTGTTAAGAGATGTGAGAATGCGTGAACAAGCACATTTAATTCAAAGAGAAGTGCATTTATTAATGGAAGATATTTCTCGACTTGATGAAAGAGTAAATAAGTTGCAAACTCATTTTGCTCAAAGCACAAAAGATATTGAAATGATTGCAACTTCTTCGAGTAAAATATCAAAGAGATCTAGCAATATTGAAGCGATGGAATTTAGTGAGCAAAATACAAAGAATATAGAAGAAGAAACCACATAATGAGCGATATTTCTAACAAACAGCCATATGATATTTTTATAATTGGCGGCGGGGTAAATGGTGCTGGCATTGCACGTGATAGTGCTGGGCGTGGTTATTCTGTCTATCTTGCTGAAATGAATGATTTAGCTTCTGGCACATCTTCTGCCGCTACAAAATTAATTCATGGTGGTTTGCGTTATCTTGAATATTATGAGTTTAGCCTTGTGCGTGAAGCACTTAAAGAGCGAGAAATATTGTGGGCAATGGCACCTTTTATCATTAAGCCAATGCGCTTTATTTTACCACATCATGAAGGATTACGCCCCAAATGGATGTTAAGGCTTGGCCTGTTTTTATATGATTATATTGGAGGTCGTAAAAAACTGCCGCCTACCAAAACTGTTAATTTAAGAAAACATATTGCTGGCAAACCTTTAAGGGCTTCTTCAAAAATTGGTTTTGAATATTCAGATTGTTTTGTCGATGATGCACGGCTGGTTATTCTTAACGCTAAAGATGCAGCACAAAAGGGCGCTTCAATTAATGTTTCAACTAAGGTGATTTCAGCAAAAATCATTGATAATATTTGGGAAATTAAAGTTAAAAACCAGATTAATAATAAGATTGAAACTATTAGAGCAAGAGCGTTAATTAATGCCGCCGGACCATGGGTAGATATCACCAACTCAAATATTAAAGAAACTGATAAAAAAAATCATGTCAGATTGGTTAAAGGTTCGCATATTGTTGTGAATAAGATTTATGATCATGATAAATGTTATATTTTTCAAAATTCTGATAATAGAATTATCTTTGCTATCCCCTATCAAGAAAATTTTACGCTTATTGGCACAACAGATGTTGATTATGAGGGCAATCCCAGCGATGTATCTATTAGCTCTGATGAGTTAAATTATCTATGTGAAGTTAGTTCGAACTATTTTAAACAACCAGTTAAACGCTCAGATGTTGTTTGGGCATATTCTGGTGTGCGCCCACTATTTGATGATGGAGCAGATGAAGCACAAGAAGCAACTAGAGATTATGTGCTAGAACTTGAAGATTATGGCGCTCCCTTATTAAATATTTTTGGTGGCAAACTTACAACCTATCGTCATTTAGCCGAAGAAGCGCTTAAAAAAATAGAACCGGTAATTGGCAAAAAAGGCGAAAAGTGGACTGCTAATTCAAATCTTCCGGGGGGTGATTTTGCTATTGGCTCGTTTGACAGGCTAGTGCTTGATTTAAAAAAACAATATCCTTTTATGGCTCATTCGCAAATTAAGCGCATGGTACGACTTTATGGCACATTAACAAGACAGGTGCTTGGCGATGCAAAATCTCACTTTGATTTGGGTGAAGATTTTGGAGCAAATTTAAGTGCAAGAGAAGTTGATTATTTAATTGAAAATGAATGGGCGCAAACTATCGAGGACATATTATGGCGGCGAACAAAACTTGGTCTAGTGATAAATGATCGAGATAAAAGAGCGCTAGCAAACTATATAGAGGCTAGAACAACAGAACTATGATAGCCAAGCATCAAAACTGCCACCAGCAATAAAACTCCAATAGGTTGAATATATACCTTTTGTTGCGGGGGAATATGCTAGGCCAAACTCACTAAATTTTTCACTTAATAAAGTTGAGCGGTGCGCTCTTGATTCTAGCCACCCCTCAATAGCCTGCTCTAATGTACGTTGGCCACCAGCAACATTTTCACCCACAGCACCTCTATAGCCAACCCTTGTTACTCTTTCACGCAATTTGCCATTTAAGTCGTGCGATAATATTCCCATTTCAGCCATGATATTTACTTGATTTTGCGCAGCTTGTGCTAATTTATCATTATAGATCAATGGTTTTTTGCCATGTACTTTTCTTGCTTCGTTGATTTTTTGCAAAATTAAAGCAACTCTAAGCTGGTTTGGATTTGTGCGTGAGGCAAAAGAATAAGTTGCGCATGAGCCAAGCAATGGAGCAAGCAAAGAGCCCGTTAATAATGAGAGGAAAACCCGTCTTTTTATATATGCCATATATTTATATCAAACCAAATCAGGAATATTGTAATTTTATTTTATCTATGAAAATAAAATATTCAAGAAATATCTTTGCCCAAAGATGCAGCTTGTAAACATATAGCTTTTGATCCTGCCCCACTCATAATAGTTTTATATTGATAATCAAAATCATTTATCATTTCATCAAGCAATGAAGAGGCTTGTGCATTGCAACGCAAATCATCAATATTTTTACTAGCCTGAGCCATTGAGTAGGGCAAACTGATATTTGTGCAATATTTTGTTGCCTTTAATGCCAGCACAGCGGACTTAATATTTTGAGCAATATAGCGTTGTCCACATTGCGGGTTAGAAACTTGGGCTTGGGCTGAAAAAGATAGCATTGCCAATGAAAGAGTTATAAATATGAGGTGCTGTTTTAATTTTTTAGCCAAAGTTACGCTCCTAGAATATTTTTAACATAACTAACTACTTTGAAATAAAATATATCTGAAAGCTAGATATTGTATTTTATTAAAATTTTACTCTTATCCCCGATTTAGAAATATCTCGCTTTGCCTTGCCAATAAATTTGTCTATATTATTAAAATAATAATTGGATAATTCTCATGCACCTTCTCCTTGTTGATGGATCAACATTTATTTTTCGAGCATATCATGCCCTACCCCCACTAACTCGTAAATCTGATGGTCTGCCTATTGGCGCTGTGGCTGGATTTTGTAATATGTTGTTTAAGTTGATTGATAATTTTGAGGATGGTGAAACCCCAACTCATATGGCAGTGATATTTGATCATAAGGGCAAAACATTTCGCAATGATTTTTTCCCCTCTTATAAAGCTAATCGCCCCCCAGCGCCCGAAGATTTAGTGCCACAATTTCCACTGACCAGAGAAGCAACTAAAGCATTTTCTATTCTTTCGGTTGAGCAAGCAGGGTTTGAGGCCGATGATTTAATTGCTACTTACACAAATATTGCAAAAAAAGCAGGTGCAAAAGTAACCATCATATCCACCGATAAGGATTTAATGCAATTAGTGAACGATGAAGCACAGATAAAAATGTTTGATTCGATAAAAAATCGCTATATTTTAGAAGAGCAAGTAATAGAAAAATTTGGCGTTTCTCCAAATAAAGTAATTGAAGTGCAATCTTTAGCTGGTGATAGTGTTGATAATGTTCCCGGTGTTCCCGGAATTGGCATAAAGACCGCCGCTCAACTAATAGGTGAATATGGTGATTTAGAAAATCTATTAAATAATGCAAGCGAAATAAAGCAAAATAAAAGGCGAGAAAACCTAATTGAATTCGCAGAACAAGCTAAAATTTCGCACCGTTTAGTGACGTTAAAGCAAGATGTACCAGTTGAGCAAAATTTGGAAGATTTTAAGCGCCAGCCAATTGAAGCAAATAATATTGTTCCATTTCTAAAGGCGATGGATTTTAATTCATTATTGCGCCGAGTAGGCAAGGTTATAGATGCCGATATTGAAGCATTTGAAGCTGATGAAAATTTAGCAGCCCCAGTTAAAAAAGCTGTCGATAATGAGATAAGTGACGAAAATGATTCGCCAAAGCAATATGCCAAACAGGTACAAAGTGAAATTGCAGCAATCGATGTAAATTACGACAATTATGAAACTATTAGCAACATTGAAAGGCTAAAGGAGTGGGTTAAAGATATCTATCAAAAAGGTCATGTTGCGATTGATTGTGAAACTACAGGATTAGACAATCAAGTGGCTGATTTGGTTGGAATATGTCTTAGCGTTGAAATGGGCAAAGCGTGTTATATTCCGCTTGGCCATAAAACATTACAAGACGATATGTTTGGCTCTGGTTTGCTTGAAGGGCAAATTGAAATGCAACAAGCCATAGATATTCTTAAGCCCATGCTTGAAGATAAATCCGTTCTTAAAATCTTACAAAATGCCAAATATGATATGGGAATTCTTTCTCGTTATAATATGGATATTGTTAGTTTTGATGATACTATGTTGCTTTCTTATGCGATTGATGGCGCACGTGGTAATTCTATGGATGCTCTTAGCCAGCGCTGGCTAGACCATACGCCAATAGCATTTAAGGATATTGCAGGGGTTGGCAAAAAGCAAATTAGCTTTGATAGAATAGAGATTGCTGAGGCAAGCAAATATGCCTCAGAAGATGCGGATATTACTTTGCGGCTTTGGCATATATTAAAAGCTCGTCTAATTGCCAAAAAAGCTACTAATGTCTATGAAACGCTAGAGCGTCCATTAGTATCCGTCTTAGCTAAAATGGAAGCTAGAGGAATATGTGTTGATAGGGAGATATTAGCAAATCTTTCAAATGATTTTGCCGCAAGAGCTGCAAAATTACAAAAACAGGCTCATCAAATAGCTGAACAAGAATTTAACCTTGCCTCACCAAAACAATTAGGTGAAATCCTATATGAAAAAATGGGGCTAACCAGCGCTAAAAAAACCAAAACAGGCGCATATGCAACAGGAGTTGCGGTGCTTGAGGATTTGGCGGCAAAGATTGATGAAACTAAGGGAAGCGCTTTAGCTAAAGTAATATTACAATGGCGGGGGGTAAGTAAATTAAAATCCACCTATTCAGATGCGTTGCCAACTTTTATTAATGCTCGCACTAATCGTGTGCATACTTCTT
>JAKISM010000113.1 GCA_021648585.1 Devosiaceae bacterium | reverse complement strand
ATTTTGTGGTGGGCCTGTTGATCAGGGGCGAGGCTTTGTTTTACATTCAAGTGATCGTGTCTTTGAAGATAGCACACTTCAAATTGATGAAAAAATATGCCTAACAGCTTCAAGCGATATTCTTAAATCTTTAGCTTTTGGCTCTGCACCAAAAAATTCATTATTAGCTTTAGGATATTGTGGTTGGGGTTCTGGACAATTAGAAGATGAATTAAAACAAAATGGTTGGTTAATTACAAATTATAGTGATGAGTTATTATTTAATGTTCCAACTAGCAAGCGGTATGATAGAGCGCTTAAACAGCTAGGGGCAACGCGTGCCTCACTAAGCCCAGTATCAGGAAATGCTTAAGATTTTTGTGAAAATATAAATGAGCTTTGAATTAAACTTATCACTTTGCCTTTGCAAATTGCGCCGATAATTTTTTGTGAAATTCCTTATAGCTCATAGGAGCTCCAAAAAGATATCCTTGTGCATATTTGCAATCAAGTGAAATTAGGCGTTCTAATTCTTGTTTAGTTTCAACTCCTTCGGCAATCACGCTCATATCTAATTCTTTAGCAAGCGAAATGACTGATCTAATAATAGGTATTTGTGTGCGAGTTAGACGTTCTTCATTGCCTATTTGCACAAATGGTGCTGGGATTTTTATGGTATCAAATGGGAAACGGTGCAAATATGATAGTGAAGAATAACCCGTGCCAAAATCATCTAGGGCAAGCCTAAACCCCATCGATTTTAATTTTTCTAACATATAAGATGAATGTTCGGCATTAGACATAATCTGAGTTTCGGTTATTTCTAATTTGAGATGTTTTACAATAGTAGAATATTGCAAAATCATTGCCCTCATATTGGCTAACATACTCTCTTTAGCTAATTGGCGAGGTGAAAGATTTATTGAAACGAAAAAATTTTCATCTAACGGAAATTCTTCGCTCCATTTTTGTGTTTGATGTGCAGCAAGTTCAATGGCTAATTTACCAAGTGTTTCAATTTGCCCTGTGCGCTCAGCCAGTGGAATAAATTCATCAGGTTTTACCAGCCCTCTTGAGGAATGTTGCCAACGTAATAGAGCCTCAGCGCCAACAATAATGTTTGAGTGAATATCCATAATTGGTTGATAATGGATGAGAAACTCGTTTTTTAACAGGCCATTAGTTAAATCTTGCTCATTAGTGCTTGAGTGAGCTTCTATTGAACGAGCAGAAGCTTTATAAGCTTCAATTCTATCTCCGCCATGCCGCTTAGCATAATGCATTGCTAATTCTGCATCCCCTAATATTTGCTTGGCATCTGCATCGCTATTATCAAAAATTGTGATGCCAATCGAAACTGTTAGGACAATATCCTTTTGACCAAAGTTAAATCTCATTCGCATGGCTTTTTGTATTTGCTCTGCAACTTTAGCAATATCGGCGGCTTTTTGTTGACTTGCTAATAGAACAGCAAATTGATCGCCATTGATACGAGCGACACTATCAAGTGGTTGCAATAGGCGTGCAATGCGCCGTGAGGTTGCTAATAGAACAGAATCTGATGCGCTTAATCCAATGCTTTCATCAAGGTCTGCAAACCTATCAATATCAATTAAAAGCACAGCAGGTTTTGCTCTGCCTCCAGCACGGGAGCGAATTAGATCTCGATCTAACCTATCAAAAAACAATTCCTTGTTTGGCAAGCCTGTGAGGCTGTCATAAACACTATCATGTAATAGACGTTCACGAGCGGCGCTCTCATGGGATATATCTTGCAAAGTTCCAACGATGCGGGTTACTTGGCCAGCGCTACTTAAAACGGGTTTTATTTTTAATTGAAAAGTGCGATAAGAATTATCGCTATGTAAGAGCCTTATTTCAGTATTTATTTTGCCACGTTTTAACTCAATTAATGTATCAAGCGAAGTTCTAAATCTGTCTTTGTCGTTGGGGTGCACCCTATCAAGCCAGCGTTTTATTGCTCCTTGTAATGCACCAACTCTAGTGCCAAGACGTGTTGATAACTCGTTTGAAACAGAAACCCTGTCACGATCAATATTCCAATCAAATACAAAATCTCCGCTACCAGTAATTGCAAGAGCTCGGCGCTCAATTTCAGAAACGCTACCTATTGAAACTTGCCCATCAGCAAATGCGTGCTGTATGGCAGTAAAGCCAATGAGCATAACTATTAAAACTAATCCGCCAGCAACCGCTGGTTGAGCAATATCATTTGAAATCTGCCCATCAATAACCATCCAAGCATAAAATAGCCATGCAAGATAAACTATCCAAGTAGGTAATAATAATACGGCTCTATCATAACCCCGAATAGCGAGTACTATAATTAAAAACAGCCCAGCAATACCAACAAGGAAAAGGGCAAAGCGAGAAATAGTGGCAGCGATATTGGGTTCAAAAAATGCGGTTGCAAACAGCGCTATAAAGATAACTAACAGTGCTAAAGCTAGATGAATAAAGCGCAAATGCCAGCGATGTAGGTTTAGATAAATGAATAAAAATGCAAATAAAGTTGTAGCCAATCCTGCTTCACCTGCTGCTCTAAAGGTTTGCATTGAGCCGTTGCCAACTCCAATTAAACGCCCCATCACACCAAAATCTATCAATAAATATGCTAATACCGCCCAAGCAAAAGCGGCGGTTGCAGGGAAAATACCTCGCCCTTTAACAACAAACATAATTGAGAGGAACACGGCCGCTAGACCCGCAATTCCAAGAACTGTGCCTCTAAATAGGGTAAAGGAGTTTATATAATCACGATAAGCTACGGGCTCCCATAAATAAAGATCAGGCAATGCCCCTTCAGTTAATTCAGCAATATAGGTAACGCTTGAACCGGGATCAATGGTGATAGAAAATACATCAGCCTCATAATCAGTTACTCTTTTTGGTCTAAGTCCATGACTTGCGGTTAAGAAATTAATGCGATTAGCACCCAAATCAGGGTTTAATATTTTAGAATTTGAAAGGCTAAAAAAGGGTGCAACTAACAAACGCTCAATTTGCACATCGCTTTCATTTTTAAGTGCAAATAAAGCCCATTTTGGATTGGTATTTTCATCAATCGCTAATACTTCAATCCGACGAATAATTCCGTCTTCACCAGCAGCAGTAGTTAATTGTACTTTTGCATTGTTACCCTCAACAATATCAACACCAGCACGTAAATTAATGGCATTAACTGAGTCTGGAACTTTTATAACTTCAAAGGCGATTGATGCCAAAGAGCCAATGAGCCAGAAAAATATAGAAAATAATATGGACTTAATAATAGACATTAATGAATAGATATCCTTAGCTTATCGATATTCTTTTGGTAACGCTGTTTTGTTGGTTTCACAAGTATTTAGAGATAAATATTTTTCTCTTGTTAGCGCATAAAGCACATGATCTTGCCAAATGCCATTTATTTGTAAATAATCCTTGCTATAACCTTCTTCCTCAAAACCGTTCTTTTCTAATAGTTTACGTGATGCAATATTATGAGGCAAGCAGGCGGCATGAACTCGAACTAATTGCAAAGAATTGAAAATGAAGGGTAAAATAAGTTTTACTGATTTGCTTATTATTCCCTTATTGCTTTCTTCCTCGCTTACCCAATATCCTAAAGTTACATGACGTGCAGCATTATAACGAATATTTGAAAGGCTAATTGCGCCAACCAATGTTTTTATTCCTTTATTTTGAAGAAAAATAAAAAACTGAAACTCAGTCTTTGTTTTTGCGTGGTTTTCATAATGAAAAAGCCGTTTTATAAATGCGCTTTCGCTTAGATCGCTCTTATGCCATTTTGGCTCAAATGGGGCGAGGTAGTCCATATTTTTTAGACGTAATGAACTCCATTCTTTATAATCATTTTTTTGAGCAAAGCGTAAGAAAATATTATTATTAGAAAATGTTGGAGTTGGAGAAGAGCTAAATAGGTTGGAGAACATTGAAATCATGAAGCAAAATGTTGTTTTATAGTTTGATAATCTGGCATTTTTTCTATTGGCCCTAAGGCCGCGACGGTTGGCTTGGCGTCTTGAATTAATTCTAGAGCTATTTGCTTTACTCTTTTAGCGTCTATTTTGTTGATGCGCTCAAGGGTTTCTTGCATCTCAACTGGGTGGCCGAACAATATTTGCTGGCGTGCTAATTGGCCAGATCTTGCTGTTGGACTTTCTAATGACATTAATAGACCCGCTCTAATTTGATTGCGAACTCTTATAACTTCTTCTTGCGTTATATCTTGTGTAACTTTTTTTAATTCTTCAATTATTACAGGTATTAATTCATCTACTTGTTCAGGGCCTGTTGCGCTGGCAACACCTAATATTCCGCTATCAGCAAACGCCCAGTGAAACGCATAAATTGAATAACAAAGCCCACGTTTTTCACGTAATTCTTGAAATAGGCGTGAACTCATGCCTCCGCCTAATATTTTTGCCAATATTAGCGTGGCATAATAACCATCAGAATTATATGCTCGCCCCTCAATGCCTAATATAATATGAGCCTGTTCGTGCTTTGAGGTTTGGCGTGCATCACCACCAACATAGTTTGCTTTTTCTGGTTGTTTTGAGCCAGTTGCATGAAGGTCTGTAAATTGCTTTTCAATTATTTTCACTAAGCCATCATGATCAATTTTGCCAGCGGCTGCCACAATCATGCGATCACCTACATAATTATTATGTAAATAAGAGCGAATGGCATTTGGAGTGAAATCACAAACCGATTTAACAGTGCCAAGAATTGGCCGTCCAATAGCTTGATTGGGGTAGGCGGTTGATAGGAACATATCAAAGGCTTGATCATCAGGATCATCGTGAGATGCGCCAATTTCTTGTACGATAACTTGTTTTTCTCGGCTTAATTCATTTTCGTTAAATAAAGAATTCTGTAAAATATCTGAAAGAATTTCAGCGGCAAGGCCAGTATCTTCTTTTAAGGTGCGAGCGAAATATCCAGTATGTTCAATGGAAGTTGCAGCGTTTAATTCGCCCCCCACATTTTCAATTTGCTCAGCAATTTGTTTGGCGTTACGAGTTTTTGTGCCCTTAAATGCCATATGTTCAAGTAAATGAGAAATGCCATGCTCGTTCTCATTTTCAAAACGAGAGCCTGATTTTACCCAAATGCCAAGCGAAGCGCTTTCAAGGTGTTCCATATTATCACTCAATATGACAATACCATTATCTAATTTTGTAGTTGTTACTTTCAATATCTAGCCCCTATAATATGCTATTATTTATTAACACGAGTGTGCTGATTAATATATTGTTTGATCTCACTCACATCATTTTGCAATATCTGCATTTTTTCTTCTCTTTGCAAAAGATCTGATAAAAAATCTGGAAGTTGCGGTGATTGTCCTGTCGCCTTTTCTACTGCTTTAGGAAATTTAGCAGGGTGGGCGGTTGCTAGAGAAATCATTGAAATATGCTTGTCTTTAAGGGCTTGTGCAACATTTACAGCTACTGCGCTATGAGGATCTAAAAGATAGTTTGATTTCTTAAGAGTGCTGGCCATTGTAGCATCAACTGCATTTTGGTTAGCGCTTAATGCCAAGAAATCTTGCTTGATATAATCAAGGGTATCTTTGGGTAAAGAAAAACTGCCTGATTGTTTAAGAGAATTCATTAATGCACGAACTTTTGCGCCATCTCTATTTAGTGCCTCAAATAGTAATCGCTCAAAATTAGATGAAATTTGAATGTCCATTGAGGGTGAACTGGTGGCTTGAACGGTGTTTGTTTCGTAGAGCCCAGTTTTTAATGTACGTGCTAAAATATCGTTTTCGTTGGTTGCAATAATAAGCTTTCTTATTGGCAGTCCCATTTTTTTAGCGGCAAAACCTGCAAAAACATCACCAAAATTTCCAGTTGGAACAGTGAAATCAATCTGCTTATGTGGCGCTCCTAAATCGCTTGCCGCTTTGAAATAATAGGTAATTTGCGCTAAAATCCGTCCCCAATTAATAGAATTAACACCAGAGAGATTAGTTGTTTGACGGAATTTTTCATCGGCAAATAGTGCTTTTACAATATTTTGGCAATCGTCGAAATTCCCTTCGATTGCTATATTGAAAATATTATCCTCTATTACGCTAGTCATTTGCTTTCGTTGAATTTCTGAAGTGCGCCCCAATGGGTGAAGGATAAAAATATCCACATTATCACGACCCTTAAACGCCTCAATGGCGGCAGAGCCAGTATCACCAGAAGTTGCGCCAATGATTGTCGCACGACGTGAGCGCTTAACAAGAATATCATCTATTAATCTTGCTAAAAATTGCATTGCAACATCTTTGAAAGCAAGAGTTGGCCCATGAAAAAGCTCAAGCACAAAATGGTCGCTCTCAATTTCCTTTAGGGGTGTTACTGATGGATGGTTAAAACCTGCATAAGACGCATTTATCATTTTTTGCAAAGTCTTTTCATCTATTTCATTATCAACAAAGCGAGAAATAATAGCAAAAGCAATTTCACTAAAAGAAAGATTAGCAAAAGAGGCAATTTCTTTAGAGGATATTTGCGGCCATTGTTGCGGTAAATAGAGACCGCCATCATTTGCAAGCCCTGCAAGTACGCTATCGCAAAAGCCTAAATCTGGCGCTAAGCCTCGTGTTGAGATAAATTTCATAAACCCTATCCATGAATTAATATTATTTTCTTTGCCTCTCTTAATATCATCAAAGAGTAAGAGCAAGCGAGCAATATTATGTTTTTAATTTTTAAGTTTAGTCTTTCTTCGTTCGATTGATTTTTTTAATAGCCAATAAAATGATAATAATACGATTATTAAAGAGATTAAAAAACTAACCATTGCGTATTCAAAATGCCTATTTAGAGCTTTTATCTTTGTTTCACCGCCCTGAAAAGAGGTTTCTTGATCGGCTGCAAGATCAATATATATTGGCGCAATATTTTTATCATTTAGCTCCATGAAAATTGCTAGGCGCTCTATTGAAAGAACATAATCTACCCTATTTTTAATATCTGGCCCTTTAGTAAAAAGGTCGCCCTGTTGAGATGTTCTTGCGATACCTTTCAGGGTAAAAGTGCCCGATGGCGATGGCATTGAATTTATGAGGAACCTATCTGATTGTTTTATAAAACCACGATTTACTAAGATAATTCCACCGTTTTCCAATTCAAACGGAGCGATTACCCAGCAGCCCTTGCCGCTATTGCTACCTTTAGAATCAATTAAATTAGTCACAACGCAAACGGGTTTTTGTGCCAAATATTTTCCAACTATTATTATTGGACGAAAAGAATATATATTGGCATCAAATATTTTCCACTCATTTTGAGGTGGAATAGGAATTGGATCTTGTTGCATTTGTGTAAAATTATATTCGTCTTTTGCTAATTTTTGGGAGTATTGTTGTAACTGATAAAATCCAAGTGCAATGAAAATGATGGCAAGTATTGAGATAAAGGCCACAAACCCTCTAGAAATAGGAGAGGGGCGTAAACTCTCTCTTTGTTTAAGTTCTGCAACTAATTCAGAATATGGGTTGTCCTGATCTGAAGGTTTATTTTGGTTTTGCAAAATTTATCCTATAAGCGCAAAAATATTTTATCTTTGCCACATCTGCGCCGCAGTTTGTTGTTGTGTTAGGCTTAGAATTATTGATAAAGACCTATTATAAAATAAGTCTAAGATCATTGTTGTCGTTGTTTGGAGATTTAGTAAAGTGAATAATATCATTTCCCGTATTTTTACTATCATTGTTGCAGTTTTAATTTTCTCGTTGGGCTCTAGTATAAGCTCGTTAGCGCAAGGAATTGTTAAGGCGCAATATGACGACTGGCAAATGAGTTGCGATACACCACCAGGTGCTAGTTTTGAGCAATGTGCGCTAATTCAAAATGTAAGCGCTCAAGATCAGCCAAATGTTGGGCTTTCAGTTATCGTATTAAAAACCGCTGATAAACAGGCTAGATTATTAAGAGTATTAGCGCCGCTTGGTATATTATTGCCAAATGGTTTGGGTCTAAATGTTGATGGTACTGATTTGGGGCGAGTTGCCTTTGTGCGCTGTTTGCCAAATGGCTGTGTTGCTGAAGTTGTGATGGATGATGAATTGATAGATGTTCTCACAAAGGGAAAAACTGCGATTTTTGTAGTTTTCAAAACTCCTGAAGAGGGCATTGGCATTCCAGTTTCTCTTAATGGCTTCAGTAAGGGGTTTGCAGAACTTCCCTAAATGTAAAGCACTATGATGCTTGCCTATATGTTTTCTCATGCCTATAAAGCATTAGTTTGGGCATGA
>JAKISM010000112.1 GCA_021648585.1 Devosiaceae bacterium | reverse complement strand
TTTGGCATTTTTATCTAGCGATCCATCTGGAAGATATTTTGCCCAGAACCAGTTTTGGTTGTCTTCGTCATAGCCTTTTTCACGCTGGAACATAACGGTAATTGCCCCAAGATGTTTTTTAGGGTTAGCTAAAACATCATTTGCTTCAACGCCTTCGGGACCAAAATTTCTTTTGATTACTAACGAGCCTTTTTGTCCATCTAATGTTGCGCTGGTGAAAAATGTTTCAAGCATTTTACCGTGCGGATCAACTCCCTCATATGGAATAGTGCGAATGGCATTGTCGCCAGCTAGATTTTGATCCAGCATTAAAGTCCACAATGCTTTGGCATATGCTACATCTTCATCTGTACCAAATGGGGCGCTTTGCGCTTGTAAAGAAATAGATCCTAACAAAAGTGCAGCTATGCTTAGTCCTGTTATAAGTGTCTTCCTCATTTTTTCCTCCTTAAAATTTATGAAAGTAAAGTACCAACAGGCACTTTGTGATAAAATATGACTAGCAAGAAATAAGAAATTACTGTTTCAATTCTAATCAACTATTCGTGAACAGAGTTGTTTTGCTAAAAGTTAGAGCAATGGAGAAAGATAGGGAATTTGGAGGTGAGGATGAATTATATAGTTAGAAAAATAAAAGCTAGTATGGTGCTTTTTTTGTTTGCTTTTGTAATGCCACAATATTCTTTTGCAATGGAGCATGAATTGAGTGCTGGTAAGAATAGTATTTGTGTTGAAAATGCTTCGGATAAATTGGCTGTTTTTGCAGTGCAAATAGGAGATGAAGAGCGGGCGGTGAAAGAGCTGGCAGTTGGTGAAAAGCTATGCGTGAAATCTATTGGCTCAAATTATAATGGAGTAGTGAGTGTATATGAAGAAATAGACGCAATGGAGGGTTGCTCACGTATTGTTGCGCTTGGTACATTAGAAAAAATGTTCAAATTTTCTGAGGCGGATAGGTGTTTATGGAGCTCAAATAGTTAGTTTAGGGCTCTGAATACTAGCAAAATGTTAAATTAATCATCGGCATTAGGATCTTTTGGCAATTTGTGAACGAGCCCCTGATGACATTCAATGCAGGTTTTATCGCCTATCTCAAATGATTCTTGCATCTTTTTAGATGCTCGCCTGCCTTGTTTGGTAAAATCCATTGCGTCTTGAACGTGGCATTCTCTACATTCACGAGAATCTGTTTTTATCATAGTATCCCAAACACGTGTTGCCAGTTCGAACCTCTTTGCCTCAAATTTTTCTGGTGTATTAATAGTGCCTAAAATCGTGTGATAAACATCATTGCTGGCTCTAATTTTCTTAACCAGCTTTGGCCCCCATGCTCTTGGTACATGGCAGTCAGTGCAAGTTGCTCTTACGCCCGATGCGTTGTTGTAATGAGCACTCTTTTTATATTCTTGAAATACGGTAGTTTCCATTTCATGGCATGAAATACAAAAACTTTCTGTGCTGGTATATTTTACCAAGCCGATGGAGCCACCTAAAAAGAAAATCCCAGCAAATCCACCCATTATAAAGATAGCGCCCCATGCTATAGGGGCTGGACGCCAAAACCATTTCCAAACTCTTTTAATCATTTGTTCCCCCCAGAAAATAATAAAAATGTCACACCAGTGTTAACTGATGCGACATTAACCGTAATTAAAGAGATTACATCTCAGTTGGCAGGGTTGCCATATGTGCCATTATATCAAGTGTAATCTGAATATCTAATGCTCTTAAAGCTGGCATTGCCTCAGAAGGTTGCCCATTTAAGATTTTATGCATTCCTTCCCAAGGATTTCCACCCATTAAGCTGCCAAAGCTTTCTGGCATATCTTTTGGCAAATTACCCACTTTAGCATGACACTGAGAGCAAAGAGTATTGAAATAGTTAGCACCCGCTTCTGCATTACCACCGCTAAATGCTTTGGTTGTTGTGTCAATATATTGTGACATATCCACCTGACCAACAGAAACGAACATAGCTAAATCATTAAAATCACCTTCGTCCATTTCATCAGCAAGCTGGTGAGTGTCATTTTTAAGGACAGCAACAATTGCATCTAAATCAGCACCTGCCATGCCGTCTATGCCTTTAATGCCTGTTAGGTATGACTTTGAGTTGCCATAAGCACCATCAACGCCTTTATAGTCCCAACCATGACAAGATTTACAACGCCAAGTTGTGGCACCATTTTTTGCGGTATTGCTGGCAGGCCAAGCTGGATGGGTCTCATCAGGTTTAGGTGCTTTGATAACTCCATACCACTTATCATAAAGTATTCCTCCCCTAGCAATCGCTCCTTCATCTTGAGCCAATGCAGGTGCTGACATAAAGGCAATAGTAGCAAATACTGCAACTAGGGCACTAGAAAAAACACGTGTTAATATACTTCTCATTATTATCCTCCTCATGAATATATTTAAATAGTACAATTACTGGTAACATAATTGTGATTTGCTAGTCAAGATGACTGCGATTCTAGCGTATTTAACTAGTAATACATTGATTTCGATCAAGAGAAATGAGAATAAGCGGTTTATTTGCAGTTTCTTGTTGTTGCTTTTAAGTAACCTTTATAAGAAATGTTAGAGTTGGGCGCTAAAAGCGGTTAATTGGCACAATGCTGTCAAATGATTGCCGCAAGGGCTAAATTATGGCGAAAGAGGCACAAAGATTTCATCAAAACTCCTAAAAATCATCGCATGATTACCTTTTTAGACTGTTTAGATATTCTCACAGGTCAGATAGCGGCGTTGTGTTGCTAATCTGAGATCCTGAAAATGAGGAAAAACAATGAGAAAACTATTATTACCCGCAATTATGGTTGTAGCTTTTGCCGCTCCAGCTTTTGCTCAAGTAAATACCGAAACTGTGATGGACCCATATCCTGGACTTGAAGGTTTGGATTGTATTGCTCTGATTGAAAAAATGGACGAAACTTTGACAGAAGTTGAAATATCTGAAGAGTTAAAAGTTCAAATCCTAGAGCTACGTGAAAAAGGTATCTCGGATAAAACCACTGGAGATGAAGAAGCGTGCGTTACCTCCCTAGGCGCAGCATTCCAACTGCTTGTTCCTGTTAAGGAATAAAAAAGTTGGGAGTGGGGCGCATAGACGTATGCCCCCACGAATAATGAGTGCTGAGGTTCAAATAAATTTCATTTCTTTAAAATGACAATGTTTGTTGAGCGTAGCAAATAATCTCTAAAAACTTCATATTAGTTTTGTCCATTATGACTATTTCTTCACAAACCGATGATCGGCTATTGGGTGGGCTCGTTGCTGGCAATTTATGCGTGGGCATATACGACAACCAACCCCTATTGGAACGATTTTGGCGGTTTTTCCTAATTCTATCCCATCAGAATAAATCATTGCTTTAGCGTGCATAATATTACAACCCAAGCCAATAGAAAAATGTCTAAGTGGGGCATTATGATGATATTCACCTTTTTCAAAACTTTTGGCGATGCAAAAATATTTTTCTTTATCTGGCATTTCGCTTATTTGGATATTAGTTCTTGATGGCTGTAAAAATGCTGCATAAACATTCCAGCGAGGGCAAGCTCCTGAATGACGAGGAATATGAATGCCTGATAGGGAAAAACGTTTTGAAATATTGCCAGCAATATCTGTTCTTATTAAGTGTAGGGGAATTCCCTTCATATTTGGTCGTTGCAAACTTGTCATGCGGTGGCAGACTTGCTCAAAACTAGCGCCAAATTGAAGCGAAATCCTTTCAATATCATAGCGATATTTTTTACACGCCAAATAAAAACTCTCGTAAGGCATGATAAGGGCGGCGGCAAAATATGAAGCTAAAACATTGCGTGCTAAAGTTGGCGCTTCAAGTTCTGGTAGGGTGCTATTTTCTATTATATTATCTATTTCTGCTTTTGCGCTAAGTTGCCCAATATGATGAGCTAGAGTAAATTTTGCAGTTTCGGGAGGTAAAATATCAGATATTTCAAGCATAGTTTCATCATCTGTCAGTCTTTTGTTAATTCCTTGCTCAAGATTTGCTAAGCGCCAACGAATACCAAACACATTTAATAAATAACTAGTTAGTCCTTGCATAAAATTGTCAGAAGCAATGTCAACATCGTGGCGAACTCTCATGGCGGCTTGCTCAAGAGAAGCATAATAGTTGGCATTTTCTTGTATGAAATCTGAAATAGCATCTGTTGCTTGGTGATAGGGGACTATCGCACTGTTTTTTTCATTAGTAGAGGCAAGCTGGTTGGTTTTTATCTGCTTATATTTATCAAACAAGGAAAGAACGGCACGAGCTGCTACTGGGTTTGTGAGAGCAAGGTCTCGTATGTCTTGATTGGTGAGATCAGAATCAATGAAAAGATCATCACCAAAAATTTCCATTAAATCTCCAACTAATTGACTATCGTCGGTTTGAGCCAATTCACCAACCTCAACACCAAAGAAATTCGCCAGCTTAAACAATAATGGCACTGTAATTTTACGCCTATTATGCTCAATGAGATTTAGGTAAGATGCTGAAATGCTTAAGTTTTGTGCTAGATTTGCTTGTGAGATATTACGCCCTCTGCGCAACCTTCTTATCTTGCCACCTATTTGCGTAGCATTGGAATTATCCATTAAATGTCCTTTACAAACTTTACAAGAACACTGCAAGACTTTTCATAAATTTACAGCTTTACAGTGCAATATGTTGTTTATTGTTGCATTTTTTTCAAATTTGTCAAATCTTTACATTACGGCACGATAATCACAAGATTATTTGTGGTTTTGTAAATAGTTTGTAAAATGGAGGAAAAAATGCAGACGCTATCAAATGATAAAATACAACAAAATGAACTAGGCGATACAATCACAATTATTGCACCTTCTGTAAAAGAAGCGATGATGCAGTTTAAGGTAAGAGGCTTAGATGTTTTGGGTTATGCAATTGCCGGTAAAATTGTGCGCCAAGAATTTTCTTTGGTTGGTGGTTCAAAAAGTGAGCCAATGTTTGATGGCAAACCAATGTTCTCAGCCACTTGGGTGCGCAAAGCATAAAATAACAAAATTTATAAAATTAGATTCTAGGAATTCTAATTAAGGAGCTAAAATGCTTAAGCATAATGATGATAAAAAGAATAATAATCAAAATGGCAATCAATTTGATGCGCCATTATGGGCGCCTGATAGATGGCAAAATATAAAGAGAAACTATAGCATTGATGATGTCAGGAAGCTATCTGGTTCTTTGCCAATTCGCTATAGTTTGGCAGAAAATGGCGCAAGAAAGCTCTGGAAATTGCTACATAGTGAAGAATTTGTTCCAACACTTGGCACTTTTACTGGCAACCAAGCAGTGCAACAGATAAAAGCTGGTCTTAAGGCGATATATCTTTCTGGCTGGCAAGTGGCAGCAGATGCCAATACTAGCGGTAATATGTATCCCGACCAAAGCCTTTATCCGGTAGATAGCGTGCCATCTGTTGTTAAGCGTATAAATAAGGCGCTTCAGCGTGCTGATCAGATTCAGACTATGGAGCAGCTTGAGGGTAAAGAAACTACCGAATATGATTTTTTTGCGCCGATAATTGCCGATGCAGAGGCTGGCTTTGGTGGTGCGCTTAATGTGTTTGAATTGATGAAAGCAATGATTGAGGCAGGTGCGGGGGCGGTGCATTTTGAAGATCAGTTGGCATCTGAAAAGAAATGCGGTCATTTGGGCGGCAAAGTGCTTGTGCCTACTCGCACCTTTATCAAAACGCTAAATTCAGCTCGCTTAGCGGCTGATACAATGAATGTACCAACTCTTATAATGGCTCGAACAGATGCTGAGGCTGCTCGTTTAATAACTTCTGATATTGATGAATATGATGCGCCTTTTATTACGGGTGAGCGCACAGAAGAGGGCTTTTATAAATTAAAGGGTGGCTTTGAATGTGCTATTGCTCGTGGATTAGCTTATGCCCCTTATGCTGATTTAATTTGGTGTGAAACTTCAACGCCAAATCTTGATGATGCCAAAAGATTTGCAGAAGCGATTAAGGATAAATATCCAGATCAAATGCTAGCTTATAATTGCTCACCTTCGTTTAATTGGGCGAAATATATGGATGAAAATGATATGGCAAAATTCCAACGTGAACTTGGAGAGATGGGCTATAAATATCAATTTATTACGTTAGCTGGTTTTCATAACCTCTCGCTTAGCACATTTAATCTGGCTCGTAATTATGCAAAAGATGGCATGAAGGCATATTCTCAATTACAACAAGCAGAATTTGCAGCTGAGAAAGATGGCTTTAGCGCTACACGTCATCAAAGAGAAGTTGGTACGAGTTATTTTGATGCTGTCAGTATGGCGGTTTCGCAAGGACAATCGGCAACCACTGCAATGGCTAATTCGACTGAAAATGCGCAATTTTAAGAGAGAGGGGCAATGTTATTTTGTGCAAAGACTGCGCTGTTTTAAGATAGTGGAATATTATTCTCACTTTTTTGAGCTTGATAGGTTTTTGATAAATCATCATAAAGTTTGCTGATAGTTTTTATTCTATCAGCAAATTTTTCTTTATCATCTTTGCTTAAGTGCTCTTTCATTTGCGCAATAGAATGCGCCGTGAAAAATTCATTTTCCCTATTATAAAGCTCTTTTTGTGGCCTGTCCTTATTGCCATAGACTTGCTTTAAGATATTTATATCGTGCGGAATGGCAAAATTATCTCTTGTTTGCTCATAGCTAAATAGATAATAAAAATTATCATATCCTGCCCATGTAATGGCAGAAAGACATAATGAACAAGGCTCATGCGTTGCTAAGAAAATGCAATCTTTTGGGTCGGGTAATTCTTTATGATCTCGTTCATAAAGTTTTTTTATGGCGTGCATTTCTCCATGCCAAAGAGGGTTTTCTATTTCATTATTAGTTTCGGCTATAACTAAAGAAAGATCCTTTTTTAACAAAATAGCTGCGCCAAAAATCTTGTTGCCCTTTTTAACTTCTTTTGCTGTTAGGGGCACAATATCATGTTCAATAATATCTAATAATCTAGTGGCTAAATCTTGTTTCATAATTCAACTCTATAGGGTTTCTCAAAATTATAAAGCTCAAGATTATTTTCTTCGCCCTCTCTATCAACAACCAAAAAGTCGGTTTGTTTTTCAAGCGCTACTAATGCGCCATGCCAAATATTGCTATGATAATTTACGCCCTGTCCTTCATTGGCCAAAAAGGCAGTTAGCTTAGTTGGTACTCCATCTTTATCTTGTGCCACAATGATTAAAAATTTTGATGGAATGAGCGGCATAAAACTTTGACTGCCATAGGGGTGGCGCTCCATAAAATTTAGTGAATAGGGCAAATCAAAAGGGCTAGCACGAAATATTGAAATAGCAGTTCTGGCGTTAATTCCTTTTATTTGAACTTTAGCTAAATCATGAAAGCGTTTTGTTGTGCCATTATTTATTGCTATGAAATCTGAATGTTTATTTATTTCAATAACCTCCCCAAAAGGGGCAAAAGCTTGTTGAGAAAGTGATTCTATTGTAATGGTTTTCATTTTATTTTTCATATAGTTAGAGCTGGATGTCGATTTACATCTTTATATAGTAAATAGCGAAATTGCGTTGAGCCAGTTGCAATGCACGCTTGCGGGCAAAAGGCACGTAGCCACATATAATCACCCGGTCCAACATCTATCCAATCTTCATTGAGGCGATATTTTGCGCTACCTTGAAGTACAAAAAGCCCATGTTCCATAACATGAGTTTCAGCAAAGGGAATTTGTGCTTCTGGCTCAAGAGAAACAATATTAACATGGCAATCATGACTGATATCACTTGGGTCAACAAAGCGTTTTGTTGTCCATTTATTATTAGTTTTAGGCATGGCTATTGGTGCGATATCTTGCTCGTTTGTTACAAAAGATTTTGGGGTTTTTAGGCCTTTTATTTTTTGGTATTTTTTCCTAATCCAGTGAAAACTTACATTTTTTTCGTTATTATTTTTCACGCTCCATTGGCTTTTAGGTGCAATATAGGCATACCCGCCCTCTAGCATCTTATGAGTTTTCCCATCAAGAATAAGTGTAAGTTCACCAGAAGTTACAAATAAAATCCCTTGTGCTTTTTTATCTGGCTCAGGATTATTTGATCCGCCATTTGGCGCAATTTCCATAATATATTGGCTAAAAGTTTCAGCAAATCCAGATAGGGGGCGAGCTAGGATCCAAGCTCTAGTTTTTTGCCAAAATGGAAATTGCGAGGTTACAATATCAGACATAACACTTTGAGGGATAAGCACATATGCCTCAT
>JAKISM010000111.1 GCA_021648585.1 Devosiaceae bacterium | reverse complement strand
CCAATCCGTTTATTGCGGCGGAGCGAGGTTATATTGACGATGTAATAATGCCGCATTCAACAAGGCGAAGATTGATAAGGGCGTTTTCGACATTAAAGAATAAGCAACAAGACGTGCCGAAAAAGAAACATGATAATATACCGCTTTAGGGGGAGAAAATGGTTTCACGACATGTTCCAGAACTTTTAAAAAGGCAGCTTATGACTGAAGCGGGGTATCGTTGTGCTGTTCCAACGTGCCGAGGAGCTGCGGCTCTAGAATTTGAACACATTGAAGAATGGTGCAAGGTAAAGGAACATCGTTTTGAGGATATGATTGTTTTATGTGCAACCTGCCATGCACGCGTAACGCGGAAAGAAATTTCGAAGGGTTCAATTCGTACCTATAAACAAAACCTAGCTATTATTTCTGGTAGGTATTCATTGTATGAGATGCGTGCTTTGGAGTTGTTTCACTCGCATCTTAGTCAATTTGCGTCTGATTCTTTGCCACTTTTACAATTACCTCGAACTGACTATCTGCATGTAAAAGGATTGGAACAGGATGGTTTGGTTAAAATAACCCAAAGTTCTGGAAGCTCAGTTAGAATTAATGGCTTGGCGGTGGAGCCATGGCTCATGCAACTTACCCCCAATGGCAAGGAATTCATAACGAGTTACTTTGGAGGAAAGGAGCTGCGTAGCTAATAATTCCAAATAATTTACCCCTCGTCATCCTCGGGATTGACCCGAGGATCCAAAAAACGATGACGAAGAGAGCTTTGATAGATGGATGCTCGGGTCAAGCCCTAGCATGACGGTGGTGTGAGTGAAACATTAAAAATAAAGAAAGAAAACAAAATGACAAAACCAATATTTCATATGATTAGTAAAGGCCCGCATCCTGTTGCGCCGTTTTCTCATGCTGTTGAGGCTGATGGATTTATTTTTGTTACGGGGCAAATGCCAACTGATCCTGATGCGCCAGATGCTCCGTTGCCTAAGGGCATAAAGGCGCAAACTGGTAGGGTTATTGAGAACTTACAAATTATTCTTAATGGTATCGATTTGGGGTTAGATGATATTGTTATGGCTAGAATATATTTAACAGAGTTTCATCGTGATTATGATGATATGAATGAGGTTTGGAAAAGTTATTTTAAAATTGATTGTTTACCAGCCAGAACCACTATTGGTGTAACTGGATTAGCGCTACATGCGTTGGTAGAAATTGATTTGGTAGCCAAGAGAAAGTAGAAAAGAAAGTATAATGTTTAAAAAAATTCTTATTGCAAATCGTGGTGAAATTGCTTGCCGTATTATTAAAAGTGCTAAAAAAATGGGCATTCAAACCGTTGCGGTTTATTCTGATGCTGATGCTAAAGCGTTGCATGTGGAAATGGCTGATGAGGCCGTTCATATTGGTAATTCCCCAGCTAGCGAAAGCTACCTTTTAAGCGAAAAAATTATTGCTGCTTGTAAACAAACTGGCGCACAGGGCGTGCACCCCGGATATGGGTTTTTGTCCGAAAATGCGGCTTTTTGTCAGGAGCTTAAAAAGAATAATATTATTTTCATCGGCCCTAATCCAAAAGCCATTAGCTCTATGGGTGATAAGATAGTTTCTAAGGAAATTGCGCAAAAAGCTGGAGTTTCAATCGTGCCCGGATTTATGGGCTTGGTTGATGATGCTAAACATGCAGTGCAAATTTCGAATGAAATAGGTTATCCTGTTATGATAAAAGCCTCTGCGGGCGGTGGTGGCAAAGGAATGCGTGTTGCCAATAATGATGAAGAGGCAAAAGAGGGGTTTGAGCGCTCAAAATCTGAGGCTAAATCTTCGTTTGGTGATGATAGAATTTTTATTGAAAAATTTATTACAAAACCACGCCATATTGAAATTCAGGTGCTTGGCGATAAGCATGGTAATGTGATTTATCTTAATGAGCGTGAATGTTCGATCCAGCGGCGCAATCAAAAAATTATTGAAGAAGCGCCTAGTCCGTTTCTTGATGAGGCAACCCGAAAAGCAATGGGTGAGCAGGCGGTGATGTTAGCTAAATCTGTTGATTATGATAGTGCTGGTACGGTTGAATTTATTGTTGATCAGGAGCGCAATTTTTATTTTTTAGAAATGAATACTCGCCTGCAAGTTGAGCACCCAATAACTGAAATGATTACGGGCATTGATTTGGTTGAGCAAATGTTGCTGGTGGGGTTTGGCGAGAAACTTGCGATTAGCCAAGATGATGTGAAACTAGATGGTTGGGCGATTGAAAGCCGAATATATGCAGAAGATCCAACACGTAATTTTTTGCCCTCAATAGGTCGTCTAAGGCGCTATAATCCGCCAGAAGAATTTAACTCTAAAGATTTGATAGTTCGCAATGATACTGGAGTTTTTGAGGGTAGTGAAATATCTACTTTTTATGATCCAATGATTGCAAAACTTTGTACTTGGGCATCAAATAGGGCGGACGCAATCGAAGCGATGTCTGGTGCTTTAAGTGAGTTTGAAATTGAGGGGGTAAAGCACAATATTTCATTTTTGCAAACCATTATGGGGCACTCTCGTTTTATGAGCGGGGATATTAGCACGGCTTTTATTGAGGAAGAATTTCCTGATGGATTTAAGGGCGCAAACCTAAATGAAAAACAAGAAATAGATGTAATTGCTTGTGCTGCCATGATGCAGTTTTTGCTTGAGAATAGAAATAAGGAAATCTATGGACAACAAGGGGAATGGATAGCTTTTATTGATGATAAAGAAATTCTTACAAAAGTTGAATTTGATGAAAATGGTTGGTCATTAAATATAGGTGGGCAACAATATCACGCTTTAGGGTTTGTGTGGCACTTTGGTGCTAGTTTGGCACAAATTATTTGGAGTGAAAATGATCGTATAGTGCTGAAAGTTGCTCAAAATAGTGCAGATTTTATTATTGATTATTGCGGAGCGACTAGCAAAGTTAAATTACTTTTGCCTCATATTGCAAAATTAATGCATATCATGCCTGAAAAAATTGCACCCGATATGAGTAAATATTTATTATGCCCAATGCCGGGGCAAATTGTTCGTATTGATGTTAAAATTGGGGATATTGTTGAAGATGGGCAGGCCTTAGCAATAGTTGAGGCAATGAAAATGGAAAATGTGCTTTATGCTAGCAAAGGCTCTAGGGTGAAGGGCATAAATGTTGGCGTTGGCTCTGTGCTTGGGGTTGATGAGGTGATTATGGAGTTTGAGGAATTATGATAAGGTCATTTGGTTTTTCTCCCTCTTTTATTTGTGAGCTATTTGTAAAATTATATACTCGATGTCATCCCGACGAAAGTCGGGATCCATTTGCGTTATCAAATTATTTCATAAATAGCGGTTTCTTAGGGATTTTAGCAAAGAGATATAATCTAAAATTGTTCCTGTTTAATGGTATAATGGATACCGACTTTCGTCGGTATGACGGCGGAGTGTTTGGTATAGGCGGCGGAGTGTTTAATATAGCAGAGTGTGCAGTTTGATGATGTGGTATAGTATGGGAAGGCAAAAGAAATGAAAAAAACAAAACCAGCGAACTATAAAAAATGGTCAAAACTTGCCGCTAAAGAATTGCGCAATAAATCGCTTGAGGATTTAACAAAAACACATGGTTCTTTAGAAGTTAAACCCATTTATTTTGCCAAAGATTTACCCAAAAATATAAAATCTGATATGCCCGGAAATGTGCCATATACTCGTGGGGTAAGAGCTAGCATGTACGCCAATCGGGCGTGGACAATTCGCCAATATGCTGGGTTTTCTAGCGCAAAAGAAAGTAATGAATTTTATAGATCCTTGCTTGCTGGTGGAACAAAAGGGCTTTCCATTGCTTTTGATTTAGCAACTCATCGTGGATATGATAGCGATCATGAGCGAGTGAAGGGTGATGTGGGTAAGGCTGGGGTTGCTATTGATAGTGTTGAGGATATGAAAATCTTATTCGAGAAAATCCCGCTTGATAAGATGTCGGTTTCTATGACTATGAACGGGGCGGTTATTCCAATATTGGCGATGTTTATTGTTGCGGCAAAAGAGCAAGGGGTTAACTCAGTTCAGCTATCTGGCACAATTCAAAATGATATATTAAAAGAATATATGGTTCGAAATACCTATATTTATCCACCCGAGCCTTCAATGCGAATTATTGGGGATATTATTGCCTATACGAATGAGAATATGCCAAAATTTAATTCTCTTTCTATTTCTGGCTATCACATGCACGAAGCTGGAGCGAGCGCCGAGCAAGAGCTAGCTTTTACGCTTGCCGATGGTATGGAATATGTAAAAATGGCGCAAAAAAGAGGTTTAGATATTGATGATTTTGCGCCTCGTTTAAGTTTCTTTTTTGGTATTGGTATGAATTTCTTTGTTGAAATTGCCAAATTGCGAGCGGCTCGTTTTTTGTGGGCAAATATTATGCAAGATTTAGGGGCAAAGAATCCAAAATCAAAAATGCTAAGAACCCATTGCCAGACTTCGGGTGTTTCGCTGACCGAGCAAGACCCATATAATAATATTGTAAGAACAGCGTTTGAGGCGATGTCAGCAGTGCTTGGCGGTACGCAAAGTCTGCACACAAATTCATTTGATGAAGCTATTGCTTTGCCGACTGATTTTTCAGCCAGAATTGCTCGTAATACTCAATTAATAATGCAGCACGAAACGGGGGTTGCCGATGTTATTGATCCGCTTGCTGGCTCATATTATATTGAGGCGCTAACTAAGCAACTAATTGATAAGGCTAAGGATATTCTTGAAAAGGTAGAAGATTTTGGCGGTATGACTAAGGCGGTTAGTGAGGGGTGGCCAAAGCGCTCAATAGAGGAAGCTGCGACATTGCGCCAGACACGAGTTGATAGGGGGCAAGATGTAATTGTTGGGGTTAATCGCTTTCGTTTAGAGGAAGAGGAGGCGCTTGAAACTAGAAAAATTGATAATGAAAAAATATTAAAAGAGCAGGTTTTAAGGCTTAAAGCTCTTAAGAAAAATCGCAATCAAGCGCAAGTTGATGAGGCGTTGGCAGCCATTAAAGAATGTGCGGCAATGAATGAGGGCAATTTGCTTGAGGCGGCAATAATAGCGGCTAGCGCACGGGCAACATTGGGCGAAATATCAAAAGCTATGGAAGATATTTTTGGGCGTTATAGCGCAAAACCTGAGGTGATTTCTGGTGTCTATGGCAAACAATATAAAGATGATGCTGAATATATTGCGTTTGAAAAGCGCATTGGGGAATTTGAAAAGCAAAAGGGGCGAAAGCCATCTATTTTTATTGCGAAAATGGGGCAAGATGGGCACGATAGAGGAGCAAAAATAATTGCTTCTGCTTTTGCTGATATGGGCTTTTTAGTGCATTTTGGCGCACTATTTGAAAGCGCAAATGAAGTTGCAAATCACGTTAAAGAAATGGGGGTTGATGTGGTTGGTGTTTCTTCCCTTAGTGCTGGGCATAAGATTTTAGTGCCTGAATTAATTAAGCTATTAAAAGAAAAAAATCTAAAAGATGTGCAAGTAATAGTTGGTGGAGTTATTCCTGTTGATGATTATGAGTTTCTTTATGAGGCGGGGGCGGTTGAAATTTTTGGACCGGGAACAAATGTATTAGAGGCAGCATTTAAGGTGCTTAATCGCATTGAAAAAAGATTGGTGAATAGATGATTGGTAAACTCAACCATGTGGCTATCGCAGTGCCTAATCTTGATAAAGCGATAAGTAAATATCGTGATGTTTTGGGCGCAAATGTTTCGCCTATTCAAGATTTACCAGAGCATGGTGTATCTGTGGTTTTTGTTGAACTTGAAAACTCAAAAATAGAATTGCTTTATCCTTTGGGGGACAATTCACCGATTGAGCGGTTTTTAGAGAAAAACCCAAATGGCGCAACACATCATATTTGCTTTGAGGTTGAGGATATTATAAAATCCATTGCTTTATTGAAAGCAAAAGGGGCACGAGTGCTTGGTGATGGCAAACCAAAAATTGGTGCGCATGGATTACCTGTGGTTTTTCTTCACCCCAAAGATTTTGATGGTGTTTTGATTGAATTAGAAGAAGTAGATTAAAAACTTCGTGATATGATGCCGTGGATTGTGAGGGTGCGCTGGTTGATAAAGAGAAAAACTAAGGCAGCAATCCACAATTCTTATGTTTGCGTGCTGACGCAACGGCTTTATACTGGCGTGCGCAAGGCAACGCTGGTGATTGCTGAGGGGGCATTGGTTGATAAAGCTAAAAACTAGTCTTCTTATTCCCCTCCCCCTTGCGGGGAGGGGCTAGGGGTGGGGGTATGGATAAGAGCGGTGGGGCTAAACAAAAAACTCTAGAATTAGAAAACTAACTTGTGTTATTCTTTGTATAATAGGTTGAACTCTTACCCTTTTTATTTCTTTACTCTACTCTCTTTTATTATTTGAACCCCCACCCTCAATCCCTCCCCGCAAGGGGGAGGGAAGAGATAGACCGTTATTTAATTTTTACTTTTTGTCATTGCGCACCCCCTCACCCTGAGCCTGTCGAAGGGAGGGGTGTGGCAATCCAGAATTTATCATATAAACTGAGGTTTTCTGGATTGCTTCGCCGCTTCGCTTCTCGCAATGACGATACTGCGCTAAAGAGCTATTGCAATTCCTATGTTCCCATAAGTTCGGAATGCACTTTTCTTGCTGCTTCATTATAATTAAATTGCGCAGTTCTTATATCTTCTAAATTAAACGGAGCACCAGAGGTCTTGTTGCAATATGCTATAAAGTCTTTTAATTGTCCAAAAAGATGACTCGATGTTTTACCCAAATCCTCTCCATTTTTTGATGCAAATTGGATATATTTCTTAATTTCCCATTCGTAGAGTTTTATTTGATTTATGTATGACGTTACTTCGGAATGTTTAACATCAGATTTTTCTTTCCATCCGTTCAACTTTTCATTTTTAATTTGCACAAATATATCTATGTTCACAACTATTTTGCTAGCGATTAAGCTATAGTTATTAGAACATTCTATAAAGTCGTCAGCCCAAACTTTTTTCTATTCGGAAATTCTCCTAGAATCATCTAACCTCTTATTTAAAAAATAACCTAGAATTAGTATTGCCAAAGGCGTTGCTAGTATTTCTAATAGCTTTATACCTATTCCCATAATAATCTCCAATATTCAAATATTCTTTATATTCCAATCAACGTAGTCTATGTATCTGAACACATTTGCATAAACCTATAAAGTAATATTTTTTTCTTGTCCTTTCCTTATTTCTTTCAAGGAAGCCCGTGGTGGTTTAACTATAAGGGAGCGCTCTTGAACTTCTAGCTCTCCATTGTGATTGCTATAAAGGAAAGGCAATTTTCTAACAGATTTGCTATTGTGCCAGCTTTTATCCTGCGTTGTCATGCGGTTGCAAAACGGCACCCATTATACCTATAAACAGGCACAATCTAGCGTTGTTCTCTCTCGTTGCGCTGGGGCAGCGGGTTGCTGAAACAACCAACACACCGTTTGTTTATGGTATAGTTTGATAACGCTACTGGATGCCGTTTTGCAACCGCATGACGGCGGAGGTTTAAGTTGGTTTTGTTTTTGAGAATAATAAAATCTTTTTCAAAAATCCCCTTGCCAAAAAATAAAATTTCAAGCATGATGAAATTACGATAACGCAAAAGCGTTTTTAGGCAAAGAACGCCATCAGGATTGAGTTGATGATTAAAAGACAAAATAGAGCTAAAGCCAAAGTAAAGAGCGAGCAAATCTCGCCTCGCTTTGTTGCGCTTGCTTTATTATTCCCTCTCCTTGCTCTCCTGCTTTTATTAGCCTCTAGTCATTGACGGCTCTTTTTTGAGCGGGTGGTTAGAGGGTATTTTTTCAAAAATCTATAATAACTTAGGTAGATAATTATCTATCCCTCATGGTGAAAAGAATAACGGCGGGGGTGTCGGGAGCAAAGCGACCAACGGCGACAAGAAAAAGAGCAGGAAAAGACTATGGTCAACAAAAGCAACACAGACAAAATCTATATTTTCGACACCACATTGCGTGATGGTGAGCAATCTCCGGGTGCTACTATGACGCTTGAGGAAAAACTGCAAATTGCTGAGGCGCTTGATGATATGGGGGTTGATATTATTGAGGCTGGTTTTCCTATTGCGTCAAATGGTGATTTTGCGGCGGTTAGTGAGATTTCTAAACGCTCAAAAAATGCCGTTATTGCTGGTTTGGCTAGGGCTATTCCTGCTGATATTGATCGGGCAGGGGAGGCAATTAAATTTGCTAAGCGTGGGCGCATTCATACTTTTGTTTCGACCTCGCCAATTCACC
>JAKISM010000001.1 GCA_021648585.1 Devosiaceae bacterium | reverse complement strand
ATTGCAATTTCTATAATTGTATTTTTGGCAACAGGGTTTGTCTGGTGGAAGATAATTCGTAGGCTTGGCAAAGATAAATCAATCGCTTTTCTATTTGTCATTGCCATACTTTTTTCATCACCATTATTATATGTGATAATTAGAGGTGATAGGGTTTGGTTTTTTGCCCAGAGCATTTCCTTTTTTAGCCTTAGCCTTGCGCTATATTATGTGCTGAATAAAAGGGATAGTTATAGAGCTGCAATATTTGCGGGAATATTAGTTGGCTGTTCTTTCTTATCAAGGCAAATGACAATTCTGATTGCGCCATTTATTTTTGCTATTCTTATAGAAGATGGTTTGCCATTATTCACTATTAATCGTGATAGATTATTAAAATTTATCTCTATGGCAATTCCAATTGCTTTTGCCATTAGCATTTATTTTATCTATAATTATTTGCGCTTTGGCAGTATAATGGACACAGGATATCAATATCTTGAGCCATCAGAAGTTAGTGCAGCTGGCAATTTTATATATAATCGCTTATTGGATTTAGGCGTATTTAACGCTGATTATTTCTTGTTCAACATTACTCATTTATTGTTTCAGGGGTTAGACATAGAGTTTGTTGGCAAATACCTTAATGATATTGGCTCGCTTGACCCAAAAGGAGCTGCTTTATTAGTCGCTAGTCCGTTTTTGTTTTTCTTAGCTTTAACTCCAATAGCTAAAAAATCTCAAATTTCTGAAAATACTATCTTCTCACTAAGAGTGATTATTATTGGAGTGATTGTTAGCCTTATAATTATTGGCATCACATTATTCTACCACTCAAATGGCACTAGCCAATATAATGTTCAGCGCTATACGCTTGATTGGTTGCCTGTGGCTTTTATAATTTTAGCAACCGCTTTACGTAAAGATATGCTGCCTCTGTTTGGTGCGCTAGTGAGTTTTGGCTTAATATTAAATGTTGTAACTATGGTGATTTTAGCAACTACAACTTAAATGTTTAACTATTTTTGTTCGCAAAAGTAATGCGGGCATGAGCATGATAATTAATCACCGCACCAAGTGCAATGGCGATAGCGTGCCCTACTTCTTCGACATATAGGCTTAGGCCAAAGTATGGAAGAATTACTCGCATTAATAGGCTAGCAAACAATATTACAAACACCCCAGAAATTGCATTAACTGCAATGAAGCGTAAAATTTCTGCGCCAATCGAATGGCTAGATGCTTTATAGACTAAAAAGCGATATCCGATATATCCAACTATCATACCGATTATATAGGCAAAGAATACCGCCAATTCATATTGCATAAAATTTGAAAGGGCAATCCGTGCAAGCCAATTTACTAGTGCTGCACTGCCACCTACAAAAAGAAACGAAATTATTCTTTTATATTTATCCATTGCTCTAAATGCCCAGCAAAGCAAACCAAGGCTTAGATGCCCATGAAAGAACAAATACGATTGGCAATATGCCAGCTAAGGCGAGGCTTTTTTTGTCTCTTAGGGCAAAAATAACTGGATCATCATTTAACTCGCCTCGTGCGCAAGTAATCCAAATATGGCAAACCCAAATAAGCAAAACTATTGGAAAAGCCCATAATATGAATGGCGCTGAATAAAATTGCGCATTAAAAGCATCGTTAAAAATATACATCACCATAACTATGACTGATGACATGCCAGAGGCTGCCCCCAATATCATAAGAATATTAGCGTCCCCTGCCCGATAGCCACGCCCACTAGCTTTATCTTTTTTATGCTCTGCAAGTTTTTGCACCTCAACCGTGCGCTTGGCAAACGATAGTGAAAGGAATAGTGCCATAGCAAAAACCAACAACCATGAAGATTGATAAACGCTAATAACATAAGCGCCAAAGGCTACTCTTAAAACAAATAAAGCGGCGATTGTTACGACATCAACAATGGCTTGTTTTTTAAGAAAGAAAGAATATAGCAAAGTTGTTATCAGATATAATAACATTAATAATTGCGCCATTATGGGTAAGAGTAATGATAATAGAAAAGCTATTATAAAAGCCATGAATGCCAAAATAATGCCGTAAGGAAGTGAGAGATTACCTGAGGCTAAGGGGCGAAAACGCTTTGACCAATGCGCTCTATCATCTTCTAAGTCCCATAAATCATTAATAATATAGGTTGCAGAAGCAAGCATTGAGAGAGCAAAAAACCCGATGAGAGCTAGTAGCCAGTTTGCTGGACTAGTAAATGTACCACTAAGAAAAAGCGGAACAAAAACTAATATATTTTTTGCCCATTGATGAACACGCAAGGCTTTTCTTATGGTTTTGAATGTTGAATATTGCTTGTCTATTATAATATTTGGAGTTCTGTCTTGTTTGATTTTTGCAATAGTTGATTTGTTTGCCCCAACAATGATAATGCCCTTAGCTTTTTCCCAAACAACTAAATCCGCCTTGCTATCACCAGCATAGATAAAACCGTTCGGATATTTTTTTTGCAATTCATTTGCTTTATTGATTGCTTTGAGGTTTATATTTTTATCTGTTGCATGAATATTTGAAATAAAACTAAAGCGTTTGGCTATTTTTTTTGCAAAAGTAATATTTGAGGCGGTTGCTAAATGAACTTTACGCCCCTTTTTAACTTCTAATTTTGCTAATTCTACTACTTCATCATTTTGCGGATATAGATCAACATCATATTCAACTATCTGTTCTAACTCTTGTTTTAAGCGTATTTTGCCACCATTAAAATACCAATTCATGGCGTTAAATAATCGAAATGGGTTTGATTTAATATAAGAAAACAGGCTCTCATAAAGAAAATCTGTCTTTAGCAAACATTCATCTAAATCAAGCACAAGTGGAATATTCTTATCAAATCCATCAAGAGCAGATTTTTGATGTTTGCTTAATTTTTTTACTAAATTCTTGTCATTTGAATTTGATGAGAATTTGCTTTTTAGTTTTTCAATAAATTTCATTATATATCTTAGAATCTGCCAAGTGATTATATTAATTTCACCCATAAGATAGGCTTAGAAGTACTTTTTTTTCATTAACATAAAAATGCCAAAAAAAAGGGCCGTCAAATGACGACCCAAAAAGATAATTATTGAAATAAGACTAGCCAACTATTTCTTTCTCTGAAAAGAAAAACTTGATTTCTTCAGCGGCAGTTTCAGGCGCATCAGAGCCATGCACTGAGTTTTCACCGATTGATAAAGCAAACTCTTTACGGATTGTGCCTGCATCAGCTTCGCTAGGGTTAGTTGCGCCCATTACTTCACGGTTTTTAGCAATAGCGTCTTCACCCTCAAGTACTTGCACAACAACAGGTTCTGAAATCATAAAATCAACTAATTCGCCAAAGAATGGACGATCTTTATGTACGCCATAAAAACCCTCAGCTTGCTCACGGCTCATGTGAATGCGTTTTGACGCTACAATTCTAAGACCTGCATCTTCAAATTTGGCGATGATTTTGCCAGTTAAATTACGCTTTGTTGCGTCTGGTTTAATAATAGAAAAAGTACGTTGAACGGCCATTAATTTAATCCTTAAGAGTTTTTTTTGGTTATTACAGTATTTAGCATTTTCAATGCTAAATACTGTCACCGCACGAAGCGATAGCGAGTGCGGTGCGCAGCGAAGCCAGCGTAATTCAATTAGCATAATTGAATTTAGAAAATACTATATTGTGCGCCTTTTAGCCCCAGTTTTAATTTCTTGCAATAGCAATGTTGCATCAAAGCGTGAATATGTCTAAACAGCCCTTTCAACAAGGATTTTTTATGCTCTCAATTACTGACTTAACATTTAGATTTGACCAAAGGTTGTTGTTCGATAAGGCAAACGTTAATTTGCCATCGGGCAGTAAAACAGGCTTTGTTGGCAAAAACGGCACTGGCAAAACTACTTTATTCAATCTTATCTTAAAGAAACTTGCCCCTGACGATGGTGATATTTCTGTTTTTAAGCGAGCCAAAATTGGCACGGTAGCGCAAGAAGCACCCTCAACGGAGCAATCTGTGCTTGAGGTGGTGCTAAATGCTGATATTGAACGCACTGCATTATTAGCGGAAGCAGAAACTGCAACCGATGCGCATAGAATTTCTGAAATACATATGCGCTTAGCTGATATTGATGCGCATTCTGCCGAAGGGCGAGCGAGCAATATTTTACGTGGTCTTGGCTTTGAGCATGAAAGACAAAATATCGCTTGCTCTGAACTTTCGGGTGGTTGGCGCATGAGGGTGGCGCTGGCTGGTGTATTATTCTCGCAACCTGATTTATTATTGCTTGATGAACCAACAAACTACCTTGATTTAGAGGGTACTTTATGGCTTGAAAATTACCTTGCCACCTATCCCTATACGGTTTTTATGATTTCTCACGATAGGGATTTGCTCAATAAATCTGTAAATTCTATCATTCATCTTGATAAAGGAAAACTGACTTTTTACAAAGGCAACTATGATATTTTTGAAAAAACTCGTTTAATGCAAATGGAGCTTTCAAATAAATCACGAGATAAACAACTCAATAAAGCCGCTCACATGCAAAAATTTGTTGATCGCTTTCGCTATTCAGCAACAAAGGCAAAACAGGCGCAAGCTCGCTTAAAAATGATTGAAAAACTAAGGCCGCCAGAAGCATTATTTGATGATAATGCCCTGCCCTTTAAGTTTACTAATCCAAAAAAACAAATGGCAAACCCGATGCTGGATTTTGATAATGTATCGGTTGGTTATGATGGCGCACCAGTTTTAAGCAATATGAATTTGCGTATCGATCCTGATGATAGGATTGGTCTATTGGGGGTGAACGGCAATGGTAAATCTACCTTTGCAAAACTTATTGCCAATGAGCTTAAAGCAATGGAGGGGCAATTACGGCGTGGGCGTGGTCTTGAGATTGCCTTTTTTGCGCAACATCAAATGGATGTGCTAAAGCCAGAACAAACCCCTCTTGAGCATGTTGAAACCCTTATGCCCCACGATAGCGAGGCCAAACGACGGGCTCGAGTAGCGCAAATGGGGCTTGGCATTGATAAAATGGATACTCTTGCCAAGAAACTTTCGGGTGGTGAAAAAGCACGTCTTTTATTAGGGCTTATTACCTTTAAGGGGCCGGGCATGTTAATCCTTGATGAGCCAACCAATCACCTTGATATTGATAGTCGTGATGCGCTTATTGCGGCACTAAATGAATATGAAGGTGCGGTTTTAATCATCTCGCATGATAGCCACCTCATAAAATCTACCGTTGATCAAATTTGGATTGCGCAAAATGGCACAATAGAAATTTACGATGATGATATTGATGCTTATAAGCGAAAATTACTTGGTCTTGCTACACGTTCTAAATCAAAATCAGGGAACAAAAATAATTCTAATGATAAAAAAGTACAACGAAAAATTGCAGCACAAAAGCGAGAACGGCTCTCTCCTTTGAAAAAAGAAATATCGCAAATAGAGCAAAAAACTGCTCATCTAAATATTGAATTAGAAAAAATTGAAGCGCAATTAGAAAATCCAGAACTCTATAATGGTGAAGGCGAGCCAGAAAAAGTCATAGTGCTTGGTTCTGATAAAGCAAAAATTGAAAAGCAAATCGAGAATAGCGAGGCGCTGTGGTTTGAAAAAACTAGTGAACTAGAAAAAGTACAGGCAGCGCAGGTAAATGAATAAAGGCTATATAGTTAAAGTTTGACTTCTTCAGCTACAATGTGATTTGACATTGTTTGACTGCTCACCAATCAATAACTAATATAGTTTGAGTGGTAATTTTTGGATTTGTTATGCGAGTAGTTTTATTTTTTGTTTTTATCTTTGGTTTTAGTAGTTTTTCTTTTGCGCAAACAGAGCAAAAAGACAGAACAAATGAATTTGTTTTCAATAATTCTCTTTTCATTCTCTATCACGAAATAGGTCATTTATTAATTTCTGAATTAGATATTCCAATTTTGGGTCGTGAAGAAAATGTTGCAGATAATTTTGCAACTCTTGAACTATTAAAAATTGAAAGTGATGAAGCAAACAACATTCTTATTGATAGTGCCAATGGATGGTTTTTATCGAGCGTAGATCAGAATGATGATATAGTTTCAAACGAAGCTTTTTATGCTGAACATGCTCTTGATGTGCAAAGGGCTTATCAGATAGTTTGCTTAATGATTGGCAAGAACAAGGAAGCTTTTAAGCAGGTTGCTGTTAAGCTTGGGATAGACGAATTGCGTCAAGAATCTTGTTATTATGATTATATTTTAGCGCAAGAAAGTTGGGAAAAAGTTCTAAAACCACACAAGAAGAATGTCCCCTCAGATCTAAATATTAGAGCGTTTTATGATCGGGGCACAGGATCTATTGCAATTAGGAAATTATTGCAGGAAGGTAAATTATTAGAAAATGCAATCAATGGTGTTTTGCGGGAGTATAGTTTTCCAAATAAATTTAATTTAAGAGCCAAAAATTGTGGTGAGGCAAACGCCTTTTATGATGGTTGGGTTTCTGAATTATTATTTTGCTATGAGTTAGCTGAATATTTTGAAATAATTTTCAACGAAGATAGTCTTGCTATAAAATTATCAGACCCAATAAAAACCCCACAAGATATTGAAAAGAATATTTCGCAGACTAAAAAGAAAACTAGTGATAACATTAAAGATAATGACGATTAATAATTGCCTAATCTCCAAGGGCGATTATTGCTTGAAATAGCAGGCCTTATAATAAAATCTTGTTGTTTTTCATTCCAATAAAGCCATTGCATACCTTCATTTCGTATATTTTCAATATCAATAACTTGTGTTATTTCTTTACAATAATTTGGGGCTTTTAATCGAGTGATTACTAAATCAGCAATAGCGCAATCCTCAATAAATGCTCTTCTTGTTTGTTTGACTAAGGAGACTGAAAACCCAATTGGACTATTATAAAAGCACGCTATTTCATCGCATAATGCACTATCTAATCTTGCTGCAATTTCCTCTTGATAAGTATCTTGCCAAGCATTGGTTGTAAAAGAATTTAACCTGCCCGCAATTAGCCCTAAGCCATATTCACCATTTGCTAAATCATTACCTCTAATTGCAACGGCCTTTGTTGAAGCAGAAATTAAAATATCTGGTTGCCTATCAAGAGCAAAAATAAATATTAAAGGCAAAGCTAATATTGGCCCCAAGAATTTTAATCTACCAATAAAAAAAGCAAACCAAGCAAATGCGATTAGGCCTATAATTAGCGATATGGGCAGCAAGATAAAATTAACACCAAGCCCTTCGCTTAAATTTGCAACTCTTTGTGCAATATTTAATATTAGATTTATTGCCCAACCCATGACATTTAATAGCGGTGCTTCTAGCCCGAGCGGCATAAGCAAAACTGCGATAAAGGCGGCAGGCAAAACAAAAAAAGTTAAAATCGGTAGAGCGGCTAAATTTCCTAAAACACCAAGTGGTGCAATTTGCTGGAAATGATAGGCAGCAAAAATTGCGGTAGCTAGCCCAGCAATTATGCTTGTTGATGCAAGGGCTAAAAAGAACTGCAATATGCCTGAGGCAAAGCCAAGCCTTTTGCTGACTTTTTGCCTAAACACTTCATAAGTTGCAATTAGAGCTACAACTGCTGCAAATGACAGTTGGAAGCTTGGTAAAAAAATTGCGCTCGGATCAAGTATAATAACAAACAATGCTGCAAAGGCAACATTTCTCATTGTTAAGGCCTTGCGCCCAACAATTACCGCTCCAAATATCAATATTAGCATAATTGTTGCTCGAACCGCAGAAACGCTTGCCCCTGATAGAGCAAGATATATTAATGCCGCTAAAATACCCATTATGGCGCTTATTTTTTTAACTGCAAAGCGCTGAGTAAATGAATATGAAAGTGATAGGGCAATTCTAACAAAAGCAAAAACTCCGCCCGCAACTAATGATAGATGAAGCCCAGAAATAGCCAGCATATGCGCAAGGCCTGCTGTTGCCATTTTTGTACGTGTTACATCTTTTATATTGCTTTGATCGCCAACAATAAGCGCTAAGGCAATGCCTTTTGCTGGCTCTTGCAATGCTGAACTTATCCTTTTGCCAATATTAAAGCGGGATTGATCAATGAAAGCCTTAAACGAAAAATTATTTTGTTTTGCTATAATTTTTGGAGCGTTTGTGGTGCTGGCAAATGCTCCAATCCCAACAAAATAAGATTGAAACTGTGAATCATAGCCGCCTACGGTAACGGGGCTAGGCACTGGTGCAAATCGCATTTTGCCTTCAATAATATCTCCGGCTTCTAAAATAGGTCCTTTGCGAATAAATAATCTAGCATTTCTAATTGGTAAATCACGTGAGCTCTCTAGGGCATTGATATTTGCAACTATAATTCTTTGCCCATCATCTCTTAATGAAAGCACTTTTATTACTTTTGCTTGATAAGAGCCGAAAGAAGGATATTTGAGCATTTGTGTGCCAAATATCTGAGCGTGAATTGGTAATAAAATAAACCCAACCCAGATAGAGAAAAGCAAAATTAAAGAGATATTCAAATTGCCCTTTATTATTTGCCAAATTAATAATGATAGTAATATAAACCCACTAAAAATTACAACAAACCAGCTTGGCTCAAACGATAGAACACTATAAATAATTATACCAAAGATCATCATGAAAATCATTAGAATGAATAATCTCTTTTGATAGATTGCCTCGTTAAATTTGTTAATTAAATTTGCAATTTGGCCTTCAATTTTCCCCAATGAATTTGACCCTATTTTCCTTATTCTAGCTTTAATTTTGGATTTGTTCCTTGCGCTAAGATTTGCCTATGCTACACACCATTAAGAAAAATTCAATCAGCATTATGAAAGCTTACAAACAAATGCCAAGACAAGTAATTACTAGATTTGCCCCCTCTCCCACTGGTTATTTACATATTGGTGGGGCTAGAACTGCTTTGTTTAATTGGGTCTATGCCAAAAAAAATAATGGCAAAATGCTTTTAAGAATTGAAGATACTGATCAGAAGCGATCAACTGATGCAGCCCAAGAAGCTATTCTTGATGGCTTGAGTTGGCTTGGCATAGATTGGGACGATGAGCCAGTTTCGCAAATTGCAAACGCTGAACGCCATAAGGAAATAGCTGAGCAACTAGTTGAAAATAACCTTGCTTATAGATGTTATTGCTCATCAGAAGAATTAGTAAAAATGCGTGAGGAAGCAAAGGCAAAAGGATTGGCATCAAAATATAGCGGTAAATGTCGTGATTTGAGCGATGCGAGCGTGCCAACAGGTATAGAGCCAGTAATCCGCCTAAAAATAGAACTCTCAAAAGAAATAATTGTCAAAGATCATGTGCAAGGCGATGTGAAATTTAACAGTGATAATTTTGATGATTTTATTATCCTGCGCTCAAATGGAACTCCGACCTATATGTTAGCCGTTGTAGTTGACGATCATGATATGGGTATTACGCATATTATTCGTGGTGACGATCATTTAACAAATGCGGCTCGCCAAATTATGATATATAATGCGCTAGGTTGGGACGTTCCTGAAATGGCGCATATCCCGCTAATTCATGGCGCAGACGGCGCAAAATTATCTAAAAGACATGGAGCGCTTGGTGTCGATGCTTATAGGAAAATGGGATATTTGCCCAAAGCCATACGCAATTATTTAGCACGCTTGGGCTGGTCTCATGGGAACGATGAGGTATTTTCAACAGAGCAAATGATTAATTGGTTTGATCTTGACGACCTAAATAAAGGTGCTTCAAGATTTGATTTTGTAAAATTGGCAAACCTTAATGCTCATTATATTAAGCAAAGCGACGAAATAGAGCTGTTTGAAATAATGATATCATTGTGCAAAGAATTAGAGCTAACCTTTGACGAAGAAGGTCTGATGGCTAATAAAGAAACCGTCCTTAGCGCTCTTAAAGAGTTAAAACCAAGAGCAAAGACAATTTTAGATCTAATTGAGTTAGCAAGATTTATATATGCCACTCGCCCTTTGCAATTAGATGAAAAGGCCAGCAACATCTTAACAGATGAGAATAAAATAATGATTGGCAAAATTATTACAAAATTGAATGATTTAACAAATTGGTCGCTTGAGGAAATCAAAAACCAGATTAAGGAATTTGCTGATGAGAACGAGCAAAAACTAGGTAAAGTTGCCCAACCACTAAGAGCTGCCTTAACTGGAAGCGCCGCCTCTCCTTCGATTTTTGATGTTATGGTATTAATTGGTAAAGACGAATCACTTAATAGATTAAAAGATCAAGCGACATTTAAGTAAAACTGCCTAAGTTTAGTGCATGCTGGTTGCATAAGTGCCATAAATCTAATACCAAGAGCGCAACGAATGATTCATTCATTAAAATAAGCTAGTGGATATTAAAAATCTTATCCATCGGTTAGCCAACTCTCTGGCAATTTCAATTATTAAGGGGAACTCAATGACAAAACAAAAAGCAAAATTAACGATTGGTGATAAAACATTTGAATTTCCAATTCTTGATGGAACTGTCGGCCCCTCAGTAATTGATATTCGCTCGCTATATGCTCAAACTGGTTTATTTACTTACGATCCCGGTTTCACCTCTACTGCCGCTTGTGATAGCTCAATTACATATATTGATGGTGATAAGGGTGAATTATTATATCGTGGATATCCAATTGATCAATTAGCAGATGATAGTCATTTCCTTGAAGTTTGCTTTTTACTTCTTTATGGTAACCTGCCATCAAGTTCAGAACTTGAAGCCTTTGAAACTCGGGTAACTCGCCACACAATGATGCATGAGCAAATGCACCAGCTTTATCACGGTTTTAGACGTGATGCACACCCTATGGCTATCGTTTGTGGTGTTGTTGGAGCAATGGCAGCCTTTTATCATGATAGCACGGATATAAACGATCCTGAGCAACGTGAAATTGCTTCAATTCGTATGATAGCAAAGATGCCAACTATTGCAGCAAATGCCTATAAATATTCTATTGGTCAACCATTTGTCTATCCACGAAACGATCTTAATTATGCTGAGAATTTCTTGCATATGTGTTTTTCTGTGCCTACTGAAGATTATAAAATTGATCCAATTCTATCAAAAGCTATGGATAGGATTTTCACTCTTCATGCAGATCACGAACAAAATGCCTCAACCTCAACGGTTAGGCTTGCAGGTTCTTCTGATGCCAATCCATTTGCTTGTATTGCGGCAGGTGTTGCTTGTCTTTGGGGGCCAGCGCATGGTGGCGCTAATGAGGCAGCGCTTAATATGTTACGAGAAATTGGCACTGTGGATAATATTCCTGAATATGTTGCACGAGCCAAAGATAAAAACGATCCATTTCGTTTAATGGGTTTTGGGCATAGGGTTTATAAATCTTACGATCCACGCGCTAAAGTTATGCAAGAATCAGCGAAAGAAGTGCTTGAACTTATGGGGGTTAGTAATAATCCAACGTTGCAAGTAGCTCGTGAGTTAGAAAAAATCGCTCTTGAAGATCCTTATTTTGTTGAGCGTAAACTTTATCCAAATGTTGATTTTTATTCAGGAATAATTTTGAACGCTATTGGATTTCCAACTTCTATGTTTACAGCTATTTTTGCACTTTCACGCACGGTTGGCTGGATTGCACAATGGAAAGAAATGATTGGCGATAAACAAAAGAAAATTGGTCGCCCTCGTCAACTTTATGACGGATCGGCCTATCGTGATTATGTTGCGATTGATAAACGCTAGGTCTTACAAATAGGAAATTACTCTTGAGGCTGGATCTTGTTTTTTTGAAACTTGTCCAGTTTGCAAGATAGTGGTCATTTTTTGAAATGATTGTTTTTGCGCTTTCCTTTTATCATCATTGAGCAATAATTCTTTTGCAAACTTATAAAGATTATCTGTTAGGTTTTTATCTGGAAAGATTTCTGGAATTATTTCTTTACCTAATAGGATATTGGGTAAGCTGATTAATGGCATGCCTGCCTTTTTGAAATGGCGCATTTGCATGTTATCAGGAATATATGTTCCAACCATTGCAACGCCCTCTAAAGCTAATTCAAGGGTAATTGTGCCCATGCTAACTATTGCAAATTTAGTTTGTTTTAGTGCCTCTTGGCGCTCTATATTATCAGAAATTACTTTGATTGATATATCCAAACCACTAACTTGTTTTTTTATATCATTTTCAAGATGTGGCAAAGTTGGCAAAACAAACTCCTCTATGCCTGTTTCATTTTTTAGTCTTTGTAAGATTTGCAAAAATACTGGTAGGTGACGGCGAATTTCACCTTTTCTTGAGCCCGGATATATTGCAACCAAGCCTTTTTGTTTTGTTTGTTTGACATTCTCATGTTTTAATTTTTGCAATAAAGGGTGCCCTACATAAGAAGTTTTAGGACCCCTTAAGTTTTTCATAACTTCTACCTCAAATGGAAATATCGCTAATATTTCATCAAACACTTTTTCAAGTTTTATAGCACGTTCTGGTTTCCACGCCCAAACAGCGGGAGCTACATATAGTAATATTGGTTTTGAGTAATTTCTGTTTCTTAATTGCTTTGCGACTAAATAAGAGAACTCCTGCGAATCTATCAGAACAACTACATCTGGTGAATTTTTAATTATGAAATTAACAACCTGCCTTATGCGCCACAATAATTTTGGAAGTCTTTTTATTACATCAGCAAAACCCATTACTGAAATATCACTCATTGGAAATATAGAGCTAAGCCCAACTTGGCGCATGTTTGAACCACCAACACCATAGATTTTGAATTTTGAAAACCTTTGTAAAGAGCGAATTAAATCAGCTCCAATATTATCCCCTGAAGGCTCTCCAGCTAAAATGAATATCGATTTGCTATATTCTTGCATCACCCTATTTTGCCAATTCTAATATTTCTATTGACCATTATTGCTATTACGAGGCAAGCAAATTGCTCGTTCAGCAGAATTTATAAATTCAGCAACTTCACGAACAAGATCTGATCCAGAAAAAAGGCTTTTTGCGTCATCAACTCTTTCACGTAAAGTTCCCTCAGCTGAAGAAAACATACGATAAGCTGCTCTAAGAGTATGAATTTCATCACGATTAAAACCACGTCGCTTTAATCCAACAATATTAAGACCCGATAGTTTGGCTCGATTACCCATTGCCATGCCATAAGGAATAACATCTGAATCAACCATTGAATGAGCGCCAATAAATGCGTGTGATCCAATTCTTACAAATTGATGCACAACCACCATACCGCCAATAGTCACAAAATCTCCTGTTACGCAATGACCTGCTAAACCACTAAGGTTTGCCATAATTACATTATTTCCAACTATGCAATCGTGCGCCACATGCGTTCCAGCCATTAGTAAGCAATTATCACCAACTTGTGTCAATAATCCGCCACCCTCTGTTCCTGGATTAAGGGTAGCATTTTCTCGAATTGTGCAATTATCACCAATTATAAGGCGGCTTGGCTCACCGTGATATTTAAGGTCTTGGGGTTGATGTCCAACGCTAGCAAAAGGAAATATTTTGCTCTTTGAGCCAACTTCTGTATTCCCTGCTATGCTAACATGAGAAACAAGCTCCACGTGATCTTTGAGAATAACCTCACTACCAACTATACAATATGGCCCAATTTGAACGCCAACACCTAATTGAGCACCTGCTTCAACTATGGCAGTTGGGTGAATTACTGTGCTGTCTAATTGCTTACTCATAGATCACTTAAATCCCTAATTATTTAGCTTCCCTCATCATAGCGCCAACTTCAGCCTCAGCAACCACAACTCCATCAACTTTAGCTATTGCTAAATAACGCCCTATTGGCCCACGCCTTTTCAATAATTTAAGATGATATTCTAACCTATCACCAGGTACAACTGGTTTGCGAAATTTTGCTTTATCAATCGTTAGCATATAAACATCAAACTTTTTTCCCGAACCTCTTTCTTCAGCAATAACAATCGCTCCAGCAGTTTGCGCCATTCCTTCAATGATTAAAACACCCGGAAAGATAGGCTCTCCCGGAAAATGTCCCTGAAAAACAGGTTCATTAAAAGTAATATTCTTGATACCAATGGCAGATTTATGACCATCAATTTCTATAATTTTATCTAACATAAGAAATGGATAGCGTTGTGGAAGGCAATCCATTATTTCAGATAGGTTCAAACAGGTTTTTTCACTCATTGTTAAATCTTCTCATCTTTATTTTTCACTAAGCCTTTTAGGGCAGCTAACTCTTTCCAAAAGGACTTAGTATCTTGAGCAGGAGCGCCAATTATTCTAGATCCTTGTGGCCAATCTTTGGTAACGGCTGCTCGCCCATGTATAATAGAATTAGCCCCTACACTTAAATGCCCAGCCGATCCAACCCCGCCTCCTAAAAGACAATTATCACCTATATTAGTTGATCCCGCAAGCCCAGTAGTAGCTGCAATGAGGCAATATCTACCAATATTACAATTATGACCAATTTGTACCAAATTGTCTATTTTTGTCCCTTCACCAATAGTAGTATCCCCAAGCGCTCCTCTATCAATAGTAGAATTTGCACCAATTTCAACCTTATCTTGAATAATCACCCGACCTAATTGCGGAATCTTAATATTAGATTTTGCAATATCAAGCCAGCCAAACCCCTCAGTGCCAACTCTTACGCCAGAATGAATAATAACTTCATCGCCAATATGAGAACAAATAATTGAGGAATTTGCTTCAATTACACAATTTCTTCCTATTGTTACTCCATCTCCTATTGTTACATTAGCCCCCAAGAATGTCTCGGCACCTATTTCAACATTGTCGCCCAAAACCACCCCCTTCGATAGGAACACATCTTTTTCTAGGTTTTGTTTAGGCTCAATTTGGCTTCTCAATATTCTGTTCTTTGCCCCTCGTGGATATAGTCCTTCTAATATCTTGGTAAAAACTAAGTGTGGATCTTTTGCTAAAATTGCTAAAGTACCATTTGGAACTGCCTCAATAATAGATTTATGAACAATGACACAACCAGCATTAGTTTTGGATAAGAGTTCAAGATATTTTCTATTTGCTGCTAGTGAAATTTCATTGGGCTTTGCATTTTGGAGTTCGTTAGCACCAGAGATTATTTGTTCATCCTCACGGCCACTTGGAGCAAGTTCTTCAAATCCTACTTTTTTAAGCAAGTCTTTTATTGAAATTTTGCCACTAAAGGCATGAAAGCGTGTGTCAACCATATCATTTACCTAAAAAAATACCGCAACGCATATTACGTTGCGGCATTTATATAAAGTCATATTAAAGAGCTTAAAGCAATGTTCTCATTGTTAATTGGAATACTTGCGTGCTGTCTGCTGCATCTTTTTGTAATACATGAGCAAAATCACCACGAAGCGGTCCAAACGGTGAATCCCAAATAATAGAAGCACCTATAGATGAACGTAGTGGTTGAGTTGTTCCAGCCGTTGCAACAGGCCCGCCTGTTGATTCAGGACCAACATATCCAACATCTGCCCAAATAGCACCAGATAGGCCGTATGATTCTGGCAATACTGGAATTGGGAATTCAACTTCTGCTGAAAGTCCAGCATACCAAGTTGCACCAAGTCCTTCACCCGAAGCTAAGATACGAGGCCCCATACCACCACCAGTAAATCCACGAACTAATTGTGCCCCTAAAACATATGCTTCAGTTGGGTGAACACCAGAACCACTAAGATCACTAACAATTCCAGCCTGACCTTTTACAGAAGCTATAAACCCGCTATCTTCAACTATTGGAAGGAAATAACGCGCTTTTATATCTGTTTTAATATAATTATTATCAAAACCTACATATTGCTGAGTAAGGCTAGCATAAATACCATTAGTTGGCTTTCTGATATCATCTAACCCGTTATAAGTAAGCGAATATCCAACAAATGCTTTAGTTCGTATATCACCATCAGCAATACCTATAGCTGTAAGTGGCGCAATAGCATCAGTAAATTTTTTAGACTCAAAGCCAACAAAAACAGATGTGCTTAATTCGTTAGTAATTGGCATGCCAAAGTTAAATTGACCACCTGTAGCATCTGAGCCGTAAAAGCTTGACGCAGTCTCTTCTGCTACTTTTTTATAAAGATCAATACCTGCAGAAATCTTTAGCCCCATAAAGCGTGGCTCAGTAAATGAGAATTGATAAGTTTGCCCGCCTTGAGTAGCACCAATTGCAACTTTTAGATATTGGCCACGACCTAGGAAGTTATTTTCTGTAAGGGAAATTTCACCAAGCACACCCTGCTCTGAAGAATAACCTGCAGTGAAGCCGTAATCACCTGTAGATTTTTCTTCTACAGCAATATTAATGACCACTTTATCTGCCGCACTACCTCGCTCAGATGTAACATTAACCATTGAGAAGAAACCCAGATTTTCAATATTGTCTTTTGCTCTAGTTACTATTGAGCGATTAAAAGGATCACCTTCTGCAAAACCTAATTCACGGCGAATAACAAAATCTCTAGTTTTTTGATTGCCGTAAATATTAACCCGTTCAACATAGATTCTAGCGCCCTCATCAACCAAATAAGTAATGGAGAATGATCTATTGGCTACATCACGATCAATACGTGGACGCACATTAGCAAAAGCATAACCTTGAGCGGTTGCTCTAAAAGCCATGTCTTGTGCAGTTTTTGTAAGTTTTTTAACTGAATAACGACTGCCCTCATTTGTAGAGATTGCTTGCTTAAGCACCTCAACATCTAATCCAGGAATGCTAGTTTCAATCGAAATATTGCCAAATTCATAATATTCACCTTCGTTAATAGTGAAATTAATGAAATACGCTCTACGTGAAGTATCGTATTCTGCAACTGCTGAGAGAACCTGCGCATCAGGATAACCACGATTGGCATAATAATTCCTAATAACCTCACTATCATAGGCTAATTTATCTTCATCATAACTATCGTCTTTTAGAAGCCAACTTAATAGATTAGTTTCTTTTGTAATAATCGCATCTTTTAACTGGTTAGCACCAATAGAATTATTTCCAGTAAAATTAATACCACCAATACCTGAACGATCGCCTTCATTAATAATAAAAGTTACGACAATACGACCATTATCCAAAACGTCCTTATTTGCACTAACACTAACATCAGTGTAACCAGCTCCATCGTAAGCCAATGAAATTGAGCGAATATCAACATTAAGACGCTCATCAGAAAAAACACCAAATGAGGCTAAATCTATCATGCTTATTAGTTGGGCATCAGAAAAACGCTGATTACCTTCAAATAAAACAGATGCAACTAGCTGTCCTTGATTGTTAGGATTGGCTTGTGCTTGCATTGTAACCAGAGGCGCACTTATCAACAAAGATAGCGCCAATAAAAAGCTGCGAATAAATTTAAATCTAAAAATCATAATATTGGTTGCCCTTAATATTGGTTACCTAAAACGAAGGTGGTTTTATCAGTATATCCTCTTAAAATAGCGTGTCTATAATATACCATTCGCAAACACACGACTCTACACTAATGTTATTCTATCTATTGTTTTAATGGTTTTTTGCCTTAGCGCAAGGCTTAACCACCTATTTAGTTACTAAAATATTGGTTTGTGTGTAGTTTTTGCCACAGTTTGACACATTTTTCTAGCGACTCAAAAGATATCGTTAATAATAGTAAATAACATTAACGAAAAGATAAGAAATGCACCAATTCTGAAACCAAAATCTTGAATTTTCTGGCTAAGAGGTTTTCCACGTATCGCTTCGTAGAAATAATAGCTTAAATGTCCGCCATCAAGCATCGGAATTGGCAATAGATTGAATATGCCAATATTTAGTGAGAGCAACGCCATTAAATTTATAAGAGCAATGATTCCAAGCGTTGCCACCTCACCAGAAACTTTAGCGATTTTAACAGGCCCACCTAATTGTTCCAAATCCCCTCGCCCGACAAAGAAATCTCCAATAAAGGCTGCAGTTCTATCAATAATGAACCACATCTCTTCAAAAGTCATGCCAACAGCTTCCACCATTGTTGGTTTATAGAGCTTATATTCTTCTGGCTCGATTGAACGTCTAACGCCGATACGTCCAATTTTAATATTATTACCAAACCTATCCGTTATTTGCTCGGCTTTTGGGGTAATAGTAAAACTAAGTTCTTGACCTAAGCGATCAACTATAATTGATATAGGTCTTTCTGGAGAAGTCGAAATTAAGCGCTGTACATCATTAAAACCGCGAACTTGATAACCATCAATAGATAATACCTCATCACCTGCTTGCAAACCTGCAGATTGTGCAACTGTATCTGGAATAATTTCATCAAAAGTTGCTGGCGCATAATAGCGGCCATATCCAAGCAAAAGTGCATATAGTATAAGGAATGTAAAAATTATATTGGCAATAGGCCCTGCACTCACAACAGCTATACGTTGCCAGACATTTTTATTAGCAAATAATCTAGGCGCAATTTCTTTTGGAAATTTTTCTAATGCTTCATTATCAGGTACGCTTGCAGCATTCATATCGCCTAAAAATTGCACATATCCACCAAGTGGAATTACAGAAAGCTTCCATCTAGTACCAGCTTTATCTGTAAAGCCAATTAACTCTTTACCAAAGCCTACCGAAAAAGTTTTAATAGCAATATTATTCCATCTTGCAACTAGATAATGACCCATTTCATGAATGAAAACTATAATCGTTAAAACCACCAAAAATGGCACAATATAAGAAAGCAACCAGATAATGAAATCCATAAAAAACCCTTAAAACTATACTGAAATTACCAAATTAGAAAACCAATAGTAATATGCTCTAACTCACCTGAATTCAAAAAGCCTATTATAAAGAACACTAATGAAGCCAAAGTTAGACTATCTAATCTATCTAATAATCCGCCATGACCGGGAATAAGATCGCTACTATCTTTAATCTTAAAACGACGCTTAATAGCACTTTCAAGCAAATCACCTAACTGACCAGATAGGCTTAGCACACCAGCTAATAAAAGCCCTATCCACCAAGCGGAAGGAACTGCGATTAGCCAAACAAGCGAGCCACTAAGCGCTCCAACTATTAGACCACCGAATGCGCCAGACCAAGTTTTTGAAGGTGAAATATCTGGCGATAATTTTGCGCCCCCAATATAACGACCAGCAAAAAAAGCTCCCGTATCTGTCATCCAAACACTTGTTGCCAAAAATACACCAGCAACAATGCCTAAAGGTATATTAGCTCGAATGGATAGAATTGCAATTATTACTGCGCCAAAATAAATCAGACCTGCAATGCGCCATAATAATAATGACAAGCTTAACTTAGCAAAAACATGGGTTAATAGAGTAAAAATGATTGCCACGAATATAATTATACTTACGCCAACAATACCTGAAACTGGAAAAGCAATGGCGCTTAGTGCGATAAAACCAACTAATACGTAGCCATATTTAGCAAGTTTGCCAACGCCAAGCATTATTTCCCATTCACGATAGACACCAGCAAATACTAGCCCGACTAATGCCGCAAACCAAATATCACCTAAATAAAGCAAAAGAGCGGTCAGTGGCAAAAGAACCATAGCAGAAAGCAGGCGGGGACCTAGATCAGCCCAACGACTCTTTTTTGTTTCTGTGTCAGCTTGTTTCATAAATCTAAACCCTAAACCCCACCAAAACGTCTTTGGCGTAAAGAAAATTCTTGCAATACCTTTATAAAGGTTTTTTCATTAAAGTCAGGCCATAAATCATCAATAAACATTAATTCTGAATATGCAGATTGCCAAAGAAGGAAATTTGAAAATCTTATTTCCCCGCTAGTACGTAATATTAAATCAGGGTCAGGGATATTTGGCAAATAAAGAGAATTAGATATCATATCCTCATCAATATCATTAATCGAAACATCACCATTTTGAATATTTTGTGCGATTTTCTTAAAAGCCGAGGCAATCTCTCCCCTGCCCCCATAATTGAAAGCAATTATTAGCTCTAACCCTGTGTTATTCTTTGTAACTGTTTCAGCCTTTTCTATCAAATTCAATATGGGCTTATCTAAAGTGCCACGCTCACCTATCACTTTGATTTTAACATTATTTTTATTGAGCTTTTCTAGATCAGAAGTTACATAATGACGCATCAGGCGTAAAATAAAATTCACTTCATCTTTTGGCCTTGACCAATTTTCAGAACTAAAACTGAATATTGTGAGATATTTTATTTCATAGGAAATACAATATTCAACCAGTTTTCTAAGAGCTTGTGTCCCTGCTTTATGCCCAGCGGTGCGTGCCATACCACGAAGCTTAGCCCAACGACCATTCCCATCCATTGTAACCGCTAAGTGAGTTGGGATTTTTAGTTCAGGACCACTATTTTTGTTGGACAATATTTCTCTCCAGCAAAACCATCAACACTGATGTTAAACCTGCATAATTTCTTGTTCTTTACTAGCCAAGATACTATCAATTTGAGCAATAGCTTCATCGGTAGTTTTTTGCACTTTATCGGAGTTTGAACGGCTTTCATCTTGCCCCATACCGCCATTTTTTTCTAAAGCCTTTAGTTCGTCCATTCCATCTCGGCGAATATGACGCACTGCAACCCTACCTTGCTCTGCATAAGTATGAGCAACTTTTGATAGTTCCTTGCGTCTTTCCTCGTTAAGTTCGGGGATTGGAACACGAATAACAGCACCTTCAGCTATTGGGTTTAGCCCTAAGCCGCTCTCACGAATTGCTTTATCAACAGCGCCTGCCATAGATTGATCCCAAACTTGAACACTTAACATTCTTGATTCTGGAACTGAAACAGTTGCCACTTGATTTAGCGGCATTTGCGAGCCATAGGCTTCAACTGTTACGGGCTCTAACATGCTAGCGCTAGCACGACCAGTTCTTAAACCTGCCAATTCATCTTTTAATGATGCAACAGATTTGTCCATTCTTGATTTGAGTGAATTAATTGAAAAATCACCAGCCATTATCGCTCCTCCTTATTAGCACTAGAATCAGTACAGATATAATTAGTCTTTACCCAACATAAGTGCTTTTTGCACTTCCATCAAGCACACCTTTTAGGCCTGCCTCATCTGCCAATGAATATACTATTATTGGTAATTTATTATCTCGTGCAAGCGCAAAGGCTGCCGTGTCCATAACTCGCAAATTACGCTTAATTACTTCATCATAGCTAATCGTAGAATATCGTGTGGCATTGGGGTTAGTTTTTGGATCGTCAGAATAAACGCCATCAACATTAGTGCCCTTTAGCAAAACATCACAGCGTAATTCTATTGCTTTAAGAGCGGCTGCGGTATCTGTTGTAAAAAAAGGATTTCCTGTACCACCAGCACAAATTACAATCGATCCTGATTTAATAGCGCTAATAGCTGCTCTTTGAGTAAAAGTATCTGCGATTGATGGCATTGTGACAGATGAAAAAACGTGTGAATTGCCGCCCTTGCGACGAATAGCATCGCCAAGCGCAATAGCATTTATTACGGTGCTTAACATGCCCATATGATCGCCAGTTACACGATCGCCACCTTTGGCTGCAACCGACATTCCACGAAAAATATTACCGCCGCCAATAACCACGCCAATTTCAACACCAGATTGCGCTAAAGAAATAATTTGAACTGCCACCATATCAAGAAACTTAGGATCAATGCCGCTAGGTTGTCCTCCAGCAAGAGCTTCACCAGAGACTTTTAGAAGAACTCGTTTATACTTCGCTCTTTTTGTCATAGAAAACCTCTTATCATTTCAAGTTTATATTAGCGTTTTTTATTTTCCTGCTACTGCTGCAACTTCCGCTGCAAAATCTTCTTCTTTTTTCTCAATGCCTTCACCAAGCGCAAAGCGAGTAAACCCTATTAATTTAATTGGTGCGCCAACTGTTTTTTCAGCTAATTCGATTGCTTTTTCAACAGTATTTTCGCCGTCAACAACAAATATTTGAGATAATAGACAAACTTCTTTATAATATTTACGAAGACGGCCTTCTACCATTTTTTCAGCAATTTCAGCAGGTTTACCAGATTCAATCGCTTGCTCCTTAAAAACCGCTTTCTCACGTGCCACTAAATCTTGATCAAGCTCATCTGGTGAAATAGCAAGAGGTGCAATAGCTGCAATATGCATAGCAACTTGACGACCAAGATTATCTAGTGCCTCTTTATCGCCCTGTGATTCAAGAGCAACCAAAACACCAATTTTACCCAAACCCGAAACAATCGGAGTGTGCATATAGGAGCTAACAACACCACTTGAAACTGAAAGCTTAGCTGAGCGGCGAAAACTCATATTTTCGCCAATTTTTGCAACCGCTTCAGTAATTTCTTCATTCACAGAATTGCTACTATTTGGATATGCTGTATTTCCTACCTTTTCAAAATCGCCATCATTTTCTAGTGCCAAATTAGCAATAGTTGATACTATTGATTGAAATTGCTCATTGCGTGCAACAAAATCTGTTTCAGAATTTACTTCAACAACCGCTGCACTATTGCCATTGCTTGCCACGCCGATTAGTCCTTCTGAGGCTACTCTGCTTGCTTTTTTAGCGGCTTTGGCAAGGCCACGAGTTCTTAGCCAATCAACTGCAGCATCAATATCGCCATTAGTTTCTTGAAGTGCTTTTTTACAATCCATCATGCCTACGCCTGTGATTTCACGTAATTCTTTTACTTGTGCTGCAGTAACTGCCATCTAACCATACCTTATTTTACAACCCAATTTGGGCTTAAATCATATTTAAAACTTCTAAGCAGATGATTTAGGCTTTTGCTAATTCTTCCGCTTGTTTTAGCCAATCATCACGATCAATACGCCCCTTAAAGCTAAGTGCGTCATCAACTTTGGCGATATCTTCTTTGGTAAAAGCTGCTACTTGTGCAAATGTTGTTATGCCAAGTGCATTGAGCTTTTTCTCAAGAACAGGGCCAACGCCACTGATTTTTTTAAGATCGTCCGCATCACCATCAGGAGTTGAAAACAAAGCAGTTGCAGTATCTGCAGCTTTTTCTTCTTTTGCTTTTGGTTTTTCTTTTGGCTCTTCTTTTGCTTCTGCTTTTTTAACTTCTGGCACTGGCTTTTCTTCAACCTGTGCAGTTTCAGCTTGCAATGCAGGTTCTTCTAAAACCTCTTCACTTGCACCCAAATCAACACCTTGTGCAGTTGAAGAACGTGATATGCCATCAATACAAGCTTTGGCAATTAAATCACAATATAACTCAATCGCACGACTTGCATCGTCATTTCCGGGGAAAGGGAAATCAGCGTCTTTTGGATTACAATTAGAATCAATAACAGCTACCACTGGAATGCCTAAACGACGAGCTTCTTTGATTGCAATAGATTCTTTATTAGTATCGATAACAAACATTAAGCTTGGTACATTGCCCATATTTTTAATGCCACCTAGATCTCTTTCAAGGCGAGTTTGCTCTCTAGAAAATTGCAAAAGTTCTTTTTTGGTAAGACCACTACTGTCAATTTCTTCAAGCTCACGAAGGCGAGCGATTGATTTTGAAATTGTTTGCCAGTTGGTCAACATGCCACCAAGCCAGCGAGAATTTACATAATATTGCGCGCAACTAGCTGCGGCTTCTGCAATAATAGGTGCAGCTTGGCGCTTTGTGCCAACAAATAGAACACGACCACCTTCAGCGACAGTATCTGAAACAAGTTGCAGTGCTTGATAAAGCATGGGAACTGTTTGACTTAGATCTAAAATATGAATGTCGTTACGAACACCAAAAATGAATTTTTCCATTTTTGGATTCCAGCGATGTTTTTGGTGACCGAAATGAACACCTGCTTCAAGTAATTGAGCCATAGAAAAATTGGGTAATGCCATTGAGCATACTCCTTTGTTTACCGGTTAAACCTTAGCAAAAGTAGTGCAACATATTGTCACCGGATGGTTATAGATATTATCTAAAACCTAACTTTTGCCTGTGTGATAGGCGGGTCATAGACTAAAAGCTTAAATGGCGCAACCATTTATTTATGGCTTTTATCTAATTCATTTGCGAATTATACTTAGGATTAGAGCCCTAATTCAACTGCACATCAACAACGCCCTCAAGCGCCTTGATACCACCAGCTAGTTGTTTAGTGATTTGGTAATTTCCCGGTAATGATAAAACATACTCCCTTTCACCTCTATCACGAATGATAACAAAATTAATAGAACCAGAACCACCTGTTTTTAGCTGTTGTTTAATTGCGCTAAGGCATTTTTTATCATCAGTGAAAATTGTCATCTTTTGTTCTATTTTATCAACTTCGTTAGAAATTTCTTTGGCGTTTAATAGGCGCAAACTGTTGCTATCTGGACGCTTATCACTTTCAACATCTAAAATAAGCAATTTACCAACCTGTAATATTTCATTATATTTTTCAATTAATTCAGAAAATACAAGGCATTCAAAACTACCGCTAGCATCTGAAAAGGCGATAATTGCCATTGACTTGCCCTTTTTTGTTTTTCTGTCCGAGCGAGAAATAACAACACCTGCCAAGCGCCCTGCACTATCACCATTGGCGACATTTTTTTCAAACTCAACAAGGCTTTTAACTTTTAATCTTTGTAATAATTCTTCACTACTATCTAATGGGTGACCTGAAAGATGAAATCCAATTACTAGGAACTCTCGATTTAACTGCTCCTCATCACTCCAAGAATTAACATTGCTAGGAAAGTTAATTGCCAAAGGCTCATTTGTGGCAAACATATCTGTTATGCCCTGCTCCTTATCAGAAATAATTCGTACAGCATTAGCTAAAATACTTTCAATGCAAGCAAAGGCCATATCACGAGAAGGAGTAATTTCATCAAATGCTCCAGCATTTACCAAAATTTCTAAACTTCTTTTATTTAGAATTTTTGGATTAATACGAGATGCAAAATCCGCTATATCTAAAAATGGGCTTACACCTCTAACATCAACTAAATGCTCAACAACCTGCTTACCAATTCCTTTTATCGCACTTAGAGAATATATAATTCCATCATTTTCAACATCAAACGCCACGTTTGAGCGGTTAATAGATGGCGTTACAATATTAATTTTTAGGCGATCTGCATCTCGTTTGAAATCATATAATTTATCCGTATTGCCCATATCAAGCGTCATTGAAGCGGCAAGAAATTCTTTTGGGTAATGAGCTTTTAGATAGGCGGTTTGATAAGATACTAGCGCATAAGCTGCGGCGTGAGATTTATTAAATCCGTAATTTGCAAATTTAGCTAAAAGATCAAAAATGCTCGAAGCCTTACCAGACTTAATATCCTTATCAATCGCTCCTTTTACAAAACGAGAGCGCTGCTTATCCATTTCCTTTTTATCTTTTTTGCCCATTGCACGGCGCAAAATATCCGCTTCACCTAACGAATAACCAGATAGTTTTTGTGCAATTTGCATAACTTGCTCTTGATAAACGATAATACCATAAGTCTCAGATAGGATTGCATCCATATCAGGGTGCAACGTAGTACTATCTTCTTGGCCGTGCTTTCTTTTGCAAAATGAGCCAATATTATCCATTGGGCCAGGTCGATAAAGAGCAACTAAAGCGATAATATCTTCAAACCTATCTGGCTTTAGATCAATAAGAACCCGCCGCATTCCCGCACTCTCAACTTGGAACACGCCAATCGTTTCAGCCATTTGATAAAGTTCATAAGTTTTTTCATCATCAATGGGGATATTTTCTAGTGAAAAACCTTTATCCCCATTTTGCTTAATCATTGAGATAGCATTATCAATGATGGTTAGAGTTTTAAGGCCTAAAAAATCAAACTTCACCAATCCAGCAGCTTCTACCCATTTTTGTGAATATTGGGTAACTGGCATTTCTGAGCGAGCATCTTTATAAAGCGGCACTAATTCTTCTATTGCTCTATCAGCAATAACAATGCCCGCAGCATGAGTTGAAGCATGGCGATAAAGACCTTCAAGATTTTGCGCTATCTCAAGTAATTGCGCAACTATCTCATCTTCATCTCTCATTTCTCTTAGTTTTGGCTCAAGCCTAATCGCTTGCTCAAGATTTACTGGATCGGCAGGATTGGAAGGGACTAATTTACAAATTCTATCAACTTGCGGATAGGGCATTTGTAATACTCGCCCAACATCTCTTAAGGCAGCTCTTGCTTGAAGTGAGCCAAAAGTTATAATTTGTGCTACCTGTTGATGTCCGTATTTATCTTGCACATATTTTATTACTTGCTCTCGTTTGTCTTGACAAAAATCAATATCGAAATCGGGCATTGAAATACGATCAGGATTAAGAAATCTCTCGAATAAGAGATTATATCTTAAGGGGTCTAAATCGGTAATTGTCAGTGCATAAGCAACTAATGAGCCAGCACCAGAGCCACGACCCGGCCCAACAGGAATATCTTGCTCTTTAGCCCATTTAATGAAATCTGCAACTATTAGAAAATAGCCCGGATAATTCATATCTTTTATTACTTGAAGTTCAAATTCTAGCCTTTCTTCATAGGTTTTTTCTGTGCAATTTTCAGCTAGGTCTAAAGTCTTTAATCTTTGTTTTAAACCCTTTTTAGCTTGAATAGAAAGTTCATCTATTTCTGCATTGCTGTTAGGGTTATTGTTTTTTTGAGGTTCGACAAATCTTGGCAAAATTGGCGCACGGATATTTGGGTAAAAACTTATACGTTTGGCAATCTCAACACTATTGTCCAAGCTTTCAGGAATATCCTTAAAAAGTTCAATCATTTCTTGACGGGTTTTATAATAGTGATCTTGAGTTAGTTTTCGTCTTTTAGTTTGAGCGATAACTGTTGCACTCGAAATTGCCAAAAGCGCATCATGCGCTTCAAAATCTTTTCTTTGCGGGAAAAATGGCTCATTAGTTGCAACAAGAGGCACGCCATTAGAATAGGCAAATTCAATCAAAAAAGGCTCACATAGCTTTTCCTCCTTTGTGCCATGTCTTTGCAATTCAACATAAAATCTATCGTTAAATATCTTGTGCAATTCTTCTAATCTTTTATTGCCAGCATCAATATGATTTGAAACGAACAAATGATTAATTGCCCCCTCAGGCCCTCCTGTCAGACAAATTAGACCTTCACAATTTTTATCCCTAAGCCAGTCTAACGAGATAGCAACCTGATCATTATAACCCTCAAGATATGCTCGACTTACCAAATGAGAAAGATTTAAAAAACCCTGCTCATTCATAGCGATTAAAACTATTGTGTTTTTTATACCCTGCAACGAACTTGTAAATTCATCTTCTTCATTAAAATCAACTCTAAGCTCGCAGCCAATTATTGGTTGTATGCCTTTAGCAATAGCTTTTTGAGAAAATTCTAGCGCACCAAATAGATTTGAATTATCAGCAATGCCGATTGCTGGCTGATTATCTTTAGCCGCTAGTCCAAGTAATTTTTCAAGCGGCAATGCCCCTTCAAGCAATGAATAGGCACTATGAGTATGAAGGTGGATAAATCCCGGACTTTTCAAAATTTCCTCGTTTTTTTAAACATGAATTAAACGACCATAACAATACCAAGATAAGCACCTGAAATATAAGATATCATCCATATGCCCCAAACAAATAGTGATATCTTATGGAAATTAGTAATTAAATTTTCATTGCCTGAGCGAAAGATAATTACTGCCCACACCACATGAATGAACATCAAGATTATTGAGATAAAGCCCAAAACTGAATGTAGCGTAATAACGATGCCACCAATATCAAGGTAGGTTAAAAGAGTGGCCAAAAAGTCAGTAAATAAGCCGATTAGAAAAACATAAATATGCCAAAGCTTAAGGCGCTTTGAAAACCAGCCAGCCCAAACGCTAATCGAGTAAAACACTAGTGCAACAGTAAATAAAACTACCCCATAAAAAAGTAATGTTGACATAAAACTATCCTAGTTTCAAAAACAGTATAATTGTTCTTACCCAAGTTTTGAGAGGATATCTAGCCACAAAATTCCAGAAACACAAAAAGCAGTTAGTGAAATTGCAGCTAGAATATCTTTTATAAAAATTATCATAATACACCTTTCAATTTATTTCCTTTATATCTTATGTTCTTGTTTTGTTCTTGTCTAGTAAATAATGACTTGCCTCATAATTATGGTTAAGGAAGTATTACGTTACAGTATTTCCTTGCATTTTTAAGTCATTATAGTATTTTCTAAATTCAATTATCTAATTGAATTACGCTGGCTTCGCCGCGCACCGCACTTCGTGCGGTGATAGTATTTAGCATTTCCAATGCTAAATACTGTATAATCAAAATGATTATTGAGGAGCTAAGAATTTGAAACCACCCGAATTAAGTGTTGGAATTGAAGAAGAGTATTTTCTAGTTGATCTAGAGACTAAAGACTTGGCGCAAGACCCGCCAAAAGAATTTATGCAACAATGTTCCAAAAAATTAGATAGCCGTGTTTCTCCAGAATTTTTGCGCTCACAAATTGAAGTTGGCACACGTCCTCACGCATCTATTAAAAATGCAATTAAAGAACTTGCGGAAATGCGAGCAACAATTATAGAGGTAGCGGCAGAATTTGATCTTGCTCCAATTGCCGCTTCTACTCACCCATTTGCTAATTATAAATTGCAAATCCCCACCCATCGACAGCGCTATGAAGAACTAGCCAAAGACCTTGGAGCGCCTATTCGCCGCTTACAGATTTGCGGTTGCCATGTACATGTTGGCATTGCTGATGATGATATGCGAGTTGATATAATGAGCCAAGCGGCGTATTTCTTGCCGCATATTTTAGCGCTAAGCACCTCCTCTCCTTTTTGGAGTGGGGAAGATACTTCTCTTAACTCTTATCGCCTTTGCGTATTTGATGCACTGCCTCGCACAGGCTTGCCTGATTATTTTGAATCTTATGGCGAATATGAGCGAGTGATAGAGCATTTGGTCAATACAGGATCAATAGAAGATGCTACAAAAATTTGGTGGGATATAAGACCCTCATCTCGATTTCCAACATTAGAAATGCGGGTGGCTGATGTTTGCACCGATATAAATGATTGCGCTAGCATTGCTGCAATTTATCAAGCGCTTATCTCTATGCTTTATCGTCTTAGAGAAAAAAACCAACGTTGGCGCATTTACCCACGACTAACATTAGAAGAAAATCGTTGGCGTGCAATGCGCCATGGCGTAAATGGAGAGCTTATTGATTTAGGTATTGGCAAATCAGTTGCTTTTAAGCAATTAGCTATTGAAATGGTTGAATTGTTAGAAGAAGACGCAGGTAGGCTTGGCACTATAAATGAGTTAAAGCATATTAAAACCATAGTTAAGCGTGGCACTAGTGCCGATAGACAGCGAAAAATCTTTCACGCCGCAATAAAATCTGGCACTAGTAAACAACAAGCTCTTGAAAAAGTTGTTGATCATTTAATGAATGAAACGGCTCTGCCGTATGATGGGTAATTGGCATGTTTGTAAAAGACTCTCTCGCCGCGCTAAAGCTATAGCGCAGCGGATCACTTAGTTCAGCGTTGTCATGCTGAGACGAAGACGAAGCATCTTTCTTGTGGCTTAAGACTCTTCACTCCGTTCAGAGTGACAGGGAGAGACTTCAAAATATCCCTAGAGAGTCGTGGCAACCACATTACCCTTTTCAAGCGTGACAATCCTATCTGCTCGTTTTGCTAACTGATGATTATGGGTGGCGATAAGTGCGCTTGCGCCTTTTTCACGCACCATAGAGGTTAGGGCATCAAATACTATTTTTGAAATTTCAGGATCAAGATTTCCTGTTGGCTCATCTGCGAGTATAATTCGTGGATTATTGGCAGCAGCTCGTGCAATGGCAACTCGCTGTTGCTCACCACCAGATAATTCTGCGGGGCGATGCGAAGCACGATTTTTAATCCCCATAATATCGAGCAATTCTAATGAGCGAATATTTGCAGCCTTTTGATCTATTCCTGCGATTAATTGCGGGATTGTAATATTTTCAAGCGCTGAAAATTCAGGTAATAAATTATGAAATTGATAGACGTAGCCAATATGAAAGCGACGTAATTTTGTGCGCTCTCTGTCCGACATCTTTGAGGTTTTCTTACCACAGATTTCAACCTCGCCAGATTGCGGACGCTCTAATATTCCACCAATATGCAATAAAGTTGATTTACCTGCGCCTGATGGCGCAATTAATGCAACAACTTCGCCGCTTTTAAGTGTAAGATCAGCGCTTTCAAGCACCTTCACCAATGTTTCTCCTTCGCCAAAATGACGATGAACATTTTCCATTTTTAAAAGAATATTACTCATAACGCAGCGCCTCAATCGGCTCATATTGTGCAGCACGCCATGCAGGATAAATCGTTGCGATAAAGCTAAGCCCAAGCGCCATACCTAAAATGATTGTGATTTCTCCTAAATCTACTTTTGAAGGCAATGTTGAAAGAAAAAATACTTCAGGTGGAAAAAGCCTAACCCCAATGACATCAGAAACCCATGCACGAATATTTTCGGCGTTGGCTGCCAATAATAAGCCAAAAAATGAGCCAAGAACAGTTCCTAAAAACCCAATCGATGCACCAACCATTATAAATATTCGCATAATTGATGCCCGAGTTGCTCCCATAGTCCTAAGCACGGCTATGTCCCTGCCCTTGTCTTTTACTAACATTACCAGCGAGGAAATTATATTAAAAGCCGCAACCAAAACTATCATTGAAAGAATGACAAACATCACCACTCGCTCAACCTGTAATGCAGAGAAAAATGTTTCATTGCGCTGTCGCCAATCTGTTAAAATCATTGGGCGAGTAATGCTTTCATAAATTTTTTGACGCACTTCATCTAAATTATCTGGATCTTTTATGAACATCTCAAGAGCAGTTGCAAAATATTTCCGCTCGTAAGCTGCATCAATTTCTTCATCAGTTGCTTCAAAATCTGGAGGCTCTATTCCCTCCTTCAAAACATCTTCAAACAATTTGAAATAAGTTTGCGCTTGTTGCATTGGTAAATATACAAAGAAACTATCAAATTCTACCATGCCCAAATCAAAGATAATATCAACAGGATAAGAGCGGATTTGTGGTGTTGTGCCAAATGGCGTAACTGCGCCTTTTGGGTTTACCAAAGTTATCATATCACCCTTTGCAAGACCAAGCTTTATGGCCAGACGATATCCAATGGCTGCCCCTTTACTATCGTCCCAACCTTGCCAAGTTCCCTGATCAACGCCCTCAACAAGCATTGGAAGTTTAGAAATAGCATCAAATGTCATTCCACGCACACTAACACCAGTTGACTGGCTATTACCTGATGCAAGCGCTTGCCCTTCAACAAAGGCAAAGGCATGTGTAACATTATCAATTTTTTCTAATTTTATTGCGGTTTCATTATAATCAAAAAATCGTTTGTCCATTGGATAGGCAATAAAATGACCATTTAGCCCTAATATTTTTGACAGTAATTCCTCACGAAAGCCATTCATAACGGACGTTACAACAATCAAAGTAGCAACCCCAATAGCAATGCCTGTAAGAGTTAGACCTGCTATCACCGAGATGAATGTGTCAGAGCGCTTGGCACGCAAATAACGCCCTGCTAGCAAAAATTCAAAGCGTGAAAATGGTTTTGTTTTGATGTTTTTTATTGTGGCGCTATTGCTCAAACCTTGTCCAATCTTTGTGGTTCAATTAAATTTTTGGTGTGCGAAACTACTTCACTAATCTTGATATTTTCACGCTCGCTTGTTTTGCGGTCCTTTAATTCTGCTTCACCAGATTTAATACCACGAGGCCCAATTACGATTTGATAGGGAATACCTATTAAATCGGCATTAGCAAATTTTGCCCCAGCACCAACATCTCTATCATCATAAAGCACATCAATATTATTAACTTTTAATTGTTTATATAATTCATCACAAGTTGCATCGCACGCATCATCGCCCTTGCGAAGATTAATTAAAATCACCTCAAATGGCGCAACAGGAACAGGCCAAACAATACCATTTTCATCGTGATGCGCTTCAATAATTGCTGGCACAATTCTTGTTAGCCCAATGCCGTGCGACCCCATATGTACCGCAATTTCTTTGCCCTGAGCATTGGTAACATTTGCACCCATTGGTTTTGAATATTTATCACCAAAATAAAATAGTTGCCCAACTTCAATACCACGAGCTAATATGCGTTTATCGCTAGGCACAGCTTTTTCAAACTCTTCTTTGCTCGTTACATCTTCAGTTGCCGCAAAATGCGAAGTCCAATCAGCAACAATGTCAGATAAATCACTATCATAATCAACATCTATACTTGGAATTTCTTTGTCTAGCATATCAGAATGGCAAAATACTTCACTCTCTCCCGTATCAGCTAACACAATAAATTCATGGCTAAGATCGCCGCCAATCGGCCCTGTTGCAGCACGCATTGGAATTGCTGGAATGCCAAGCCGATAAAAAGTGCGTAAATATGCAACAAACATCTTATTATAAGATGCGACTGCCCCCTCTTTATCTAAATCAAAATTATAGGCATCTTTCATCAAAAATTCACGTGAGCGCATAGTGCCAAAACGAGGGCGAATTTCATCACGAAATTTCCATTGAATATGATATAGGTTTAGCGGCAAATCCTTATAAGATTTAACTGAGGAGCGAAAAATATCGCATATCATTTCTTCATTGGTTGGGCCATAAAGTAAATCTCTATCTTGCCTATCTTTTATGCGCAACATTTCCTTGCCATAATCATCATAGCGCCCGCTTTCACGCCACAAATCAGCTGACTGTAAGGTTGGCATTAAAAGTTCAAGCGCCCCTGCCCTATTTTGCTCTTGCTCAATTATCGCTTGCACTTTACGTAGCACTTTATATCCAAAAGGCAACCAAGAATAAGAGCCTGCGGCTTGTTGTTTAATCATGCCAGCCCGCAACATTAAACGGTGCGAAACAATTTCTGCTTCTTTTGGTGTTTCTTTAAGAGTGGGTAAAAAATAATTTGATAGGCGCATAATATCTCCAAAAGTCACATCGACTCAATTTACTAAATATAATTCGAATTGAATAATACACTTAAAGCAAGTTTAGAAAAGCGATTAAATTACATGGACAAACACATAAACGTTAGGCTTGCGCCCCCAATAATTCCTGACTTCACTTCTTGTGGCTCTTTTTATGGCCGCCTGCAACTTAACATCATTTGAGCGCCTTTTTTGTGGCATCGAAGCAATTACGCCAATAATGGCTTTTTCAATAATCACTTCAAGACTATCCTCGTAATTTTCGTCAGGCTTAGGCACGCCTGTAATTTCAATATCAGGGCCTGAAATAATTTCACCATGCCGATTAATGCAAAGACTGACATTTACTAAACCACCAAATGATAATTTCTTTCGCCCAGAAACACCGCTTTCTCTTGGAGTACATAATATATTACCATCGAGATAAAGCTCACCAACCGCAATTTCAGCAACTAAATGCTCGCTATTTGGGAATAATTTCACCATATCGCCATTGCGAATAGAGAAAACCTGCTTTATGCCCTCAGCCTTGCCAAGTTTTGCGTGCGCTTCAAGGTGCATTGCCTCACCATGTACGGGAATTAAAATGTCAGGCTTTACCCAATCATAGAGGTTTTTAAGTTCCCCAATGCGTGGATGACCCGAAACATGCACCAATTCATCATCATTGGTTATTATTTTAACATTCTTATCAATTAACTGGTTTTGAATATCAATTACTTCTCTTTCATTTCCCGGAATTGCCCAAGATGAAAAAATCATCATATCACCAGCATTAAGTTCGATAGCTGGATGCACGCCCCTTGCAATGCGAGAAACTGCCGCTCTTTGCTCTCCTTGCGAGCCAGTGCAAATAAGCACCAGCTTATTGCGTGGCAAGTGCAAATAGGCATCTTGATCTAAAAATGGCTCAATGCCTTCAAGCATTCCCAATTCACGTGCAATAGTTGTTACTCGGTGTAGCGATAGGCCTGAAAGCACCACTTGGCGATTTGCTTTTTTTGCGGCACGAGCAATAGAAATAATACGTCCAATATTTGAGGCAAAAGTTGTAACCGCAACTCGATGTTTGGCGCTTTTAATTATTTTTTCAAGATTTTTAGCCACGTCTTTTTCAGAAGCACTAATTCCTTCTTTCTTGGCGTTTGTACTATCGCAAATAAGCGCTAATGGGAGTTTATGATCACCAATTTTTTGCAAGCGTTTTTCATCAGTTGGGGGCGAGCCAACGGGGTGCGGGTCAAGTTTCCAATCTCCCGTATGAAGCGCTTGCCCTAAAGGAGTTTTTATTAGGATTGAATTACATTCAGGGATTGAGTGCGCCATATTTATTGCTTCAATAGTAAATGGCCCAAGATTAAATGGTTTTCCTTGCACCATTTCTCTTACATCAAGATTTGCATCAATATTATTACCAAGCCGCTTAGCTTTAATCATTGCTTTGGTAAAAGGCGTTGCATAAACAGGACTATCAAAACTTGGCCATAAATCAAGCGCTGCACCATAATGATCTTCGTGGCTATGCGTTAGAATTAAGCCAAGCACATTTTCTGATTCATCCTCTAAAAAAGTGGGATCGGCCATTATTAACTCAATACCGGGTTGATTTGGCCCACCAAATGTTACGCCGCAATCTAGCACAATCCACTTGCGATTATTTTCAGGGCCAAAGCCATAGGCCGCCATGTTCATGCCAATTTCGCCAACCCCGCCAAACGGCACAAATACTAACTCGTCCTGATATTTATTTGCCATTATTTTCCCTTTTATTAGTTGTAGCGCCTAATTGCATATCTCCAGCACTTATATATTGTTTTTCGCCATTTGCTAATTTTATTATCAAACGGCCAGTTTCATCAATATTCTCAAATATGCCATTGATTGTTATGCCATTATTTATAATAGATATTTCTTTGCCAAGGCCTGCACTATTTTGTTGCCATTCTCTTATTATTTCATGCTCATTCTTCATGAAAACATCAAAGACTTGTACAAAGCTCTCACTCAACGCCATGAATAATTGCTTACAATCTATATCAAGCCCATGCTCATTTAGGCTAGTTGCAGTATATGGCAAACCAGTTGGTGCGCTCGCAACATTTACCCCAAAGCCAATTACAATAGCCTGTTTGCCATTTTTGAATGGTTGCATTTCAAGCAAAATTCCAGCCAATTTAGCACCATTAAGCAGCACATCATTTGGCCATTTTAATTTCGCTTCAATTTCCTTATCAAAACCCTTAAGCGCTCTGATAAGCGCAACTCCTGCAACAAAGCCAAGCATGGCGCATTTATTGGGATCAAGCTCTACTTGCAATAAAAGTGAGGTTGCTAAATTATCCTCTAAAGATTGCCAATCACGACCCAAGCGCCCTTTTCCTGCACTTTGTTTTTTTGTAACAAACCAAGTATTTTCATTATGCCCCTGCGTTGCCGCCAACATTGCTTGTTTATTGGTCGAGTTAGTTTCTTCAAATTGCACTAATTTGTAATTTGCCTTTATCGCTAAAGTTGAGAGGCAAAAATCTTTCACTTAAAAAAGGCTAGAAACGGCAGAGCGAGCAATATTTGCCAACGGAGCGCCAACAGTGAGATAATATGTAATTATAAGAAACCCAGCAATCCCCATTATAAAGCGCAATTCACCTGGAATGGGTGCAAACTGGTGAACCGGTTCATCAAAATACATAGTCTTTATCACTCTAAGATAATAAAAAGCACCAATAGCACTCGCAAGCACACCAATTACCGCTAAAACAAATAATTGCGCTTCAATCGCCGCTAGAAAAACATGCCACTTAGCAAAGAAACCAGCTAGTGGGGGCAAGCCAATTAGTGAGAACATAAATACTGCAATCATTGCGGCAACAAAGGGTCGTGTTTGCGCTAAACCTGCAAGATCAGAAACATCCTCAACATAAATATTGTCGTATTTTAACGACAGGATAGCGGCAAAAAGACCAAGTGTCATAGTGAGGTAAATTGCCATATAAATAGCAACCCCCTGCACGCCAACTAGCGAGCCAGCGCTAAGCCCGACTAAGGCAAAACCAATATGTCCAATGGAAGAATAAGCAATTAATCGTTTAAGGTTTTTTTGCCCAATGCCCGCAAATGCCGCCAACACCATTGAAGCAATGGATAGGAAAATAATCACTTGTTGCCAATCGCTTGATATTGGCTCAAAACCTTGGGTTACTACACGGATTAACAAGGCTAAAGCTGCAATTTTTGGCGCAGAGGCAAAAAATGCAGTAACAGGAGTTGGCGCACCTTCATAAACATCTGGTGTCCACATATGAAATGGCACGGCTGAAATTTTGAAGGATAGGCCTGCAAGCAAGAATACCAAACCAAAAACCAGCCCGATTGATCTATCGCCAAGTGCGATGATTTTTGCAATTTCATCTAGTTGTGTTTGTCCAGTAAAGCCATAAACCAGCGAAGCGCCATAAAGCAACATGCCAGAAGATAATGCGCCAAGCACAAAATATTTCAAACCAGCTTCACTAGCTTTTGAACTTTCACGCTTCATTGCCGCAATAATATAAAGCGATAAAGCCTGCATTTCTAGGCCAATATAAAGTGACATTAAATCATTGGCAGAAATCATAATCATCATGCCAATAGTTGCAAACAAAATAAGCACTGGATATTCAAACTTATCAAGGGCATTTTCATTTGCACTAGAAAGCGAAAGCACTAAGGCAAAAGCAGAACCTGCTAAAACCAAAACCTTCATATAGCGGGCAAAACTATCTTGAATAAAACCACCATTTAATATTACGCCATCAGATGGGAATACTAATATAAGAGCGGCAACGGCTACTAAAAGTCCGATTGCTACGCCAACAAGACTAGCGCTAACCTGCTTTTTCATAAATACGCCAGCCATAAGAATGGCAAACGCCCCAATGGTTAAAATCAGCTCAGGAAAGATTGGCGCTAATGAAGAAAAGCTAATAATATCAGAGTTCATATCGTATTTTCCTAATGTGGCAATATAGGCTCAGCGCCCATGCCAACTGATTGAGATATTTGATTGACTAATGCTTCTACAGATGGAGCAATAGTGTCAAGAATTGGAGCGGGATAGAACCCAAATAATATCGTTAAGATAAGAAGCGGCACTATCACTGCCATCTCACGAGGGTTCATATCAAGAATGGATTTCAGCGATTCTTTTGTTAATGCACCAAAAATCACTCGTCGATAAAGCCAAAGCGCATAAGCTGCAGAAAGAATAACCCCTAAGGTTGCAACAGCGGCAAACCATACATTAACTTGGAAAATCGCAATTAAAACCAAAAACTCACCGACAAAACCCGAAGTTCCCGGCAGGCCAACATTTGCCATAGTAAATACCATAAAGGCAAAAGCGTATTTGGGCATTTTTTCGACCAAGCCACCATAGGCTAAAATCTCACGAGTGTGCATTCGATCGTAAATTACCCCAACCGAAATAAACAAAGCACCCGAAATAAAGCCATGCGATATCATTTGAAATATTGCGCCCTCAATACCGTAAACATTAGCAGTGAAAATTCCCATTGTAACGAAGCCCATGTGAGCAACAGAAGAATAAGCGATTAGCTTTTTAATATCTGTCTGAACTAGAGCAATTAGCGAAGTTATAATGATTGCGGCAACCGAGAGGAAAAATACGAAATCGGCGAAATAAAGTGATGCATCTGGAAACATTGGTAATGAAAAGCGCAAAAAACCATAGCCGCCCATTTTAAGCAGGATAGCCGCCAAGATTACCGAGCCAGCAGTTGGCGCTTGCACGTGTGCTTCTGGCAACCAACGATGAAACGGCCACATAGGCATTTTGACTGCAAAAGAAGCAAAGAAAGCAATCCACAGCCATATTTGCATTTCGGGTGGGAACTGAACTTTTAATAGTTTTGTAATATCAAGCGTGCCTGCATACCAATACATCGCCATGATAGCCAACAACATTAAAACCGAGCCAACAAACGTATAGAAAAAGAATTTATATGATGCTTGAACACGGTTTTTGCCGCCCCAAATACCAATGATTAAGAACATTGGTATTAAACCGCCCTCAAAGAACACATAGAACATTGCTAAATCAAGCGTAGTGAACACGCCAAGCATTAGTGTTTCAAGCACAAGGAACGCTATCATATATTCACGAACTCGCTTTGTTACACTATCCCAACCAGCTAAAATCGCCATTGGCATAAGCAAACCAGTAAGCACAACAAACAGCACTGAAATGCCATCAACCCCCATACGATAACCAATTACATTGCCTATCCATTCGTGATTTTGCACAAATTGAAACGAGGTATTTTGCGGGTCAAACATCGACCACATAACTAAAGTAAGAGCAAAAGTAACTAGCGTTGTAACCAGTGCAATGCGCTTAATATTGGCATAGGCTAACCTATCATTTCCCGGTACAATCATTACAAATAGCGCACCTAAAAGTGGCAAAAACGTAATGATGGTGAGAATATTATTGGCAAAAATCATTATATCAGCCCCCCTGCAACAACCATCCACGTCAAAAGTGCGGCAATTCCGATTAACATTGCAAAGGCATAATGATATAGATAACCAGATTGCATTTTAACAACTCTACCAGTTATAGATTTAACTCTACGACCCAAACCCTCAACAATCATATCATCTATCAATTTATCGTCCATTTTCTTCCATAGGTAATTACCAATACGAAATGATGGCCTAACAAAAATCGCATCATATAATTCGTCAAAATACCATTTATTGAGCAAGAACCTATATAGAAACGGCGTAGCTTTTGCCAACTTGTTTGGCACCGATGGCGCAAGCATATACATCCATAAAGCGGTTACAAAGCCTAGCATCATGGCATAAGTTGCTGACCATTTTACCCAAGTTGGCACATTGTGCGCTGCATCAATAATTGCATAACTGATAATAATTGATTGACCAAAGAAGCCTTCGATATATTTTTCTTTACCAAAGAATTGATCATAGAATAAAAACCCTGCAACTACTGAGCCAATGGCTAATAAATAAAGCGGCATCATCATTGAAATTGGGCTTTCATGTGCTTTTTCATAGGTATGTTGCTCAGCACGAGTTTTGCCATGAAAGGTCATGTGAATTAAGCGCCAAGAATAAAAGCTGGTGAATAATGCGGCAATAACTAATGACCAAAATGCAAATGTACCTTGCCAGCCATCAACTGCATATGCCGCTTCAATTATGCTGTCTTTTGAGAAGAAACCAGCAAAACCAAATGAAGTCCCCGGAATACCAACACCCGTAAGCGCTAAAGTTCCTATTAGCATCATGGCGTAAGTTAGCGGGATTTTTTTGCGCAAACCGCCCATTTTACGCATATCTTGCTCGTGGTGCATGGCATGAATAACCGAGCCTGCCCCTAAGAATAATAGCGCCTTAAAGAAAGCGTGTGTGAATAGATGGAAAATACCAGCCGTATAAGCCCCAGCGCCAAGCGCCACAAACATATAACCAAGTTGCGAGCAAGTTGAATAGGCGATTACTCGCTTAATATCATTTTGCACCAAACCAACAGTTGCGGCAAAAAATGCTGTTATTGCGCCAACAATCAAAACAACCGACATTGCAAAGGGAGAAGCGTCAAAAATTGGGCTCAGGCGAGCTACCATAAATACGCCAGCTGTCACCATTGTTGCGGCATGAATGAGCGCTGAAACAGGAGTTGGGCCTTCCATAGCATCGGGAAGCCAAGTATGGAGCAAGAATTGTGCAGATTTTCCCATCGCACCCATAAATAATAATAGAGCAACAATGGTTAGCGCATCTAATTCAGCGCCAAAAAAACTCACGCTTACGCTTTTTGCACCATCAACGGCACTAAATGCCGTGTCAAAATCAATCGAGCCAAGCAATACGAATGCGCCAAATATACCAAGCGCAAAACCAAAATCCCCAACCCTATTAACAACAAATGCTTTAATAGCGGCGGCATTTGCCGAAGGCTTTTTATACCAAAAACCAATAAGCAAATATGAGGCAAGGCCAACGCCCTCCCAGCCAAAGAACATTTGCAACATATTATCAGCCGTTACCAGCATAAGCATGGCGAAGGTAAATAATGAGAGATAGGCAAAAAAGCGAGAGCGAGATGGATCGTCCGCCATATAACCAATGGAATATATATGTACGAGCGAGGAAACAGAAGTCACAACCACCAACATCACGGCAGTAAGCGTATCAAGGCGCAATATCCAGCGCAAATCTAAATCACCAACTTGCACCCAGCGCATAATTTCAACTTTAACTACCTCGCCAGCACCCGAGCCAAAAGCTATTGGAATAAAAATTATCCAAGAAAGAATAGCAGCTGCAACCAACAAGCCAGAAGTGATAATTTCAGAAGCTCTATGACCAATCTTATGGCCAAAAAAACCTGCAATTAGCGCCCCAATTAATGGGAAAAAGACAATCGCCTGTATCATGCCCCTACCCCTTCATCACATTGACATCGTCAACTGAAATTGAGTTACGATTTCTAAAGAATACAACTAATATCGCCAAACCAATCGCCGCCTCTGCCGCCGCCACCGTTAAAATAAGCAAAGCAAAAACCTGCCCCGCTATATCATTTAATGATGCGCTAAAGCCTACGAAATTTATATTCACAGCAAGCAAGATTAACTCGATTGACATAAGAATAATAATGACGTTCTTGCGGTTTAAGAAAATTCCAAAAACCCCAATGGTGAATAATATTGCACCTACGACTAAATAATGTCCAATTTCTATTTCCATTATTGCAAACCCTCACCGCTTTTAACTTTGACCACTTCAACTGCTTTTTTGGGATCACGTGCCACCTGATCAGCAATATCTTGGCGTTTAACATTGGGCTTGTGATGCAAGGTAAGAACAATCGCCCCAATCATTGCAATTAGCAAAATAATTCCTGCCCCTTGAAATAAGAACACATAACGAGTGTATAGAACTTGCCCCAATGCTTTAGTATTTGAAATACTATTATCTATTGGCATTGCGCTTGAACTGGCAATTTCTGGTAACATAATCCAAGAACCAGCAACCAACACCAATTCTAAAAACAATATTATCCCGATAAATGCCCCTATCGGCATATATTGTAATATGCCTTTTCGCATCTTAGCAAAATCTATATCGAGCATCATCACAACAAACAGAAATAAAACCGCAACCGCACCAACATAAACAATGACTAAAACCATCGCCAAAAATTCAGCGCCAGCAATCAAAAATAGACCTGCCGCATTGAAAAATGCCAATATTAAAAACAACACAGAGTGAACTGGATTGCGTGAGGCAACAACCATCACAGCTGATGCAATCAACACGGTTGAAAATAGGTAGAAAAAGAATAGTGTTAAGGTCATTTTTTCTCTCTCATCGGTACGGTGCGTCTAGTTTAATATTATTAGCCAATTCACGTTCCCATCTATCGCCATTATCTAGCAATTTATCTTTGTCGTAAAATAATTCTTCTCGTGTTTCAGTGGCAAATTCAAAATTTGGCCCTTCAACAATCGCATCAACTGGGCACGCCTCTTGACAAAATCCGCAATAGATACATTTGGTCATATCAATATCATAACGTGTAGTGCGCCTTGTGCCATCGCTCTCACGCACGCCAGCTTCAATAGTTATAGCTTGCGCTGGGCAAATCGCTTCGCATAATTTACAAGCAATGCACCGCTCTTCTCCATTGGGATAGCGCCTTAGCGCATGTTCACCACGAAAACGAGGTGAAACTGGCCCTTTTTCAAACGGATAATATATCGTGGCTTTTGGCGAAAAGAAATAGCGCATTGAGAGGAAAAATGCCGAAACAAATTCTCTCAAAAGCAGTGAATTTAGAAATTGTAATGCTCTCATTTTCTTACCCCTCACGCCAATCCGCCATGCCAGCCCCAGCCCGTAAGCTGTAGCACTAAGGCCACGACAAAAATCATGAAAATTGAAATTGGTAAAAACACTTTCCAGCCCAAACGCATTAGTTGGTCATAACGATAACGGGGCACAAATGCTTTAACAATAGATACCATAAAGAATACCATGCCAACTTTTAGAATGAACCAAACCATTCCCGGAACCCAAGTAAATGGTGCAATTTCTAGTGGGGCTGCCCAGCCACCCATAAACAAAATCACGGTCAAAGCGCACATTAAAACAATCGACACATATTCACCAAGCATATACATCATATAAGGAGTTGAGCCATATTCGACCATGAAACCCGCAACCAATTCACTTTCAGCTTCTGGCAAATCAAATGGTGGGCGGTTAGTTTCGGCAAGCAATGATATAAAGAAAATTACAAACATTGGGAATAGCGGCAACCAGAACCAATTGAGAAAATTCATCCATGGCACACCAAGCATATAGGCTAACCCCATTTCACTTTGCGCAATAACAATATCGGTGAGATTAAGCGAGCCAACTAGCAACAGAACCGTAACAATCACAAAGCCAATGGATACTTCGTACGAGACCATTTGTGCCGCTGAACGAAGCGCTGAGAGGAATGGATATTTAGAATTTGATGCCCAGCCGCCAATAATAATGCCATAGACGCTAAGCGATGATATGGCGAGAATATATAAAATTCCAACATTAATATCAGCCAGTGCCAGACCATAATCTAGCGGGATAACTGCCCAAGCCGCAAGCGCTAACATCACGGTGATAAATGGTGCTAATAGGAATAGAAACTTGTCAGAAGAGGCTGGAATTGTTGGCTCTTTGAACACAAATTTTAGCAAATCGGCAAATGATTGGAACAGGCCTAAAGGCCCAACCACGTTCGGCCCACGTCGCATTTGCACTGCCGCCCAAATTTTACGATCGGCAAGCAAAATGAATGCAATGAAAATTAACAAGGCAACTAATAATAATAGCCCCTTATAAATAAAACCAATATTCTCGCCCCATCCCAAAAATGGAATGCCAAGCAAATAATCTAAAGCTGAAACTATAAATTCCATTATTTATCCTGCCCCGCTTGTTCTCTCTCATTCGCCGCTTGCACGCATTGCCCCATGGTTTTTGAGCTACGTGCTATCGGATTTGTGAGATAATAATTTTTAACCGCTGAAATAAATTCAACATTTTTAACCTTAGCTGGAATTTTCGCCAGCTTTTTAAGTGCAGAAATATTAGCTGAAATATTATCTGCATTTATGCCATTTATATTAGCTAAATGCTCGTGCTCGCTATATAGCGCTTGGCGTAATTCATTTAGATTATCAAACGGCAATGCTTTGCCCAATTTACCTGAAATAGCACGAATAATCGCCCAATCTTCCTTTGCATCACCGGGTGGGAAAGTAGCACGGTTGCTCATTTGCACTCGCCCTTCTAAATTAACATAAGTGGCTGATTTTTCGGTGTAAGCTGAAGCTGGCAAAATAACATCGGCTCTATGCGCTCCAGCATCACCGTGCGATCCAATATAGACAACAAAACTCTCACCCATTGCTTGCATGTCAAATTCATCTGCGCCAAGCAAGAACAACATATCAAGCTCGCCCTTGCCTGCCAATTTAATTTGATCCGCTGAGCAAACACCGCCATTTTGAGGGGTAAAACCAATATCTAGGCCACCAACTCTGCTTGCTGCATTATGTAACAAAGCAAAGCCATTCCAGCTATCTGTGAATGCACCTGCATTATTTGCAACCATTAAAGCCATTGCTAAAACATCACGCCCAAGCTTTTTGCTTTCATCTGCATGTGAAATTGCATTTTCGCCAACAATAATGATAGGTTTTTTAGCTTTTTTAAAGATTTTGTTAAACTTATGCGAGCCAGTTGCCAATGCTTTTAGCGTATCAACATCATCACCCAAATGCTGATAATCATAAGTTAGATCAGTTTGTTCACCAACCAGCGCAATCGGCATATTATTTTTTAGCCATGTTTTTCTTATACGAGCATTTAATATTGTTGCTTCAGAACGAGGATTAGCACCAATTATCAAAATCGCATCTGCCTCTTCAATACCAGCAATGCTTGGGTTAAATATATAAGCACTTCTATCAATATTAGCATCAAGTGCTGAATTTATTGGACGGCAATCAACATTGTTTGAACCAACAGATGCTAATAATTTCTTGAGCGCATACATTTCTTCAACGCCAGCAAGATCACCAGCGATTGCCCCTACTTTGTTGCCAGCCTTTTTCATTGCTTTGGCAACAGTGCCAAGAGCCTCGTCCCAACTTGCCTCAACCAGCTTTTTGCCCTTTTTAATATAGGGTCTATCAAGACGCTGAGTTTTTAAGCCGTCCCAAATGAAGCGAGTTTTATCTGAAATCCATTCTTCATTAATATCTTCATTAAGTCTTGGCACTATACGCATTACTTCTGAACCACGTGCATCAATGCGAATTGCAGAACCAACAGCGTCCATTACGTCAATGCTATCAGTTTTATGTAATTCCCACGAGCGGGCAGTGAAAGCATAAGGCCTTGAAGTAAGCGCACCAACGGGGCAAAGATCAATTACATTACCTTGCAATTCGCTTGACATGGCGCGTTCAATATAAGGAGTAATTTCAGCATCTTCTCCACGCCCCAACAGTCCTAATTCACAAACTCCAGCAACTTCGGTTGTAAAGCGCACACAACGAGTGCAATGAATGCAGCGTGTCATTATGGTTTTAATTAATGGCCCTAGATATTTCTCATCGACAATGCGCTTTTTCTCTTCATAGCGAGATTTATCAAAGCCAAAAGCTATTGCTTGATCTTGCAAATCACATTCACCACCCTGATCGCAAATTGGGCAATCTAGCGGGTGATTTATAAGTAAAAACTCCATCACCCCTTCACGTGCCTTTTTAACCATTGGGCTATTGGTAAACATTTCTGGCGGTGAGCCATCGGGTGCTGGGCGTAAATCTTTAACTCCCATAGCGCAAGAAGCTTGTGGCTTTGGTGGGCCGCCCTTTACTTCAACCAAACACATGCGGCAGTTTCCAGCAACTGAAAGACGTTCATGATAACAAAAACGAGGAATTTCATTCCCAGCCGCTTCTGCCGCTTGCATTAGCGTGAAGTGATCTGGAACTTCAATCAATTTGCCATCAACTTTAATTTGCGCCATGCCCTAAACCCCTATTCCGCCGCAATGGAGCTAACAGCTCCATCTTTGTCAGAATTATAAGTGTAATCATCAATTCTTTTTTCAATTACGTGTCTGAAATTTTTAATCAGCCCTTGAATTGGCCATGCCGCCGCATCGCCAAGCGCACAAATTGTGTGCCCCTCAATTTGCTTAGTAATATCAAACAACATATCTATTTCACGTTTTTGCGCCCTGCCCTCAACCATACGCTCCATAATGCGCATCATCCAGCCAGTGCCTTCACGACAAGGCGTGCATTGCCCACAACTCTCGTGCTTATAAAAAGCGGACAAACGCCAAATTGCCTTAATAATATCGGTGCTATTATCCATAACGATAACTGCCGCAGTGCCAAGCGAAGATCCAACTTCTTGCAATCCATCAAAATCCATTGTTGCATCGGTAATTAAATCAGCTTTTACCATAGGAACGGACGAGCCACCGGGAATTACTGCCAAAAGATTATCCCAACCACCACGAATACCACCGCAATGTTTATCAATCATTTCCTTGAAATTAACGCCCATTTCTTCTTCGAAGGTGCTCGGATTATTCACATGTCCTGAAACACAAAATAGTTTTGTGCCAGTATTATTCTCACGTCCAAAACCTGCAAACCAATCGCCACCACGTCGTAAAATTTCTGGAATAACTGCAATAGATTCTACATTATTAACGGTTGTCGGGTTGCCATAAATACCAATGCCAGCAGGAAAAGGTGGTTTTAGGCGTGGCTGGCCTTTTTTACCTTCAATACTTTCCATCATGGCAGTTTCTTCACCACAAATATAAGCCCCTGCCCCGTGATGCACGATTATATCGAGATCCCAACCATGGATATTATTCTTGCCAATTAGCTTTGCATCATACGCTTCTTCAACTGCTGCTTCGAGCCGTTGGCGCTCACGCATAAATTCACCACGCACATATATAAATGCCAAATTCGCGTCCATACCACGAGCGGCAAGCAAACAACCCTCAATTAAAAGATGCGGTTCATGGCGTAAAATTTCTCTATCTTTACAAGTTCCCGGCTCGGACTCATCGGCATTGACTAATAAATAGTTGGGACGACGATCAGAAACTTT